>NZ_JBLIGN010000020.1:0-37389 GCF_047636915.1 Nonlabens sp. | reverse complement strand
TAAAACGTTGCCAGTACAAGGATTTGACTCATCAGTAAGCCTATCGCCAAGTCTTCCAGTAGGACTTTATAGAGTGGTTTTAGCGACTTCTCAAAGAACGGTATCAGTAAACTTTATCAAAAACTAATCGGACCACTCTGATATGAAAACAAATAAAATAAACCTTAAATATATGAGCCCTCTTAAAAAAAGAATTTTGCGTTTATCGCTACTATTTGTTGCTCTAACAAGTATGTATAGTTCTTTTGCTCAATCTGATTGGAAAGCCTCAGTGGGTGCACAGTTAATTTTTGCAGAGTTGAATGCTGATAATGGACTGTTAAATACCAGTTATCAACCTGGGGCAGGAATTAATTTCGGTATTTCTTATGCTCTCAATGAAAACTGGAATATTCACTCAGGCTTAGGTCTGAGTTACTTGCAAACCAGTACAAATATAGATACCTATAGCGATCAAGTAGATGCCGTAGATACTGAAGGTGAAAACTTTGAATTTAGATACCGTCTAGAACAGTATTCAGAAACTCAAAGAAGCACCGTGCTCTCTATTCCTATCGCAGTTCAATACGAGTCTAATGGAAACCAGACACGATTCTATTCAAAAATAGGAGCTAATGCAAATCTTTTTCTAAGTCCAAAGTCAAAAGGAAGCGCCAATAGTCTAACAACTAGTGGGTATTATGAAAGGTTTAATGCTGAACTTACTGCTCCTAGATTTGCTGGTTTTGGTACTTTTGAGAATATTGAATTTGGTGAAAATGATTTAGAAATAAATAATAGCTTCAACGCCTTCTTAGAAGTAGGAGTTAAAGAAAACTTTGGTTCTGGTCGTTGGGTTTATTTTGGGGCTTTTGTAGAATATGGACTCAATGACATATTAAAAAGCAACAATTCCAGTCTCTTAGATTACAATACCAATATGACTACAGATTTTATCAATAACAGTAGTTTAAGCGCAGCACAGCAGTCTACTGGTAAACCATTCTTTGATAAGGTTACTCTTAACACGGTTGGTGTACGTGTGAAATATGAATTTGGGATTTAAGAACTAAAAGTTTTACTTTTTTATTTTAAAAAACATCTTCAGATTAAGTTTTGAATATCTTTTTTTGTTATTCAAAATTAAGCCATTACTTCTGAGGATCTATTTGGATTAAAGAGGTATAATTCAATCAAAACACGATAACCAAAAACTTATTTCAACGCATCCATTTTTTTACCGATCTCATCAGCTGCTGCATAAGCTTTGTCGCTGGCAGTGCGATCTGTTGTGGAAAGTGTATGGTAATCCTTCATGAGTTTTTCATAGTGCTCTTGCAATTTTTCCATCTCACTTTTCTTTTTAAATAATCCGAACATAATCTTATTTCTTAGGTAGTCGAGAAGATACAAACAACTTTCCATACTTTTATCCTTTCAGAAAATAAGACCATAAAATCGGGATCTACAACTTTCAATCATAAACGAGTGTTGGTGGCTAATTTATCAGAGCATATTTGAATCTCTGTTTTGTTCCAAATTTATTTAGGCACGTTTTATAGTTGCAGTGCGGTAAAACGACTTATTTAATTCATACGCGAATTAAATTTCCCCGCTTCTACACTTCGATAAACTCAGCACAGGAAAATTTCCTGATTACTTCTTCCAAATAGGACTTTGAGAAGAAAAAAGATAAAACAGCAATAAAAATTTGTCCTACGTCCCTTCTCAGAAAAGGGGCAAGCAAAGCGATCAATGAGTTAGTCTTTTGTCGAGATGTATTCGGAATCCAGTATATGTTCTCGATATTTTTATATGCCGCTATTCCTTATGAATCCCGACAAAATTTGGCATGGTACTGCGATCCAAAAGTCATTTGTTTAGGAAAATAAAAGGCTGCCTTTGGTGATCAGCTATTCAGTCGTCAGCAAAGTGGTCAGCGCAGGGATCAATGAGCTAGTCTTTTGTCCATAATCTATCATCTAATTTCCCTAATCGCCATCAACTTCAAATATTACTTCTTTTGATAATCACCGCATTTGCAAACCATTGGAATGCAAAAAAGCTAATTAAAAAGGCAGTAACAAAAACATTCATCACATCATCAGAAGTAAAGCTTTTATAAAAGGCTGCTACTGCTATTAGGGTCATTATTCCAGCAGCTAGCGGCATCATTAATTTAGGTTGAGTCTCTTGGTAAAACATGCTCCAAGGAATCATTAAAATAAGCCCAGCAACTGCAACCATTAAAAACCTGAAATCTAATGCTACAAAGTAAATTGCAACCCCTGTTAATGAAATGAACAGACACGCAGCTGTAAAGACAACCGCTTGCTTTTCTTTTTTACCCAGTAAGAATTTGGCATAGGCATTAAAACTGAAAAGCAATTTAGAAAGTGGCCCGATAACCCAAGTACTTATAGCTATTAGTGCGAGTAGTATGACAACTGGAGTAAGAAAGGCTGATAAAGCAGGAATAGTTTCGGCTACATAACTTAGCGCTTGAGTTCCAACATAAAAGCCTATGATAAAATACCATTGGTATTTTGCACCCATATTACCCAGCCAAAATTGATACTTTAAAAACCACCTGTACACAAAATACCGTGCCTGTAATGCCTGCATCATTCCTGCTTGTGCATAAGAATTGTTCGGGTTAAAACGCAATGCTTCTTTGAAATGTCCTAAGGCAGCTTTGTGTTCTCCCATTTCCAGTTTGTTCCAGCCGTAATTTGTATGGGTATTAGAATCTTCTGGGTTTTCTCCTAGCGCACCTTTTAAGGTTTCTTCAGATTCGGTTCTTTTATTTTGTTTTAACTGAGCAGTTCCTTTGGTGTTCAACGCCAGTAAATTGGAAGGATCTAGTGAAAGAGCTTTTTCAGAGAGTTGCTCTGCTTCTTTATACCGCTTTCGCGAAAGCGAGACATAACCCAACATCGCATAATTTTGAGGCTCCTGCGCATTGAGGTGGATGGCCTGTTTTAATAATTCCTCAGCTTCATCATACCGTTCTACATCTAACATGACTCTTGCCTTAGTGGCAAACAAAAAGTCTATAGATGGATCCATACCGATAGCGATGTCTATAAAATGTTTTGCCTTTTTAGGATCGTCTAGAGCAAGATTAACCTCGGCAAGTAAGTGTAGACAGGATATGCTATTAGGGTCCTGTGTAAGTGCTTGGTTTAATAGATCTTCTGATTGAGAATACCTTCTTTGCTGGTAGAGCAAATAGGCTCTTTCGTATAAAGCTTCTGTCATTACTTTTTAATCTTTAAGTAATGAAGGATGTCATCATAAAGTCCAGACTCGTTAGCATATACAGCAAAGTTTTTTGCAGTCGTAAACCATTCTTTGGTGCTGGGTTTATGTTGTTTTAATGATTTTAAAAGATCTTTTGTAGTCAGTGGTTCAGGTATGCCCGACCTGATAGCATCTTCTAATTTATTTTCTATCGCTATATCGATTACTGCTTCAATGTCTGCACCAGAATATTCTGGAGCTTTTTTAGCAAGTGCTTTGGTATCGATGTCTTTAGTAGGTTTTTCTTCCAGTTTTAAGTCAAATATGGCTTCACGTGCTAGCGCATCTGGCGGCGGCACAAAAAGGATGCGATCAAATCTTCCCGGACGACGGAAAGCGGTATCCAGGTGCCAGGGCATGTTCGTCGCGCCCAGAATTAAAAGGCCTTCATTATCATTAGAAATCCCATCCAACTCTTGTAAAAACTGATTGATCAAATTTTTCCCCGCACTTTGTTTCATATCGCTGCGGCTTGCACCCAGTGCATCGATTTCATCTATAAAAAGCACACAAGGAGTATTATTTCTAGCGACTTCAAAAATGCGGTGTAGGTTCTTTTCAGAATTACCAATCCACATATCGAGAATATCGTTGAGGTTTAGGGAAATAAATTTAGCGTTTATTTGTCCAGCAGTTGCTTTTGCAATGTAGGTCTTACCACATCCTGGAGGACCGTAAAGTAAAATACCACCACCTATTTTTTTACCGTAAGCTTTGTAAATTTCTGGATGGAGTAGGGGTTGAACGATCTTCAAATCGATCTCACGTTTTACATTTTCCATGCCACCTACATCCTTAAAACTGATTTCTGGCTTTTCTATAAAAATGCTGGATTCATTGAATCCGTCGTCATAATCATCGTCGTAGTCGTCGTCATCCTCCTCATAATCTCCAGTTTCGTTAGAGGACATTCTCAATTGCTTATCTAATTCATCATCGCTGAAGTCAGGATGAAATTTCAGTAATTCCTGATATGCATCTATGGCCTGGCTGGTATCATTAGATCTAACGAGTGCACGACTGTAAAACAAATGCGTGTCCAGGTCTTTATTTCCTTCTTGGATCAGGCTTTCTAAGATCACAATTGCTTTAGAGTAGTTCTTTTGTTTATAGGAAATGAGCGCAAGTCCTATTCTCGCTTTAGGCTCAGCCTTGTACTGTAGAATAATTTCGTATTCTTCCTCGGCCTCGTCTAGCATGTTACCCAGTCTCAGAGATTCTGCGAGGTGTAATCTCAATGGGATATTGTCTGGAGAAAATTCCAGCGCTTCACGTAAATTTTGAATTGTCTTATCGTCCATTTATCTTCTTCAATCTATAATTAAATTTAAGCATTTCACCTTACTTAAACTTCAGCTGATGCTACTAATTTAAATAAATTATTCCCTCCAGAATATCAAATCGGTACAGTGAGATTTTACGTTTCACTCAGAGGTATTTGTGTTTCAACCCCCTGTGTTTAACTTGTTTTCACGAAGTTTATAGAAGTGTCTGGTTTAGAAATATTTAGTCTTTTCTAACTCTTAAATCTCCAAGCTACAAAGCGCGATTCCTTATGGCCAGTACTCATTTCTATCACTTTAATTTCTGCTTTAAGCTTTTCTAATTGTTTTACAGGTTTTTTGAGGTTTTGCTTTCGCGAAAGCAAACAAGTAAACCACCCTACTTGACTTTTATAAGCCACTGATTCTTTAATCATGCGCTTTATAAAAAGGGCTTCGCCACCGTTACACCAAAGTTCGCCAGCATGGCCGGCAAAGTTGCGTCGCTCTTCGTAGGTGCCTAGCTTTCTTTGCTTATCCATATTTGCTTTTACAGCTTCTTCCTCACTGGCATAAAAAGGCGGATTACATATCGTGAAATCATAGTTTTCTCCTTCAAGAATGACCCCTTTTAATATATTGCCTTTGTTAACTTGATGGCGTATTTCTATTGCATCATTTTTTAAGGTGTTTTTTTTTGCAAAAGCAACACTTTCATTATCCACATCGCAGCCTACCATTTTCCAATCGTAAATATTGTTTCCCAGAATGGGGTAAATAGCACTTGCACCACAACCTATGTCCAGTCCCGTTTTTATTCCTTTCCCAATAAGGTCTGAAATATGATGGATATAGTCTGCACGACCAGGTATGGGTGGGTAGAGAGAACCTTCAGGAAGCCTCCAGTATTTCACCTTATAATGGTGTTTTAAAAGAGCCGTGTTGAATTCTAAGATGGAAGTGGCATCACTAAAATCTATAGTCAGTGCGCCAGTAGGACCTTTAACAAGATGTTTTTCTAATTCAGCGTGAGTAAGGGTTAGTTTTTGAAAGTCGTAACCGTACCTGTGTATGTTTCTTAAATGCATATTGCAAAGATACTTTCTTGTTGACGATTGACTGTTTTTTGTGTCACAAAAATTTCAACGACTGACGATCTATATGTTGACTATCGACAACCGACTGTTTTAATTTATAAAACTTTTCACGGCCGACTGTCCGCTTTTCTTTCTAAAAATATCGGGGGAATTGACGATTGACAACTGGCGTTTTTATTGCTGAATAGGGATTGTTGTCTGTACAGTTTTTCCTGCATCGCAGCTCATTCCAACCTTTCCAAAGGGAAGGAATTTTAGACTTACATTTTGAGCCTGTAGTCTTTTGACTCTTGTGTATTTAGATTTTGCGCAGCAAAAGCGATCTAAGGTCTTTGGTTATTCGTCTGTAGTCAGCAAAGATGTTAGCGCAGCGATCAACGAACCAGTCTGTCGCTATTCTTTTTGTCTTGAATCGTGAATCTTGATTCTTGCAGCACAGCGTTCTCGTTTTGTCATTTGTCGTCATAATTACCGTCGTCATAAATACGTATCTTTGCAAAAATTTTCAAGTATGAAATCTTTTGTAGATCTGAACCTTAAAACACCCTTACAGAATGGAATTGAGGAATTAGGTTTTGATACCATGACCCCTATTCAGGAAGAGGCTTTTCCAGTGGTGCTTTCTGGTCGTGACATGATAGGAATCGCCCAAACGGGAACCGGTAAGACATTAGGTTATATGTTGCCCTTACTTCACGAGCTTAAATATGCTAAAGTGGACGACCCTAGAGTCTTGGTTTTAGTTCCTACACGGGAACTGGTGGTGCAGGTAACTCAAAACATTGAGGAGTATTCAAAATACATGAATTTGCGTGTATTGGGTATTTATGGTGGTACCAATATCAATACGCAAAAGAAGGCTTATGCTGATGGGGTTGATGTGCTTGTTGCTACGCCTGGAAGATTGTACGATCTCATCGTAAGTCAAACCGTAAATTTCAAGAACTGTAAAAAAGTAGTGATCGATGAGGTAGATGTGATGCTGGATTTAGGTTTTAGATTTCAGCTGACCAATATTTTTGATCATCTCCCTAAACGTCGCCAGAATATCATGTTCTCTGCAACGATGACAGATCAGATTGAAGATTTTATAAGAGAATATTTCTATAACCCAGAAAAGATATCTATTGCCGTTTCTGGAACAAGATTAGAAAATATAGATCAAACTTGTTATGCGGTGGAGAATTTTTACACCAAAGCAAATTTGCTCATGGAACTGGTGAGCGATCGCGCGAGATTTCATAAAGTACTCGTATTTGTAAGGAATAAGAAAAGTGCTGATAGACTTCAAGAAGTAATGAGCCCACATTACGGTGGTGAGGTATCTGTGATACATTCTAACAAGACACAAAATTATAGATTGCGTTCTATTGAACTTTTTGATAGCGGTGCTAGCCGCATCCTAGTTTCTACAGATGTTATGGCTCGTGGTCTGGATCTAGATAAAATCTCCCATGTAATAAATATAGATGTACCTTCATTTCCAGAAAATTACATGCATCGTATAGGAAGAACTGGTCGTGCAGAGGAAAAAGGAAGGTCTATTTTATTCTATACAGACGGTGAAAAGGATGATAAGGACAGGATAGAAGAGTTGATGGATTACAAGATTCCAGAACTTGCTTTTCCTGATGAAGTAGAGATTTCTACTCAAAAAACTCCGGAGGAGAAGACTATTGTTCGTGAGATATTCAATCCGCATAAGGTTATTGAAGATCAGCGAGGGGAAGCTTTTCATGAAAAAAGCGAGAAGAATTCTAAGAGTAATGAAGGCGGTAGTTACCGCCGCATCATAGCGGCTAAATATAAAAAGCCTAAAACTCGAGGTGATAAAGGTGTGAACAGACGCCGTAAGAAATAACCTTGTACGATACTAAAAAAGCCGTTTAAGAAAATTGATTCCTAAACGGCTTTTGAATATTTTGTATGTTCTTACTTTATAGTTGTACTTGTTTTAGAGGTCATGGAGATCTTCATTTCTTGAGGCATCATTTCCGATTTCTCAAAGGTAATATTTCCGTCAAGTTGTTGCTCTAAGTTGGCGGAACTGATCCATCCTGTATTTTTATCGATAATATAAGTTCCTTTTAAGGGTCCGGCAAGATTGCATTTTGCTTTCATACCCATTACGTCTGATTCTTCGTTTTCTGATGTTGCAATAGTGGCCGTGGTACTTATGGTATAAAACTCATCGCTAACACTTTCCAAGGTAAATGTCGTAGTAGATTCAAATGGAACTATAGAGTTAATAGTTATCTTTTTACTCCAAGAAGCTCCTATAGACACTTCGGTTTTCGGTAATATTTGAGTCAATTGGCTGTAATTTGAAGTCAGTTTTTCTGCACTCATTTCCTTTTTCATGGTTCCTTCTAATTGGGCTAATTGCATTTCTGGCAGATCCACACCTTCTGTCATATTTTTTAGTTGAGCACTATTATCAAAACTTAATAGTTCTCCCTTATTATTCATGGTGATTTTAATGGGGTATGTAGTCATGTTGTTAAACAACTTATTCATGGGGTTAGAAACGGGGCCATCGGAAGCGATTATTTCACGCCCCATCGCAGTTTTAGTTGTATTAGACATTTTTTTTACCATAATATCTATATAATAAACACCCTCTTTAATATCCTGTACTATATAATCGGACTCGGTAGAAACGGTAGTGCTAATCTCTTGGGGCATGCCATTAATAATTTGATTTTGTTCACTGACAACAGTTTGATTTTGCGGGTAAACGCCACCTTTCTCTAGATTATAAACGATATTGTATTGTGCTGTTGCTACAATACTAAAGCATACAGCGATAAAAAGCATACATTTTTTCATGGTCTCAATTTTAGTTTTAAAGGTAAATTAGAAAATGGAGTGACTTCTAAATTTAACATTTATGTAACTTATGAGGAATTTATAAAAAACCTAAAATCCTATTTTTAAAGAAATTTATAGGGTTAAAAATTTAATGCCATTTTGGTTAGTTGTTAGTGGTGTCGTTTCAGTAAGAGCACCATTGGTAAGCACCGCTGATCTGTTTATCTGTGTTTTTATAATTGAGTTGTAGTAGTGGCAGATTTTTGCACGTGATGTTCAACAGTAGTTGTGACAAATGGCCAATGGATCTCTGATATGGAAGAGAGATGCGGCAGCTGCACTTTATGGAATAAAAAACACAGGTCTTTTACTTATGAATCCAAATACGGGAAACGACCTTGTATGAGTAAGTTGGAACATTTGTGGTTATGCCGTCAATTTTTGAGGAGACTCTTTAGTGAAGGAACAAAAAGATCCATCATACGACGTTAACAAAACTGGCAAGGAGAATTATTTAGAATTGAGATAGCGGCTCTCAACTGTTACTAATTTAGAAGCAGCAGGTTTTCATGATGCGGGATATTTAAGTTTCTTTCCAATTGATTTATTGTTAAAAGGTTGGAATAGGGAACGTGTTAGCGTTGAGGTCAGTCAACCAGCCGCCGTTACATTTGTGAGAAGTAAGTTACGTACAGGTTTCTGAAATGTTTTTGTTTCGCCTTCGCGAAAGCGATATAGGAGCAACAATAACACTTATTAACACTTATCTGCTTATAATTGGTCCAATAGTTGAAAAGTGAACCGTAAATATATCCAAAAGTGTAAATGGACTTAACTATATTGCACATCTTAATTTAAAGAAAAATGAAAAAATTACTTTTAGTAGTATTCCTAGCAGCTGGAACAGCAATAGCACAAACTGGTTATGTCGCTTCAGAGGCTATTTTACAATCCATGCCAGAATTTCAAAAAGCACAAGAGGAAATTAACAAATTAGCCGCTTTACTGGAGGCAGACTCAAAAAAAGCAGAAACTAATGCAAGAGAGAGAATGGCAGCGCTGCAAAAGCAAGTTCAGGAATTATCTCAGACTGCAACAGATGAGGTTGCTTTTAATAAAGAAGTAGAAATTTATAAGTCTCAAGCTGGTGCGATAGAGACTGAATTATTAAACGGTAAAAAACTAGCAGAGTTAAAGTTAGGAGAAAAGCAAAATAAATTAATAGGTCCTATTACTAAGAAACTTAATGAAGCTATCAAAAAAGTGGCCACTGCAAGAGGGTACAAAGTCATCGTAGATATTAATGCCGTAGCTTATGCGACCGAAGAAACGAATGTAAGTAAGGATGTTGCTATGGAATTAGGTATTCCTATTCCATCGGAAGATTAGAGTATGTCAAATTTAAAAAGGGAGCTTCGAAAGAAGCTCCCTTTTTTTTGCTCTTTCCGCACTTAAAATATTATGTTAAAACTTTAGGTATACATTAATATATTTTATGCAAGTTATTATTTTTGTTTATATTTCAAAAATAGTAATTCAACATCATATGGCACCGATTTTCAAGCAGGCTCGAATTATGCAACATTTAGGAATGTTGCTCATTTGTGGCTTGCTATTTATCCAGCCAGTAATAGAAATATGTTTGAATATGAATGATACCAGCTATATCTTAGATTCAGATATGGATATAGATGGAGAGAAAGAAGTAGAAGAAAAGACCAATACAGAACTCGAGAAAGAAAAAACTTTATGGAGCCTTCTGCAAACAAAATTTTTGAACCAAGATCTCTTTCAGGATAGTTCTAAATATTTTACTCAAAATCTTTGGGTAAGTCATTCTCAAGAAATATTGATTCCGCCTCCAGAATTCCTTGCATAGCAATTCTCAGAATTTTTTTCAATTCCTATTTTTCATTCTCTAGCCTTCTTATTTAGGCCAGTTTTCAAAGTCCCTTTGTCTTAAGGGACACCAATTATTTTATGCATTCATCAAATCCGTTTAAAAATTTAAAAAAAGATATACCGGCAAGTATTGTCGTGTTTTTTGTCGCCTTACCACTTTGTTTAGGTATCGCTCTAGCCAGTGGAGCACCACCATTTGCTGGGCTTATCTCAGGTATTATTGGAGGAATTCTGGTAGGTTCGTGGAGTGGGTCGCAATTAGGTGTAAGTGGTCCAGCAGCCGGCCTTGCAGCAATCGTAGCGGTTGCGATTACTGATTTAGGTGGTTTTGAGATATTTTTAGTCGCTGTCGTAATAGGTGGTTTGATTCAGATTATTTTTGGGATTTTAAAATTGGGGATTATAGGTTATTACTTCCCTTCTTCCGTAATTAAGGGAATGCTAACGGGAATAGGAATTATTATATTTTTGAAGCAGATCCCTCACTTTTTTGGATTAGATAAAGATCCAGAAGGCGATTGGGATTTCTATCAAATAGATGGGGAAAACACCTTCACCGAGATCGTACATATAGGAGAATACATAAGCCCAGGGGCCACGCTTATAGGAGTTATAGCTCTTGCGATTCTATTGTTATGGAGCAATGTGCTTCAGGGCAAATCAAAACTTTTTGAAATTATACAAGGTCCTCTAGTAGCGGTCGTGATTGGGATTATTTATTATGTCCTAACTAGAGACGTGGGGTACTGGAACATATCAGAAGAGCATTTAGTAAATGTCCCAGTTCCAGACGGTTTTGATTCCTTTATTGGACAATTTAAATTCCCGGATTTTAGCCAGATAGGAAATGTAGATGTAATTATCACAGGGTTTACGATAGCCATAGTTGCTTCCTTAGAGACCTTATTATGCGTTGAGGCTACTGATAAATTAGATCCTCTTAAAAGAGTAACTCCTACTAATAAAGAATTAATAGCGCAAGGGGTTGGAAATGTAGCTTCTGGTTTTATAGGCGGTCTTCCAATAACACAAGTAATCGTAAGGAGTAGTGCCAATATTCAATCTGGTGGAAGAACTAAAATGAGTGCTATTTTGCACGGTTTTCTATTACTAGCATCGGTTATTTTAATACCGACTCTTATGAATAAGATTCCCTTATCAGTTCTTGCCGCGATATTACTTATTGTAGGATATAAGCTAGCAAAGCCTAGTGTGTTTAAACAAATGTGGAGTTCTGGATGGCGTCAGTTTATTCCTTTTATTGTGACCGTATTATTGTTACAATTTAATTTCTTATTAGGGGTAGGAGTTGGTCTCTCATTAGGAATAATCATTACACTTTTCCAAAGTTATCAAAACTCTCATTTTCTTCATGCCGTAGAAAGCGATGATTCAGGAAAACATGAAGTTAAAATGATTCTTGCAGAAGAGGTTACATTCTTTAATAAAGCTACCATTTTAAGAGAGCTAGATAGTCTACCGAGAAACACTTTTCTGGAACTGGATGTAAGAAATACTAGCTATTTGGATTATGATGTGGTAGAAATTTTAGATGACTTCAGAGAAAAGGCCATTAATAGAGAGATTGATATCAAATTGATTTCAGAAAGGGGTATAGTAGAAAATCCAGCTAGTTTTACAGAGTTCTTCAAATTGAGGCCAAAGCAAGACAAATTTAAATTTAAAAGGTATAAGTAATGAAAGTACATACTAAAGAATCCCAATCGACAATGACTCCAGAGAAAGCACTCCAGTTTTTGCAGGAGGGTAACGAGAGATTTCAAAATAATTTAAAAGCAAACCGTAATTTACTACAGCAAATTAACGACACTCGAGATGGACAGTTTCCGTTTGCTATTATTTTGAGTTGTATAGATTCTCGTGTTTCTGCAGAGTTAGTTTTTGATCAAGGACTAGGCGATATATTCAGCGTGCGTATAGCTGGAAATTTTGTAAATGAAGACATTTTAGGAAGCATGGAATTTGCTTGTAAACTAGCTGGTACAAAACTCATAGTAGTGTTAGGGCATACTTCGTGTGGTGCTATTAAAGGAGCTTGTGATCATGCTAGGTTAGGAAATTTAACAAAGCTTATTGAGAAAATCGAACCAGCTGTTTATGCGGTAGAGGAACCTAAGGAAGAAGCACAACGCAATTCAAAAAATCTAGATTTTGTGGATGCTGTTTCTGCTAAAAACGTAGATCTTACCATCGCGAGAATTCGCAGGGAAAGCCCGGTATTAAGAGAGTTAGAAGACGATGGGGATATTAAAATAGTAGGGGCCATGTACGATATCGCTATTGGAGCGGTAGAATTCTATAAGTAAGCAGTTATCTTCTATTCAAATCAGGGCCTTTCCTCTTTTATGGAAGGCTTTTTTATTTAAATGCCGTCAAAGATGGCTGTAGTTTCTAAACGTTTAGAAGCTGTTTCATAACCGATCTCAAAAATTTCTTTCATTCCTTTAAAACTAAACAACCCATAATTATATAGATCTGGTTCTATCAATAGATCGCACTGGCTGAATTTTATTTTATCTTGATGGTATTGATTAATCGCATAAGCTCTAGCAGCCACATCATACGAATGCTTCAACTTGCGGCTATTAAGGTCCACTTTGTTGACATAACTACCTATTCTTATACCGCAATCACCTAAGAGATCTATAGGAAAATTGTTTAGTACGCCGCCATCTACATAGGTGTTTCCATCAATTTCTATAGGAGTGAAAATCCCTGGAAAAGCAGCGCTGGCTAAAATAGATACATACAGCTCTCCTTTTTTAAAAATTTTAAGCTCTCCGGTATGTAGATCAGTGGCAGTAACGCTCAGTGGGATAGGTAAAGATTCAAAACTGTTCTCTGGAATATACTGCGATATTTGATCTGTAAAAACAGAAGAATTAATAAATCCGGCTTGTCTAAAAGCAAATGTTCTAGGGTGAAATAGATTTGATCTTTCAAAGAAATGAACTATTTCTTCAACAGACACACCTTTTGCATAAAGAGCACCTACTAGGGCTCCCGCACTTGTGCCAGATATTTGCTGTACCTCAACACGATGTTTTTGCAATGCTTTAATGACTCCAGCATGGGCGATACCTCTAACGCCACCTCCAGAAAGCGCTAAACCTATTTTCATTTATTTATCTTCTTTTACTTTTGGCACTTCCTTCTTCAAAGATAGATAATATCCATTGACGAGTAGAATGCCTATGTTAGTTATAATAATAGGCAGGTTGGGCAAGTCAAATAACAAACCATAGATAATAAACAATACACAACCAACAGAGTTGACAATACGCAATGTATTGATATTCTTCATAAAAAAAGCAAGTAGTACCACCACACTTGCTGCATAACCCACCAGATCTAACGTTTCTGTACCGAATTCCATATACACTATTTGAGCCTACAATATTACCCTTTATATGTCAGATAATGGAAGTAGAGGTGTTCTTACTATTTACAAATTCTATTTGCGGTAGTTAGAGCTTCCTTTTTATCGGGCAACGGGCTTTTAGGTTGCCGCATAAAAAGAATCAGTGGTGCCAGCTTAACTGTAAAATGCCCTGGTGATACATCGAAGTACAGCTGCGATGTTAATGTTTAAAGATAATACTACTGACTTAAGTTGGGAAAGTACTAAATTCAAGATATATCAGGAAAGAATAAAAAGAAGGAACTTATTGCGATACTAAGCGTGCAAATGTCACTAATTACCATTTCACCAAGGGTCTGCCACGAAATAAAAAGGACTAATTATGCGATGTGATGGTATTATTTTTATAGGTGTAAAATGTAATAACGGTGTAAGGTACTTGACTGTTTTCTAACAAAGAAAATAAGCAAAAGAGTCCGTATAGATGTTTTGGTTATTTAGGACAGACTTGAAGCACATTATAAGTGGCTCTTTTCTCTCTCTTATAAAAAAAAGCTGTTGTTCTGGTTGTTTCTCTTTTTAAATAATTTTAATTTATAACAAGCGGTTCAATTAGAGATATAAAGTACTAAAAATACCGAATTATAAATAGATTTTTAGACACTTCATTTTAAAATCAATCTCTTGTTTTATGGATTCTTAAATCTTGGTATTAATTGCCTAAATTTGTATTGTCTTTATGGAATATAATTATATCAAATCCCTACATCTTATTTTTGTTATCACCTGGTTTGCAGGCTTGTTTTATATACCGCGTTTATTTGTATATCAAATTGAAGCGCATGCAAAGCCAGAACCTGAAAAAAGCATCTTGCTTCAACAACTTAAGATCATGACCAGCAGGTTGTGGTACATCATCACTTGGCCTAGTGCTGTCCTAGCAACTCTGTTTGCCGTGTGGTTGTTGATTCTTGTGCCTGGATGGTTACAAGAACCTTGGATGCATGTGAAACTTGGGTTTGTCGCATTGCTTTTCATCTATCAAATAAAAACTCAATTTATTCAAAAAGAGCTTCAAAATGATGTCGTAAAGTGGACGTCAAACGGCATGCGTATCTATAACGAAGGAGCCATTCTTATTCTATTTGCAGTGGTGTTTTTAGTAATTCTCAAAAGCGCCATCAACTGGGTTTATGGACTCTTCGGTCTTGTAGTTTTTGCTGTCATTCTCATGCTTCTTTTCAAGCTGTATAAAAGAGTTAGAGAAAGAAGTGAAAAGTAGGTATTTGTTGTTGATCTCACTTTTGAAAAAGCGAGATCAATAATAAGCCTAGCCGCTTTCTAGAATCCTTAAAACAACATAAAAATACCCATAACAATCATAAGGACGTTTTCTATAAAAGTCGCTTCGGTCATAGGTAATTTTAGGGCGGTCCCAAGACAGGCACATGGGATGGACTTTTTATTGAGTAATGTTTGAGAAACACCTATGGTGGTGATTCCTAAAATTACTAAAGTAGCGATCAAGGCTATATCCACCTCAAATCTCATTAAGAACATGAATCCAAGAGCCGTTTCTATGAAAGGGTAAATCCATCCATAAACAGGAATTATTCTAGCCAGCGGATCATACATACCAAAGCTTTTTGAAAAGCCTTGTACATCCAGCATTTTAAAAAAGCTAAAGACTATAAAGAACAATCCCATAAAATCCAGCATGGCGCCATTCCAGTTTTCTCTTTGATAATGGAGTAAAATTGTTGCAATGCTTATATAGCCCAGTATCAAGAACAAAGGTTTAAGTTGCGCTAACTTTGATTTTAGAGGTGCTGTTTTATCGAAAGCGGAACTCTTAAAAACATTCTCTTTTTCAGTAACAGAATACTTTTTAGGCAATGCTTTTTGAAATATATCCACTGCTATAAAGGTATCCATAAGTACCACGGCTTGTTCATTTTCTAAAGTTACCATGGCTTCTTTTACACCGGGAACAGCGTGGAGTCTTTTCTCCACATCGCTGCGACAGCCGTTACAGGTCATTCCAGATATTTGATACGTATGTTTCATTGAGGTTGAGGTAGGTAAAGTTGCAATTGATCACCTGTAAGTCCATCTACATGACCGGCAACAACCTGTGGATCATCTGTTTTAAAATGCAGGTGTAGGAAGGTAGAGTGGTGGGTAAAAACAGTTTGGTGGTTTTCAGAATAAAAACCGATCACCTCTACGTCGCGATTTTCTAAAGCTCCTTGTGCCCCGTTTGTTTTGTGCTTTTTATGGTTGTGAAGAGTATCGCCTTTTACCCATTTGATCACATGCCAGTCTAAAGTTGCCGCTGTTCCTTTTAATAAAAATGGAAATGGCTGTTCTACTGCTATTCCTTGGAGGATCGCAGCAGTTTTAATTTGCTTTTCTAATGCGGAGTTTTCAGAAAAACGTTCCAATGTAATTGCTTCGCTCCATTCTGGAACTTGAGCATACACGAGTAAAGCAGCTTTATGGTCAAATGTTGATTCCAGCACAACACTAGCAGCTGCCCCGGATTTACTTACATAGGAGATGCCGTCAAACACTTGAATTTCTCCTTCTAGATGTTCTAAAGCACCCAGAGCATAAAGATGAGGCAAACTTTGTAAAGAATCTAGAGACGCTGTCGCCTCTAGATTTCCAGACATAATTTGTTTCAAAGTGCCTTGGTGTTTTACGGTGCTGTCTATGTTTTTTTTATCATTACAACTCGCTATACTTGTTGCGAGAATGAGTAGCCATAAAACACCTGATTTACACATCGTTTTTTTCTTTAAGCAGGTATTTTACGAGCTCCCCTTTACGATAGTTGGTAATGTAGAGAACATCCTCTTTTACGTAAATATCTGTAGGCTTATGGACTCCTGTTTCTAGAATTTGCTTCAATTGATATTCCATATCAAAAATCAATACACGACCGTTTTCAAAATCAGTTAGAAATATCTCTTGATCACTTACATAAATTCCTGTAGTGGCATTCATCTTTTGATCAACACCTATAAAGGCGACTCCTTTTCCTGTTTTATCAAATACCTGACCGCGATGGTTGTAAGCATCTGCCACAAAGATGTACTTTTCTGTGATTTGAACATCAGTAGGGTAATAAAGTTGGCCTAGTTTTTTACCTTCGGTACCTATGCTTATCCAGTCGGTACCATTGTAATACAATACCCGATTGGGGTAGAAGTCTGCAATGGCCATTTCATTTTTGTAAACACTTATTGCTGCTGGCGCATCTAATGAATCTTGTAAAACTAGGTAATCTATTTTGTTACGTCTCATCACAGCAATCGAATCACGACCGTATTCTGGTATAAATAGCGCTCGTTCTTGAAGCATAGATGTGGTGAGTTTATCAGTAATTTCATGTTCTGCTGTTCCAAATTGGATATGCATAGGACGTTCAAAACCGTCCATTTCGAATAGAATAGCACCACCTTCACTTACTTGAACCACCCGATTGTGATCGCCATCGCTTAAAAAAATATCGTTGCCGTCCATAGCGATGCCTATGGGGTTGATACCATCTAGGTCAATGGTTTTTTCAAACTGCCATTCCTGCGGAACAGCGGGTTTTTCGGTACAAGAAATCATAACAGCCGCAACGGCAATAAGGGATATAAGAACTCTCATTTTAGTTGGTTCTTTCATATTTACAACAAGCGTGCAAGTTGTCATAACTCTTATCTGTCGCACGAGTACCTTTTGTATCATGACCTACCGCTGCCGCTGCTTTTTCAATAAACGTTTCACTGGTTAGTTTTGAATCAAAATTTACAGTTAGTAATTTAGTATCCACATCCCATACGGCATTCGCTACGCCACCTACCGTAACTGTTGCTTTTTCAATACGTGCTTTACACATGCCGCACATACCATCTACATGTATTTTTGTCATAGTAAGATCAGCTTTTGCGACTTCTTCGTTTTGCTTATTCGTTTGAATAGTACCATCTGCACGGGTAATTTTTGCAAGATTAGGTGTGTATCCAGATTTTTCTACTTGTGCAAGAAGAGCTCCCATAGTTAATACTTTCACAGATGGATAGCTGAAAGAGAAATCCCCTGTTTCTATGTCTATAGCAATATCTTTAATTCCTTTGAATTCTTTGAACTTTTTTTCTAGTCCATAAGCACAGAAAGGACATCCTAGTCCGTCTACTTGTACTTCAAATTGATCTCTGTCTTTACTGGTTTGTGCATCCGCTTTCGCGAAAGCAAATAATCCAATGGCGATGCTTAAAATTATTGTTATTTGTTTCATGTTGTTTTGTTTTAAAACTTTTCCTCAATCCTAAAGGGTGAGGTTGTTAAAGGTTATTTTTAATATTAATTTATGTGTCAAGCCGTCGCAGGAAGGCTTCGCTTTATTATTTAATTCAAGGCTTGTTAAAAGGTATACCGTGTTCCAAAAAATACCGAGTAATTTAGTGCTCGATTTGCATCTATCTCTTGAATAAGTGGTAATTGTACAGCCAGGTCATACGTGATATTTTTACCGGCGTATTGGATACCTTGGGAATAAAGCAACTGGTACCAGTCGCGCTCGTGCAACCATACACTGCTGTATTCAAAATAAAGATTCACTTGTTTATTGGGATATTGCGGCTTTAACAAGGGCAATCCAAAACCTAATTTGGCTCTAAATTCATCCAGTGTGCCATTAGGCATTGAATTGTATCCTATCTCTGAAGAAATTCCATACTTGAGTGTTTCCAGTCCGGCAACTACACCGTAGTAACCGGCATATTTTCCAGTAGAAATATCCATCACGTCTATTTCCTTTCCAGTAGGTAAGGTTTGTAAGGTTTTGGCCACCATACGGAAGGTTTTACCGGTTCCATCCTTGCGGTAGAATTGGTATTTCCCCATAATCTTCATGTCTGCGAGACCGCTACCAATTGCGTCGCTAAGGTTGTAATTTACATATGGAATATGTAAGGCAATAAGCGAGTTAGAGGTAGGTAAGTAGTGCAACATGACGGGTACGTAAACTGCGGATCCTCGCTCTGTGTTTCTTATTTCGGTAAGGGTTTTCATGGTGAAGCTATTGCCTCCTAGCATGATAGGTTTATCTGCTGTGATGGGTGGTCCTTGTGCGTCCGCTTTCGCGAAAGCGAGAAGAACTACAGCTATCATAATAATATATTTCATATGGTAAAGTAATTGTAAGTGCGCAAATCATGAGCACATAGTGAGAAGTCGCGCAACATTTGCGCAAATTTAAAAGCCTAAAGGTTAAGGCAACTTAAAATTACTTTAATCAGATAAGAAAAGACTGGTGCCATACCGGTATGTCGTGGAGGACCAGAGGTGGTGAGTAGGGAATAAGCTGGGGCTCTTCTAGACCAGCTTCAGCAATTGAAAAGAAATAGGAAGGCGCAATTACTGTTATAAATTGTTGGTGTTCCAGATCAAAGTTGTTCCAAGATAACTTTAAATGTTCCTGACCTTTAATCAATTCTACAACATCGCTGCAACAGCTTTTTTCTGGTGTGACGGAACAAAAATCTTCTAGATTACTTTTTTCCATACCGCAGCCATGAGAGGGAACGATCACAGAAATGTCTTTCAAAAATGGCCCGCAAAAATGTTTGTGCACACTAAAGGATAGGGTAGAGCATAAAACGACTACCGCTAGAAATGTGACAAGTATATTTTTTAAACAGCTAAATAACATACTGTAAATATACAAAACGGATTCCTAAAATGTTGTTAACTGATTGTAAAGCTGTTAACTACTGCCGGTAGCGCCTTTGGTTCTTCTTTTATAGCTCGGGCCAGATTCGGTAACACTTGGACATTGCGCATTACTAGTGTCTGTAGCACTGGGATCAGTAGCGGGTTTAGAATTATTACTTAAAGTGGCAGAAGGCTTTTTAGGTTTACCATCGGTACAAGGAGTTGATCCCAGGGAGATTGCTTTTTTTTATCTGATTTTAGTTTTGCTATCTTATAAGGAACGATAGTTTTCTAAACGGCATTTTTATTTTGCATCTGTTTGCACAGCTCTTGAGAACTTATGGTTGTTGCAAATGCAGGCGGTGTCATTTAATTGTCGCCATAGGCTGTCTTCTGAATATTTTTTTATAATGCTATGCAAGACCGTTTCTTAGTAACGCATAATTCAAGTTGTGCTAGGGTTAGTTTATGTACTTTGTGATCGGTTACCGACACGATCGTTCAGGGTTTATGTGCCGAATTCGATTTCTTTTCCTTTTTGTTCTTCAGAAAAGTGGCCTTTATCGTAGACCAGATGGCCGTTTACAAAGGTTTGTTGGATTTCTGTTTGAAACAGTGTTCCTTCTAATGGCGACCAACCGCATTTGTACAGCAGGTTGTCCTTAGCCACCGTCCAGTTTTTATTTAGATCCACCAAGGTTAAATCGGCATAATAGCCCTTTCTAATAAAACCTCTGTGGGTCATTTTATAAAGAATAGAAGGGTTATGACACATTTTCTCCACTATTTTCTCTAATGAAATCAGGTCTCGTTTATAAAATTCTAACATACAATTTAAGCTATGTTGCACCATGGGTGCTCCTGACATGGATTGAAAGTAGGCTTGTTCTTTTTCTTCTAGGGTATGAGGTGCGTGGTCTGTTGTGATGATGTCTATTCTATCGTCAAGCAGTGCTTTAAATAGTCCTGCTCTATCTTCTTCTGTTTTAATGGCCGGATTCCATTTGATAAGCATTCCCAGTCTATCGTAGTCTTTATCAGAGAACCAAAGGTGGTGTACAGAAACTTCTGTCGTTATTTTTTTATCTTGAAGCGGAAGGTCATTTTGAAACAGATGTGTTTCGGCCTCTGTCGTCAGGTGCAGGATATGTAATCTTGCCTGGTGTTTTTTTGCCAACTCAATCGCTCGCTTTGTAGCTTCATAGCAGCCTTTTGTGTTTCTAATAAGCGGATGAAACTTTGCGGGGATGTCTGCGCCATATTTTTCTTTATAAAGGCGTTCATTTTCTTCTACTATTTCTTCTTTTTCTGAATGAATAGCAATAATGGAGCTGCAGTTTGCAAATAGCTTTTCCATGGTTTCTGGTTGATCAGCCAGGAGGTTTCCTTTTTTTGTAAAATACAAGCCGTCATCAGAAACACCAATAAACTGGCTGGTGTCCATCTTTATTACTTCATCAATATTATCTGCATTCACACCGAGGAAGAACGAATAGTTAGCTAATGATTTTTTTGAAGCAATTTCATATTTATCTCTGAGGCTCTCGATGGTTAAGATGTTTGGAACCGTATTGGGCATATCGATAAAAGAAGTAACGCCACCTGCTATAGCGGCTTTACTTTCTGTATATAAATCTCCTTTATGGGTGAGTCCTGGGTCTCTAAAATGTACCTGTCCATCAATAATACCCGGGAATAAGTGTTTTCCTGTTGCGTCTATCACTTGGTGATGTGGCTCTGGATCAATCGTTCCTATTTGTTCTATACGGCCATCGGCTAAAAGCACGTCGCCAATAAAGGATTTCCCTTCATTTACAACAGTCGCGTTTTTGATTAAAATATTTTCGTACATGATGCTATGTTGGTCTATGTTTTCGATTGCTCTTAAGCTACAGCTGTCTTCTGCGATCCTTCTTAATGCGCTTTTATGTATGCCATAAACGCGGCTATAAATGGCGTTTAGAGGCTGGCACATCATTTCTTTTCGCGCAAGCAAAGCCTAGGCCTACAGCACCGTTTAAAAAAAAAGCATGCGGTGCTTTAATAGGAATACGTTCCCTGGCAGTCGTCTTGCAAAAATAGGCGACAAAGTATGATCTGGCAGGTTTAGGACGGCTTGAATTTCTGATTCATTACGGGTTGTATGGTTTTTAGTTTTTTATGAGTTTTTTAAGAAGGCAGAAACGTCCATTTTAGAAATAAATATTGAGGAGTTGCAAAGAGGCTCAAAGCCTAAAGGATTCTTTTAAGGGTGTTGCGAGCAGCTGGCTGTTTTCTGCGGTCACGTTGCTGTTGCAGTAACCGCGTTTTAAGAATGTAGATGGAGCTGTTGGTGCCTATTTTAAAATAAAAACAAGCCCCAACTAAACCTTGGAGCCTATTTTTATTTTCTAGAGTTAAATGCTCTCCGGCTGCCAAGCAAATTTTTGAAAGGCTTCATCGACTGGTGTATGAGCTATATGATTGGTATAATTACTAATGGTTTTTTGTGCTACTCCTAGAACGATCTCTAACACTTGTTGTTGCTGATAGCCTATCGTATAAAACGCTTCTAATTCTGAGTCAGAAATACGCCCGCGATTCCTAACGATACTTAGGGTGGTGTCTTGTAAAATTTGCAATTTTCTAGTAGGCATGGCCTTATTATTTCGCAATGCCTCTGTTAATGAAGCATCCACGTTCATCATATGGGCTATTCCTGTATGTGCAGGAACACAATAATGACAGTTGTGTTCTACATTAATGCTTTGCCAAATAACCGTTAGCTCTTCTGCATCGAAAGAAGAATTTTCAAATAACTCGTGTAATTTTTGATAGGCATCTAATGCCGCTGGAGCTTGAGCCAGTACAGCATGTAAATTTGGAATCATGCCATAGGCTTTTAAGGATTTTTCTAATAATGGTTTACTGCTTTCTGGAGCCGTTTCTATGTTGTGAATTTTTAGGGTACTCATAAGGGTGTATTTTTAAATTTATAAATACTAAACGATCGTTTAGTTTTGATTAAAAAAAGGTTATAGGTTCGTAAAGGTCATCTCTATGTAGTCATTAATTTCTTCTTTGTTATTCACTCTGGTGGCTGCAGCCAGACCATGTTTTGCCAAGAGTAAAAAATTAGCTTGTCTCAACACCGTTTCTTCACTTTTAGTCGCATCCATTTTCAACTTTTCTATAAACAGCAGTTTCAAATCGCCCATAAATTTGCGCATTTGTTGGGGCACCAGATCATCATTTTTATCAAAAAGCTCATAATAAGTATTGGTGATCAAACAGCCTTTTTGATTTCCTTCTAGCGTGCAGATTTGAACAGAATCGCAGAAAAACTTTTTTATGTCTGCCACTCCGTTTTTTGCGTTTTTCAAATTTTCGAAGACTTCTTTTATGATTTCTTGATAGGATTTTAAACTTTCTAAAAAGACTCCATGTTTGCTGCCAAAGCTAGCATATATGGAGAATTTATTAATGCCCATTCCGTTTTCCAGCATCTGTACGGAGGTATTTTCATAGCCATTAATCCAAAACAATTGCATGGCTTTTTCAATCACCTCTTTTTCTATATATTGTTTTTTTCTAGCCATGTATTTCCGTAGTTCACAAAACTAAACAATCGGTTAGCAAAAAAGACAGTTGGCGAGTTTTTTATTTCAAAAGCTTTATTCAAAGCATACAGTTTCGCTTGTGAAGTGCTTTTTTCTCATTTGCTGCCTTAAAAACGTCAAATCTCACTACCTGCTTACTTTTGCGACAAGATTTTTCTTAGGGTACGCATACAAGAGTGGGGCACTAATTATTTGGTTGCGCTTTCGCGAAAGCGGAACTATACCCCTAAAACACACTCGTTAAAAGTAGGTGGTTGATTTGCTCCAAACAGCCGCCTTTTGATGGACGGGTACCTCTATAAGGCTGTCCGATTTTAATGTTTCTTTCTATATGAGGACTTTAAATAAGCCCTAAATCTTTTACAATGCCTATAAGGTGTGCCGCGTTAGTTGCTCTGAATTTAATAAATAGATTGCGCTGCTTTTTTTCTATTGAACTCAAGCTGCAGGGAGAAATAGCATCTTTTTTAAATTGTTCACTAATAGACTCTTTAGATTTACCTAGGGCTAGTTGTTTGAGCAGTTCCATGTCATAGTCATCTATCTCCATATTGTTCCTAGGATATAAGGCTTGTTCTACCTGAGTAGATATGTATAATTGCTTGCGGTGGACAGCATCAATTGCTTTAGATAGATCTACCAATCCGTTTCTACCTTTGCATGCGTATGCATTTACTTTTAAATCACTTATGAGATACCTGACTTTCTGTAATCGATCCTCAACTGAATAGGCTATGATCATAAGCTCTGGATATTCCATTTTTAATTGCTTTATTACAGCTTCTCCTGAGGCGTATTTTTGATCTCGATGATCCCTTTTAAAATTGAGATCTGTAATAAATAAATCATAGGGTTCCTGATCCTTTAGGGCACTCTTTATTTGTAGGTAAGCATCATCGCAATATTGCACTTGCTTTATGCTAGCGACACCTGCCTGTTCTAGAACTTTTACGACCCCTTGGTTGATGCTACCAAAGTCGTCTGATATCAATACTTTTTGAAACATTTTTTAAATAGTAATTAGTACTTTAAAACCTTTTTGAACTTCTGATTCAAAAGTAATAGTTCCATTTATAGATTCCATACGGTTTACCGTATTCTGGAGACCATTTCCTTTTTTTAGGTCACTTCCTATTCCGTTATCCTTATAATTTATTATAATTTTTTTATGTTCCTGGCCGAAATTAAATACGACAGCAGTTGCCTTGCTGTGTTTTTTCATGTTAGTCAGTAGCTCTTGAAAAATGCGATACATAGTGGACTTTTTGATGTCATTTAATTGATTCCAGTCGATTCGATGCAGGTCTTTAGTCATGACGTTCACATCTTTACTGTTATAGCTTAGGAACAGATCTATTAAAAGGTCTTGATAGTTGGTGCTTACATCTATACTGCTATTTTCTTTAGAGATATCTCTCGTACGGTTGTAGATATTTTCTAAATCGTCTAAAAGCGTTTTGTTTTCTTCTGATTGGTCTTGAAGCTTGGTCATTACATGGTATACATCGTTTGCCACTTCATCGTGAATTTTTCTTGAAATGCGAACTTCTGTATGGTACACTTGTTGTATTTTTTCTTTTTTGTGTTTGTATTTGAGAATAAAATAGAGAGCGACGAAAATAAGACCAATAGCTATTATTAGGTAAAGTAATCGTTCATTTTGCAACTTGCTTTTGTTGAGGTCCTTTTCTTTTGCTTCGTATTGATAGACATAGTAATTGAATTGATTTCTTCGAATATCTTTGGCTAAGTTTATGCTATCGGTAAAGTTCAAATATTTCTTGATAAAAGGAGAATTGCTTACTTCTAGTTTTAATTTTAGTGCTATTTCTTTGATTTCTATGTTTGCTGTTTTTTTTGATATTTCGATTAACGTATCAGAGTAGAGTGTCATTTTTAAAGTGTCAGCATTTTTCTGGTAATGCTTTAGCAGATGCATATAACTAGTAGCCATGCCCATTTTATGGTTCCTTTTTACATGTATTTGAAGTGCTTGTAAAAGGCCTTCTTCTGCATCAGGAAGACTCATTTGTGATTTGAGAAAGCTCAAATTGTCTAAGTAACGAGCAGTCTTGGAAGAATCATTCTGTTTTATAGAATTGTGGTATAGCGTTCTGTATATATCAAGAGCTTTTTGCCATAAATTTTGCTTTTCAAAAATGTATGCTTTATTGTTTAATATCGCTTGAATATCGCTTTGTCGGGTGGCCGTTTTTAGAGCCTTGTCATAAATCTTTAGGGCTTCTTTAAAGTCTTTTTTATTAGCGTGGTTTTTCCCTAAATCATTTAAGATTTTAATTTTTGTATTGTTGATCCACAGTTCATCAGCTCCTGGTGGAATTTGATCTAATAGCTTTAATGATTCTAAGTTTAACCTTTCGGACTCTCTGTAATATCCAAGATTGTATTGTATGTCGGCTAAGTGCTGATTTGCATAAACTTCTTCTGTTGGTATATGATCTCTTGAGCTTTTGTTTTTTTTATGTGTAAAAAACCGATACGCTCTTGCGAGATCATTTTTTTGTACAGGATTAGAAACGATTTTGGAATAGTAAATTAAGCTATCGGTTTGCTGGCTATAAGATGCATCCATTACGAGAATAAAAAAGCAAAAAAAGAGGAATGAAGTTATAGTAGTTTTCATTCCTCTAAGGTAACACCTAAATTTAGTAAATCATCTATCCTCCAATCCCATCTTCTGGCGGTGGTGGAGGTGGCGGTGGTGGGATGGTTTCTTGTTCATTACAACAGGATTGCGGTGTGGTACTATTATCCACAATTTGCTCTGGTGTACAAGAAAATAATGTAGAGATAAGTATTCCTGTAAAGATCATGAGACTTAATTTTTTCATAGTTGAAAAGGTTTTTAGGACATACCAGAGGCTGTCCGAGTGTTATCAGATTTTTTTTTGCAAAATTTTTTGCGGTATTTTATAGAGACGTCTCTCTATGTTTTTGAGAAGTCAGGAGTGCAGAAGAATAAGCTGTTGCGACTTCTCAACCAGCACTTTTTTACTCAGCTACAGCTCCTTGTTGAATTATCTTGTGCCCTGATTTTTTAAGAAAGAAGAGCAGCATGATTAATTCTGACACAAATAAATGCCGATTAAAAAAAGAAAGTGAGAAACTAAAAGGAAACTAAAAGGAAAGGTTTTTCGTTATCTTTTCCGTCTGATAAACAACGAATTAAAAAAGGAAGAAACATGCATGACCTATTGATTCACAAAGCTTTTGATAAGGCAAGAATAGAATTAGAACTTATAAATGGGATCGCACCTACGAAATCAAAATGCGCTCAATTCCTATCTGATTATTTGTTGAATAATGATTTTCCTTATAGCGCAAAAAGTCTAAGCAACCACTTCAATGCAGTGAAGCATAAAACGGGGCGTTTTGAAATCAAGCAAGCAAGAGTCGTAGAATTATTGTCCGTTTTTTTAGGATATGAAGATTATATAGATTTTTGTAATCAGCATAAAAAGATAATTGCCTCTGTGGATAAAGAGGTGGATAAGGAGTTTAGTCCTTCTCGTTCTTTCTATTTAAATTGGATGGAGTCGGTTAAGAAAAACAAGTCTTTACTAAGTATCGTACTGGCAGCTGTGCTTGTAGTATGGGTCACCTATTTCTCCAATACTCCAGATCAAAGATGGATGGAATGGAAAGCCTATGGTTTTGAAGAAGTGGCATTTGACCCAGCTAGTTTTAAGGAAGGAACGTTAGAATTATGGAAGGAAGAAAGAAGTGCAAATTTTAAGCAAGTAGAAGTAGGTTGTAATTCTATTTTCTTTGATTATCAAGGTGGAGAAAAAATTTGGTATGGAAAGAATACGAGCGGTACTTTGGAGTACTTCACCAGCACAGGTAAACATCCACAAACAGAAAAGCTTGTGAAACCCATTACTGTTTACATGATTAAAAAACACGTCTGTTCTGAATATATTAAAAGGTGAATTCCTTTATACAAATTAATAGCAAATAAAGAGTGGTGACCTGTTTAAAATATATTAGGCTGTGCTTTTAAAAGTTTATTGGATAACACTAGATGAGATGTTACGTAGTCGCGGTTTTTATCGGCGTATAAAAAGCTAGTCCAATCAAATTCTTAGGTATAAATCTCGTTCATTTAACGGCAAAATTAGGAGGCGAAGAAAAAAGTACATCTTTTAAATGGTTTGTCGCTGTTTGCAGCTGGTGTAATTTATACGTCATCTTTAAGATTATTAATTGGTTCCTTTAAAGGTCTTCTTGTTAGAGTTTCTTTTATGCCCACATTATATTTTGAAATTTATTGGGGAATAAATTATTTAAAGCCATTCTACCTATACTTATGGCGGTGCGATTATTTCAACGATCTTATGTATACTAAAAAGGTCATATTAATATATACCTTTTAGTACATATTAAAAATAATGTCTATATTTGTAAGGCAAGCTTAGGGAATCAGCATAAAACCAATTATTAAAATTATTAAAGAATGAAAATAACAGCACAAGACGAGTACGGCTTAAGAATATTGGTACGTATTGCAAAGTGTAAGGTTCAAACGGGACTGAGCATTCCTCAGCTTTGTGAAATGGAAGGGTTGTCACGTCCCAATGTTTCAAAATTAACTCGAATTCTTCGTATCGGTGGATTGATAAATAGTACTAAAGGACATGTTGGAGGATATGTGCTTGCCAGGCCTGCCTCAGATATTACGGTGAATGATGCTTTGAAAGCTTTAGGAGGACGTTTGTTTGATGAAGATTTTTGTGCCAACCATGTGGGAGTATTAAAACTATGCACTAATTCTATTGATTGTTCTATTCGTTCCCTTTGGTCAATGGTACAATCTTCTATAGACAAGTTGTTGGATAACGTGACACTAGCAGATTTATCCAATAGCGAAAAGGAGGCTATGTCTGCTTTTCAGGGATTCCTTGAAGAAAAGACCGATTAAAAAAATTATAAATAGATTATCAATAATCTAATACCTAAACAAAATGATAACAGTTTCAGAAAACGCAAAGCAGCATGCTTTAAGTTTATTAACAAACGAAAATAGCCCTGAAGGGACATTTATTCGCGTCGGAGTTGATGGTGGAGGATGTTCGGGTCTCACCTATAAACTCGTGTTTGATACGGTCATTACAGATACCGATAAGATTTTTGAAGACAATGGAATAAAAATAGCCGTTGACAAAAAAAGCTTTTTGTACTTAATAGGCACAGAGCTCGATTACGTGGGAGGATTAAACGGAAAAGGCTTTGTATTTGTCAACCCGAACGCAAGTAGAACTTGTGGTTGTGGAGAATCGTTTGGCGTGTAAAAAGAGTTTAAAGTTGTAAGGATAAAAGCGGTTAGGTGTTTTTAATAAAATTTAATAACCTAGGGGCTCTTATAACACTAGAAAATATAATAATGGCAATTATAATTACAGATGAATGCATTAATTGTGGTGCTTGTGAGCCAGAATGTCCTAATAATGCTATCTATGAAGGCGGTGATGAATGGCGCTTTTCTGATGGCACATCTATAAAAGGAACTTTTAGTTCAAAAAGTGGTTTAACTAGCGATGCAAATGAACCGCAAGAACCTATATCAGAAGATGTTTATTATATAGCACCTGATAAATGTACCGAGTGTGTCGGTTTTCATGATGAGCCTCAATGTGCCGCTGTTTGCCCAGTAGACTGTTGTGTGGATGATGATAACTGGCGCGAAAGTGAAGAAGAATTATTGGTCAAAAAAGACACATTACATTTTGTGTAATTAGAGTACCAGATGAAAAGAGCAGTACACCTATACCTTTGGTTTATCGGAATGCTTTGGACTTGTACAGAATAAATAACAGGTATAATAAATGAATCCAGATAGTTATTAGAGTTTGAATTCATTAAAGAATACCATCAAGTAAAACTTAAATAATATGAACGAGGTTATAGAAGAAAAAATCAGCACAGAATACAAATACGGTTTTGCTACTGATATTGACGCTGACAATGCGCCGAAAGGATTGAATGAAGATATTATTCGTTTTATTTCTGCCAAAAAAAATGAGCCAGAATGGATGTTAGTGTATAGATTGGAGGCATTTCGTCATTGGTTAACCATGGAGGAGCCTGACTGGGCACATGTTTCTTACGAGAAACCAGACTTTCAGGATATCATTTATTATTCAGCTCCAAAGCCCAAAAAAGTTTTAAAGAGTCTGGATGAAGTTGATCCTGAATTGTTAAAAACATTTCAAAAACTTGGGATCTCCATCTTAGAACAAGAACGCCTTTCAGGTGTAGAAAGTAGAGTTGCCATTGATGTTATTGTGGACAGCGTTTCCGTAAAGACGACATTTAAAGAAACCTTAGCGGAAAAGGGAATTATTTTTTGTTCGTTTGGGGAAGCCATTCAAGAACATCCAGAATTAGTAAAAAAATACATGAGTTCGGTTATTCCTTCTAGCGATAACTTTTTTGCGGCGCTGAATTCGGCCGTTTTTACAGATGGTTCGTTTTGTTATATACCAAAAGGCGTTCGCTGTCCAATGGAACTCTCCACATATTTCAGAATAGAAGCGGCAGGTACTGGTCAATTTGAACGCACCTTGATTATTGCAGAAGAAGATGCACAGGTGAGTTACCTGGAAGGCTGCACAGCACCGATGCGAGACGAAAATCAATTGCATGCAGCCGTTGTTGAACTTGTAGCTCATAAAAATGCGCAAATAAAATACAGCACTGTTCAAAATTGGTATCCCGGCGATAAAGAAGGTAAGGGAGGAGTTTTTAATTTTGTTACTAAACGTGGTATTTGTTTGGAAGAAAATGCTAAAATATCTTGGACACAAGTTGAAACAGGTTCTGCAATTACTTGGAAATATCCATCTGTCATTTTAAAAGGTGACAATTCGATAGGCGAGTTCTATTCTGTTGCAGTTACAAATAACTATCAGCAGGCCGATACAGGAACTAAAATGATCCATATAGGAGACAACACTAAAAGCACCATTATTTCAAAAGGAATTTCTGCTGGTTTCAGCAACAATAGTTATAGAGGGTTGGTGCGTATTGCAAAAGGTGCTGAAAATGCTCGTAATTTTTCGCAATGTGATAGTCTATTAATGGGGGATCAATGTGGTGCACATACATTTCCATACATCGAAATAAAAAACAACACTGCCGTAGTAGAACACGAAGCAACAACTTCAAAAATTGGTGAAGACCAACTGTTTTATTGCAAACAACGAGGTATCGATAATGAAAAAGCTATTGGTTTAATCGTAAACGGTTATTGTAAAGACGTACTAAGTCAGTTGCCAATGGAATTTGCTGTGGAAGCACAAAAACTGTTGGAAGTTTCCTTAGAAGGTTCGGTAGGATAAAAGCAAACAATCAAAATTCAAAAAATGTTATCAATAAAAAATTTACATGCGTCAATTGACGGAAAAGAAATTCTGAAAGGAATTAATTTAGAAATAAAAGAGGGAGAAGTACACGCTATTATGGGACCCAATGGTTCTGGAAAAAGCACATTGGCAGCTGTTCTTGCTGGTCGCTCGGAATATGAGGTTACTGAAGGTGAAATTATCTATAACGGTAAAAATTTGTTAGAGTTTGAAGCAGAGGACAGAGCTAGAGAAGGAGTGTTTCTTGCGTTTCAATATCCTGTTGAAATTCCAGGAGTAAGTAATATAAATTTTTTAAAAACAGCTATAGGAGAAATTCGCGCTTACAAGGGTTTAGACCCTATAAAAGCAAAAGATTTTTTAACGATGTTGAAAGAAAAACAAGAATTAGTTGAGATAGACAGAGCCCTTGTAAATCGCTCTATAAATGAAGGTTTTAGCGGTGGTGAAAAAAAGCGAAATGAGATATTTCAGATGGCAATGCTAGAGCCAAAACTCTCCATTTTAGATGAAACCGATAGTGGGCTTGATATTGATGCGTTACGCATTGTTGCTAACGGAGTAAATAAATTGAAATCAGAAGAAAACGCAACTGTTATTATTACACATTATCAACGGTTATTGGATTATATAATACCTGATTTTGTTCACATATTACACAATGGAAAAATTGTAAAATCAGGATTAAAGGAATTGGCAGTAGAGCTAGAAGAAAAGGGATATGATTTTATCAAAGAGGAAGTAGAAGCCTAATTTATTTAATAAACAAAATGGAAACAGCTATTAAAACTAGAACGACAAAGGATGAATTGATTTTTGAATTTGAGAAATCTAAATTATTTTTATTTGGTAGTACACAACTTCGTGATAACGCTATGGAAAGCTTCCATAAACAAGGCATTCCAACACGGAAGCACGAAGAGTATAAGTATACCCGTGTGGACTTGATGCTGAAAGGGGAATTTAATTTCTCTACAAATAAAAACGGTAGTGATGAGCAAATTGAGCATCTGAAATTTTTAAAAGAGGCTTATGTCGTAGTTATTGAAAACGGTGTTTTTGTTGAAGGACTTTCAAATTTGCAGCAGCTTCCAGAAGGCTTAACAATATGCAGTCTAGTAGATGCAGAGAAAAGCAATTCACCTGTTTTCGAAAAACATTATGGACAATACGCAGATATAAAAGCAGATCCATTTATTGCGTTAAATACTGCTATGACTAAAGACGGAGTATTCATCCATATTGCAAAAAACGCAATAATTGAAAAACCTATACACGTTATTCATGTTTCAACAAGCTCGGAAAACACCATTATCCATCCGCGAAATTTAATAGTAATAGATGAAAATGCGCAAGCAAAAATTATTGAATCGTTTGAAACAGTAGCTAGCACTGCAAAAACAGTTAGTAACGCACTAACAGAAATTGTAGTTGATAAGCACGCTATTGTCGATCATTATCAAATTCAAGATAAAAAGGAGCTGGGGTACTTAGTGAATACGACACAGGTAATTCAACAAAGACAAAGTGTGTTTTCTACGCATACCTTTACGTTGAGTGGTTCGTTGGTTCGTAATAATCTAACTTTAGTGTTGGATGATGAACATATTGAATCGCACTTAAATGGCTTGTACCTAACGGATGGAAATCAAGTTGTAGACAACCATACTGTAGTAGATCATCGCAAGCCAAATTGTAATAGTAACGAGCTTTATAAAGGTATTATTGAAGGGAAATCAACAGCAACTTTTAACGGAAAAATTTTTGTAAGAAAAGATGCGCAAAAGACTAATGCGTTTCAATCAAACAAAAATATTTTATTGAGTCAAGCAGGAACAATCAATACAAAACCACAATTAGAAATTTATGCTGATGATGTAAAATGCTCGCACGGATCAACAACAGGTAAGTTGGATGAAGCAAAAATATTTTACTTACGAGCACGCGGGATAAGTATAACAAACGCCAAAAAGTTATTGATGCACGCGTTTGCTTCGGAAGTGGTAAATACCATAAAAATCGAAGCGCTACGTGAATATGTTGAAGAAAAAATTTCTAAAACGTTTGAATAAGAAGGAGGTAAACAAGCAAAAGAAATAAAATCTTCAACAGTCAAAATTCTGAGTGGATTTTCGAGACCTTTCCAAAAAAGACAAATGGCAAGTCTCTTGGGTATTGCGTTATGGTGTTAGAAAATAAAGCCTAATCAGGTAATGGATGACTTACCGTAGAAAACAGGAAGTCGATGTGCCGGTACTTGGAACACAGAAAGCAATTAAAATGTTAAGATGGGTATAGCAGCGATAGCAAATGAAATAGTAGAAGAATTTGAGTTATTCGGTGATGACTGGGACGGAAAGTATGAGCACCTGATCGATTTGGGCAAAAGTTTGCCATTGATAGACGCACAGTGTAAAACTGATGACAGATTGATAAATGGCTGTCAGAGTAGCGTATGGTTACACTCAGAACTAAACGCGGATAAAATTATTTTCACGGCAGACACTGATGCAATAATAACCAAAGGAATTGTTGCTTTACTGATTAGAGTTATATCTGGGCACACGACAGATGAAATTATAAATGCACCATTTGGTTTTATTAATCAAATAGGATTGATGGAGCACTTATCTCCTAACCGCAGCAATGGTTTAGTAAGTATGATAAAACAAATGAAATTGGATGCAATCGGATACCAACAGTTTAAATTATAGAAGGTTTATTTAAAAAAAAAATCAAAAAAAGTCAACGTAAAACTACAAAAATGGCAGCAATAATAATTACACAAAATCCCGAGCTGACACAAAAGGCTATTGATACCCTTAAAAGCTGTTATGATCCTGAAATACCTGTTGATATTTGGGAATTGGGACTGATTTATGAGCTTAATATTGATAAAGATAATAACCTTACAATGATAATGACTTTAACATCACCCTCCTGTCCGGTAGCTGAAACATTGCCGCCAGAAACAGAACAAAAACTGCGTGAAATAGAAGGAGTTAAATCTGCAAAAATAACAATGACTTTTGAGCCACCTTGGGAAAAAGAAAGGATGAGCGAAGAGGCAAATCTTGAATTAGGATTTTTTTAAAATGGAAAAAGAAATAATTAATAGAGTAGCAAAAAGTGGTATTATCACCATCAACCTTGAGGAGTTTTACCCTCATGGAGACCGTGTATTGTTTGATATAACAAAGCACTTGTTTCAAGGTTTAATATTGAAAGAAAAAGATTTCCGTGAGTTCATAAAAAATGAAGATTGGAGCACATACAAGGGTAAATACGTTGCCCTTATCTGTTCTGAAGAAGCTATTGTTCCAACTTGGGCGTATATGCTACTGGCATCACAGTTAGAGCCTTTCGTAAAAAAAGTGGTGTTTGGTGATTTAGAAACACTTGAAACAGTTTTGTATAATGAAATATTAAACAAACTAAATATCGATGCTTATAAAGATGTTCGCATCGTTATAAAAGGATGTGGTGATTTGCCAGTTCCGAAAGCCGCTTTTGTAGAAATCACTCGGCTTTTACGTCCAGTTGCAAAGAGCATTATGTATGGCGAAGCATGTTCTATGGTTCCGCTATATAAACAGCCAAGACCACCAAGGCAACTTTCGTAAACAACTTGCATTAAAATAAAATCACTAATACGTATACTAGAAAAATAAAAAAGAAGGACATAAATAAAATAGCTGTTGATAAGCGTCTAAAAATTAAGTTAGGTTGCAATACCACTATAAATGTGGGGATTATGGATGCTGCAAAATAGGGAAAGATAAATTTCCTAAAGCCATATTAGTTGAATAGAAAAACAGGGCATACGGGAAATACAAAGGTTAAAGTAACTTCAATAGTATGTGATTTACTATAAGTAAAAGGAAGGATAACACTGGTTAAAATAATGGGTTGTTCAGAAATAAAGGAATAAAAACATTTCTTCTTTTATTGATGCCATTTATACGAATAAGTCATTTTAAGATCGGCCTTTTAAAAGGAATTACTTTCCGGATTCCTATTGAATAATTTGCTGAATTACACAAATAAAAAAGTGTCAGCGTAAATTTTATAAGCAATGAAACTACAAAACGTAAGTCAAAAATTGATTAGTTCTCATCTTATTTCTGGTGAGATGAATCCCGGAAGTGAAATCGGATTGAAAATTGATCAGGTATTATTACAAGATGCCACAGGTACATTGGTAATGCTAGAACTGGAAGCCTTTAATTTAAATAAAATTAAACCAGAGATTGCGGTGCAGTATGTGGATCACAATCTGCTCCAAACGGATTATAAGAATATGGATGACCACCTATTTCTACAGTCAGCCGCAGCACGATTTGGATACTGGTTCAGCAGATCAGGAAACGGAATTAGCCATGTAGTGCACATGGAGCGATTTGGGAGACCGGGCAAAACGCTATTGGGTTCAGACAGCCACACTCCTGCCGGAGGTGGTATTGGAATGCTGGCCATCGGTACAGGGGGATTGGATGTAGCAATGGCTTCAGCAGGTGAACCGTATTTTGTTAAAATGCCAAAAGTGATGGGTATTAAACTCGTTGGGAAGTTGCCTGATTGGGTAAGTGCCAAGGATGTAATTTTAGAAATGCTTCGCAGGTATGATGTGACTGGAGGGCGTGGATATATCTTAGAATATTACGGACCTGGTCTTAAATCTCTAAGTGCATGGGATCGTCATGTGATTGCAAATATGGGAACAGAAACAGGGGCTACAACTTCGGTATTTCCTTCAGATCAAATTACCCTTGAATTTCTTAGACAAGAAGGAAGGGAAGACGAGTGGATAAATTTAGAAGCCGATGAAGGGGCAACATACGATCTCAATATTGAAATAGACCTAGCTATGCTAGAACCATTAATTGCACTTCCTGGTAGTCCCGGGAATGTTGTTCCAGTAAGAGAAGTTAGCGGATTAAAAATAAACCAAGTTGTTATTGGTTCTTCTGCAAATCCCGGATTACGTGATTTTTGGATCGCTTCTCAAATTGTAAAAGGTCAAGTTATTTCTCCTGATGTTTCTTTAGATATCAATCCTTCTTCTCGCCAAGTATTAGAAAACCTAACAGAAATGGGTGCTCTTGGACCGTTGATTGCTGCTGGCGGTCGCCTTCATCAATCTGGTTGTATGGGATGTATTGGTATGGGACAAGCTCCTGCAACCAATACGATTAGTATCCGAACGATGCCACGTAATTTTCCGGGACGCTCGGGGACACTTGATGACCAAGTCTACCTATGCAGTCCAGAAACGGCTATAGCAGCCGCAATTACAGGGAAAATAACAGATCCACGAGACCTCGAGTCTGAAATGAATTTTAGGTATCCAAAATGGGCAGCCCCAACACAAATCAAGATAAATAAAAAGCTACTGATTGCTCCAACTGAAGCATCTCCTGAACTGGTCAAGGGACCCAACATTAAAACCCTTCCTGATTTTGAACAACTTCCGGAGGAGCTAGAAATCCCTATCCTTTTAAAAATGGGAGATGACATTTCAACAGATGGCATACTGAAAGCGGGTGCTGATGTTCTGCCTTTACGTTCAAATATTCCGGAGCTAAGTAAATATGCGTATTATGCCATTGATCAAAGTTTCTATGATCGCGCCGTTCAAAATCAAAAAACACACACAGGATTTTGTGTTATAGCAGGCGAAAATTACGCACAAGGCTCAAGTCGAGAACACGCTGCACTATCTCCTCGGTATCTAGGACAAAAGTTTGCTATTGCCAAATCTTATGCTCGTATCGGTTGGCAGAACTTGATCAATTTTGGTATAGTTCCTTTCGAATTCAAAAACACAAGTGACTGGGATCAACTAGAACAGGACGATGTTTTACGGATAGAAGGTTTAAGGACAGCCATCAAAAACAGAGATTCAGTAATAGCTATTGTGGTTGGAAAAAATATCAAAATTCCACTTACTTACCATATAAGTGAAAGACAAGTGGAACATATCTTAACAGGTGGCGTTATTAATTTTGTAAAGCAAAAATAATTTTTTGGCAGGGTGTTATTACAGCGCACTTCTAAATATTAGTTTTTTAGGGGAACGGTCAAATAAATGAAGACAATAAAAGAAATGAGTATGGATGTAAAACACATCGCAACACTTACCGGACACAGCGGTTGTATATACGCTATGGATAAAGGGATGTCTGAACAGACAGTTTTTACAGGAGGAAGTGATCGATTTATCGCCTTATGGAATTTAGAAACTCAGCAAGCCGAAAAGTTTTCAGCAACCTTGCCAGCCCCTATTTATAGCATTTGTCATGTTCCTGAAAAAAAATTATTGCTTGCAGGAACAACTACTGGAAGTATTCACCTACTTGATTTAGAAAAAAAAGAGGAAATCAAAATACTGAAACATCATCAGGGACCTGTTTTTGACATAAAATATTCATCAAAGACCAATTGTTTTTATACCGCTGGAGGCGATGGTAACTTTGCAGTATGCTCGTTCGATACTTTATCATTGATTAAAATGAAAAAATTATCACATCAGAAAGTACGCAGTATTGATTTTAATTATACAACTTCTGAAATAGCCGTTGCCTTAGGGGATTCTAATGTTCTCATATTTGACCTTTTCACCTTGGAATATAAAAATGATTTTATGGCGCATCAAGTTGGAGAAAAAGTTGTGGGCGCAAATGCTGTGCGGTACAGTCCTGATGGGAACTTTCTATTAACAGGCGGTAGAGATGCTCATTTGAATATTTGGCAAGTAGGAAATTATGAATTAGTAAAGTCAATTCCTGCTCATAATTGGGCTATTTACGATATCGTATTTAGTCCTGACGCGCATTTATTTGCAACTGCTAGCCGCGATAAAACGGTCAAAATTTGGGATGCAAAAACATATCAATTATTAAAACGCATCACAAAAGAAAATTTTGAAGCACATACCCATTCTGTAAATAAATTAATCTG
>NZ_JBLIGN010000019.1:0-38298 GCF_047636915.1 Nonlabens sp. | reverse complement strand
GAACTTTGTGCTTTGTATTCAGAAAACTGTACAACAGTGATCTGAAAACATGAGCTAACAGCTTAAAATCGGGATCAGTTTATAAAGTTGAAAGCAACTTTATTATTAAATTCTTGCACTTGTGTTTTGTATTCTTTAATCATAAATAAAAAAACTAGAAATGAAAAGTTTTATTTTAAAATGGTATCCTATTATTTTAGCATTCCTTTGTTTACTGTATTCCGTCGGATATGGAATATTAGGCATGACTGCTGAAGCTCAATATTCAGCGCACTGGCCAGGTACCATATTATTGTTTGCCATAGCAATTAGACAACGAAGAACGTCATGAATATAGGATTTTTTATAGTAGGAGCCATCATATTTGCTACTTATATGGGACTGACATTTTGGAATATTTTCTACTCTGCCAAAAAGCAAAAAGAAGAAAACTATCCGAACATGAAAAAAAATATGGATGATAAAAAAGTTATCTCTTCGAAGGAGGTCCTATTTCCCGCTGACACTAAGCCTACTGAATGAGTGGTTGCTAGGTCTCTGTTCTCATTTTAACAATTTTAAGCCTAAGTTAGTTTACGAATAACAGTAGCGACCATTTTAAGAGGGAGAGCATTACGCACCGCATTATACCTGTGGTGAAGCAATACCTTATTACCCAAACTTAAAGCATAGGCACGCATCGTTTATGGAGCCTGTAAAATGCTCCTTTAAAAGAGCGGTATATAAACTCTATTCTCCTACATTTAAATTATAAGAGCTTTAAGATAATCGGTATTATTAGTTCCCTATAGTCGCTGACTTCAACTCCGTTTAAACGGTTAGACAAACTTCTATTCTACACACAAAAAACAGCCACTTGCCTAACAGAAGCTTTGATTTTAAAAATAAAAAACTGAATCAATATGCGAGCGTATGTCTTCCATAATAAACTATTTATTATGGATACTATACCTTTCTTTTTAAAGTAATTACGCCTTTGCTCAAAAACAAAAAGCGTCAATCTCGTTTGTCTACCTATATTGTTAATGTAAATCGTTTCTTGACTGAACATACTGCTAAAAAACAGTGCTATTTATTATTATTATTAGGTGCTACATCGATAATTTAAAAACGGTATAGAACACTACTTCGTTCGTCAAAATGCGTTGTACTTGGTGTATGGAAGAGTCAAAATAGTTGTAGCTGTCTACTAATGATTTAAAAAAGATACTGGTAGTAAAGCATCAATTATAGTCATTTACCTCAACAGATAATTCCTTTTAAAAGCCCCGTAAACGCCGTCTATACTTCCCCTATTAGAACTGCTTTTCCTTTACAAATAAGGTTCCATCATAACAAATGCTCAGACAGGTATAGCAACTACTGAGCTGAGAAGAATCGCTGTGCCATCCGTAATTGATACGTGCAAATACGTAAACTACACTAATAATCAGGTGCTAGTTTCTTTTAATGAATACGCACCTATCACTATGAAAAAATTTAAGCGTCCATTAAGTAGTATTTTGAATTCAGATGCTAGAACTTGCGTAGTATTCTAAAGGATTATCATCACCTTTTAGAAAACTAATCATAAAAGAATTCCGTCTTGTCCTGAAAATACACCTACAACTATACCTTTCCTTAACAAGGCGCTGTAGGAGTATTGCTGCATGAAAAAACTTATTTGACACAAACAAAATAAGCTGACAGAGGCAAAAACAGGATCTCATATCAGCGTGTTATCCAAATGATTATACCGGATATTTTTTATGTTTTCTTTTATGAATTTATAGCATATTGAAAATACTGCTTCACATTCCGAAAAGAATAAACTACCTTTAAATACACAAAATCAATTGTTTATGAAAAACATTACTTTTTACTTTTTGTTGTGCTGTGCTTCTTTCTGTTCTTTTGGACAAGGTATTTTTGATAGTTCCATACATACAGCAACTAACTTTGGAAGTATAAACTCTCCATTTGGAGAGGGCGTACAAAATATTATCGATCAGAATAGTTCCACTAAATTCCTAGACTTTAACGGGTTTGACGGTATAGGTTTTGATGTAGATCTATTAGGAGTATCACAAACGGCTCGGTCCATTGCTTTTGTATCCGCAAATGACGCTCCCGAAAGAGATCCTAATACCTATCAAATATTAGGCTCTAATGATGGTGCTAATTTTACAAGTATCGCCACGGGAAATATCCCCTGTATTTCAACTCGCCTTTTCTCGAGAACCTTTTCCTTTACAAATACAATAGCTTATTCTTACTATCGAGTAAATTTGACTGGAACATGTGCCTCTTCAGCCATCAATCAAGTCGCCGATGTTCAGTTATTTGGCAGTATAGGAAACACACCAACTTTTAATTGTCCATCCAGTATTACCTCAAATTCTGATGCTGGAACTTGTGGTGCCATCGTGAATTTCAATATCACTGCTAGCGATACAGAAGATGGATCTTTGATGCCCGTACTCGTTTCTGGTTTTGACTCTGGAATGACATTTCCTTTAGGAAACACCTCCGTATTATACGCTGCAACTGACTCCGACGGAAACACAGTGAGTTGTGCATTTGATGTAACTGTTACTGATGCAGAATTACCTGTCATAAGTTGTCCCGCAAATATAATGGCAAACTCTTCTTCTGGAAATCCAGTAGTAGTAAATTACTCTATTACTGCCGATGATAATTGTGACTTAATAAATCCGCTAGCTGGATTCACGCCACTAGCAACCATTAATAACAAATCTTACTATCTTTCTAACAACACTTTTTTTCCGCAAAATGCTTTTAATGATGCGATCGCTCAAGGTGGTTTTGTGGGCACTATTCGGAATGCTTTTGACAATGATCTTTTAACAGCCACAGTATTGGAAAAGGGATCTGGAGTTAACGCTCTTTTAGGGTACACCGATGCTGCTTCAGAAGGCACATTTGTATGGCAAAGTTTAGATAACACTACTTATACCAATTGGAACTTTGGCGAGCCTAATAACGCTGGCTCAGGTGGGTCTGAGAACTATACCATACTCCTATCCAGTGGAGTCTGGAATGATGTAGATAACAATACACAAGTTTCCTACATTCTAGAACTGGACTATGCTCCTTTACAAACAAGTGGATTAGAAGGAGGGTCAGCTTTTCCAGTAGGAACGACCACCAATACGTTTGAGATTTATGACATTTCTGGAAATACCATAAGCTGTTCATTTGACGTGATTGTGAGTAGCACTGCGAGTATAGATGATTCAAATTTCGACACTCAAGTATTTATAATTCCTAATCCTGTGCAAGATCAATTTAGCATCATTAATAATTCCGATACAGTGCTTAAAAGCGCTTTGATCTATGATATGAGTGGTAGACAAGTTCGTTCCATCAAGCAAATGACATCGAGTATAGATGTAACTAGTTTATTATCGGGCATTTACTTCATTAAAATTGAAAATCAAGAAAATAAATTCACCGTAAAGCAATTGATTAAAAAATAGAGGTTGCTTTAAAAATGAAAAGCCCTTTTGAATACCTATTAAAAGGGGTCCGTTCTAAAATAGCAATACACTAAAAGCTTAATGTAATGAAAACCTAAAATCAAATGGCAAGCATACATGTCTACCATAAGATCTTCTCTTGTCAGTCACTTTTATTTTATTAATATTTAGTTCTAGTAACTCATCCTTCTCTAATTCCATTAAACTGACTAAGACATCTAGCAACTCTATAAAATATAAAGATTCCTCACTCCATGAAGTCTCAAACCTGCCCATGAGGTTTGATATGTGTTTGCGCATGATTAAATTTTCTGGAGTTAAAATATGACGCCTATAAACAGGTAATTATCCTTGTTCCACTAGACTTTGATATTCTTCAAGGTTCTTTACATTCTGTGCGAAACTGTTCTAGGAATCGCTTATCGAAGAAACTCCTAGACCTATAATTACTGACCTTTAATAGAGTCATATCCCATGAAATTGCTGTGTATAGCTCCAGATTGCAGGGCCTTATAAAAGCTTGTGTTTTTAAAGCAAAATAATCCATTCCTATTTCTATATAACCCACTTGTACCAGTAACTTTTTACCTATTTCATATTGCCAGGGTTTTACCTAGGCGGAAGGAAGATTGGTATCTTTAAAACCATGCTCTGCGTTTCCTTTGATCCACAGCGCATGAGCATAACTGTAAAAGCAATGCGATCTGGTCGCAACTCTATCATTTTTTGGATCGTATCAACTACGTCTTCTTCTGTCTGAAATGGCAATCCATATCTAATATCATATCCTAAAGAGTCCTACCTGAACGTTCTAGTCTTTTCTGTAGCTTGCAAAACGTTTTCAAAAGTTGTACCGATAGATGGATTTTTGAACCGAAAGATTATAATCTTAGACACCATAACACACCCGATTAGAATCTAGTTTCCCTAAAGTAAAAGAATGTTCTTGAGTTGTATTATTAGGATAACCTTCAAAACTGAATTCTACATTTTCAGATTTATCAGCCATAGAGAAAATCCGAGTCATTAAATATTAAAGATTCTGTAAAAAGAAAAAAGTAGGTGTGCCAACACCAAGATGGATCTGTTTAATTTTTAGTTTTTTATCTAATAATTTAAAGTTTAAAAGGAATTGTTTAATAACAGAATGCATATAAGGAACCTCTGCTTTATGTTTTTTTTTGTAATACGTTTAATACAAATGTAAAAAGTAAACATACTCTCACAAAAAGACAAATGTATATAAAGACGTATACCTTCAGCAACACAACTACCATTTTGAAAAATAGATAATACCGTTATACCGCCTCATCAAGTACAAAAAATTATTGGTGCAGCAGTGTATAGTATAAAATAGCCTTTCCAGTCTTTCTCTGATTTTAGATACAACGAACTCATTTTTTAAGATAATAATTCATTGCAAAGTTTAGGAGGAGACCATAAGCGTAAGCAATGATTTTTATAAGATTTAATCTGTAGTTCTTATGATTACATGTTTGAAGGTTTTCCTTTTGCAAAATTATTACAGCGATCCATTTCCTTCTTTTAAATATACGTCTTGCTATGGATCTCCCTTTTAAATATTTCTTATTGCAACAGATGATGTGTGCTACCCAATAAAACTATGTTTATCGCTTAGGTGTATCCAATAAACCTGACCATATGTTTTTCAAAGAGTTCTATAGGCTGACAATATGTATTGAAGTATATTCGTCTTTTTATTAGTAAAATTAAATATATGAAACGTTGGTTACCCATCCTAGCACTACTTATATCATTAACCAGCTTGGCTCAACAGGAGTTATATCACCGCGCAAAGGTCTATTACAATTCCTATGAGCAATTCAATCAGATTCAAGAAGCTGGAGTTTCAATGGACCATGGATACCACAAAAAAGAAGTCTCTTTTGAATCTGATTTTTCAGTAAAAGAATTACAGATTTTATCTTCCTTAGGTGTCGCTTATGACATTACTATAAATGATGTTAAACAGTTTTATTTAGATCAGAACAATCCTAATAGCCCTAAATACGTCGCTCCTAAAATGGATCTAAAAAACGCCGGTTGTTCCAGCTCAAGCGACATCATAAGATATGTGACACCACAAAATTACAATCAGGGAAGTATGGGTGGATTTTTAACTTATTCTGAAATGCTACAGGAATTAGATGATATGTACACCTATTCCCAAAATAACAACTTGAATATTATTACTCCAAGAGCAGATAATATCAACCCAAGTAATCCCAACGATTTAATCACCAGTGAAGGCCGCTACCAGCAATGGGTTAAGATCTCTGATAATCCAACAACCACTGAAATTGCCGAGCCTCAACTGTTATACACTGCCATACACCATGCTCGTGAGCCAGCTTCCATGCAACAACTCATCTTTTTTATGTGGTATGTACTGGAGAATTACAACACAGATCCAGAAATTCAAGCCCTAGTAGATAACACCGAATTGTATTTCATACCAGTTCTTAATCCTGATGGGTACATTTATAATGAAACTACTAATCCTAATGGTGGTGGCTTATGGCGCAAAAACAGACGCGGTGGCTATGGGGTAGATCCTAATAGAAATTACAGTTATATCACACCACAAGGAAATGAAGTATGGAATACTACAGGAACTTCTGCAAATCAAAATAACGATACTTATGCCGGTACTGGACCTTTCAGCGAGCCCGAAACCAGAGCAGCACGTTATTTTTTAGAAAACCATAATTTTAAAATGGCATTGAACAACCATTCTTTTAGTGAATTGTTATTGTACCCTTTTGGCTATGGTGACAATAGACCTACAACTGATGATGATTTGTTTCAAAATATCTCTCAAGTAATGGTGTCTCAGAATGGATATACCAACCAGATCAGTGCCGATCTTTATCCTGCTGCAGGAGATAGTGATGATTTTATGTACGGTATGTTAAACACTGTTGCTGGTGGAACAAGAGAAAAAGTTTATGCCATGACTCCAGAAATAGGTGCTTCATTCTGGCCAGCAGCAAGTCAAATAGATGGTATTTGTAAAGAGATGCTGTTCCACAATATTACCGCTGCACAATTAGTTGGTAATTATGGGAAGTTAGAAGACAACGCACCTAGCTCCTTTGAAACTACCAACGTAATGATTCCTTTTTCGTTAACTCGTTTAGGTTTACAGAATCTTACAGACTTTACAGTGAGCATCAATCCTATAAGTGCCAACATTGAAAGTGTAGGAACCCCTAGATCGTTCCTGAACTTGAATTTAAACCAGACGGTTTCTGACGCTATTTCAATGACGCTAGATAACTCGATCCAGCCTGGAGCTATTATTGCTTATGAAGTAATCCTTTTTAATGGTCTATTCTCCACAACACAAAGCATCAACAAGGTGTATGGCGACCTCACTCCTGTTTTTGAGGATGAAGCTGTAAATGCTAATAATTGGCAATTAAATGGCTGGGGAATCTCTACAACAGAGTTCTTTTCTCCCTCACAATCATTTACTGATTCTCCATCAGGGAACTATGGAAATAACCAGAATAAGTCTATCATCCTCCAGAGTGCTAATAGTATAGACCTTACTTCTACCTCTCTACTAGAAGCTAACCTTACCTTTCAAGCTAAATGGGATATAGAGAACAATTACGACTATGTTCAAGTAGAGGTTTCTACTAATAATGGGGCTTCCTGGACACCACAATGCGGTAATTATACCAACACTGGAGTGAGCACTCAGCCAGCAGATGGACAGCCGCTTTATGATGGGATTCAGTCCAATTGGATAGAAGAAAGTATCAGCTTAAGTGATTACTTAGGACAGCAAATTTTAGTGCGATTTCAAATGGTTACTGATCAAAGTGTAAATGAAGACGGATTCTACTTTGACGACCTAAAAATAGTCGTAATCGATACCGCCACAGCAAGTGAAGATTATAACGAACTGGACGAGCTAGTAAGCATTTTTCCAAATCCAGTAAAAGACAAATTATTTGTGCGTACTTCATTAGAGCGATTTAACGCTGTTATTTATAATGTTCAAGGGCAACAACTCTATTCTAACATTTCTAATGAGCCAGATATAGAATTAGATTATTCCAGCTATGCCTCTGGGATTTATTTCTTGAATATCTCCACAGATAAATCTTCAAAGACATTTAAGATTGTCAAGGAGTAAGGATGTTCTCGGTAGGAATAGATATCTAGATTCCAGACAAATCTGAAACTATCTCCACACTTGGAATGAACCGTCTCCATATAGATTTTCCGGCATGACAAATCGAAACAACAAAATCTTTGAAACAGAATGGTCCTACTAGAAAATTTAAGTGAAATATTTCCAAAAAAAGTAAGCAATACACAACGCAAGTTTGCCCAGTATCCAACCAGAATTCTCTAATTGAGAAAACCTTACCTCTTCTTTATATTCTTCGATTTGTTTATCGGTATGCCATTCTTTAGCTAAGTATATCCATTCAGGCTTATGCTGTGGGATGAGATTTACTTTCCATTCGCGTTTCCAAGTTTTTAATTGCTTTTCTCTTGCAATACCCTTGTCTGCATATTTAAAGAACTCTTTGTACGCTAGTTTATATAGCTAACACTTTGAAGTAAGCTCGCCGTCTTTTCTAGCTTTGTGCTTTAAAATACGCTGACCCAATTCCCTGTGCAACCTATGTAAATGGTTTCATCTTTAAAATTGGCGGTGATATAAACGTAAAAGGAGTAATCTCTTGTCAATCAAGTATTGCTTTAAATCACATGTTGAACATAAAGATATCGATCCATTTGTCATTTCAAACCAATCTAGAACATTAAATCAAATCAGCGAAGTCTGTAAAACAGGTTTGTCCAGCATCAACAGACTGCTATCAGCTTAAATTTGGATTCTCTATGCATACTGGATTCCAGGCAAATCTGGAAGTAAGTCCATCCCTTATTATAAACAAATTGTTCCAAGTTTTCTGGAACGACAATAGCTGCGACCGATAGAATCTATTGATTGAATTTGACCCACGTCAAGTCTTCTGCTTCTTTTTTCTAGCTGCAGGAAATAACACATTATTCAAAATCAGGCGATACCCAGGAGAATTAGGGTGCAGGCTCAACTCTGTAGGTGGATCTCCTACTCGATGCTGGTAATCTTCTGGATCGTGACCTCCGTAGAACGTAAAGAATCCTTTACCACGTATGCCGTGAATGTATTTGGCTTCTTTGTTGGATCTATTTTCTCCTAGAACCAGCACATTTTTCTTTACTTCTTCTCTATAAAAACTCGTAGTTTGTCCCATAAAACCTTTGACAAGACTGGTATGGTTTTGATTGAGCATGGTAGGAATAGGGTCCCATTTAGCACTGAAATCCATTAAAGAAAAGTAATCCAGCTCCTTTTTGATGGTACGTTTCGCAGTCATATCAATAGAACTGAATTCATACACCATAGGAGAACGTTCCAGCGTGTAATCTGTAAAGGCAAACGTCCTTGAATAATCAATTTTATTTTGATAACCGGCATCGCTGGCATCACCGTCAAACATAGGTTCTGCAATATCCACACCTTCGGCACTCAGTGCAATATCAAAGCTGTCTGTCGCGCTACACATGGCAAACATAAAACCACCACCTACTACATAATCTCTAATTTTAAGAGCTACATCGCGTTTTGCTTCACTTACTTTATTGTAACCCATTTTTTGCGCCAGTTCTTCGGCTTTACTCTTTTCTTCAATATACCAAGGCGCTGCTCTAAAGCTGCGGTAAAACTTACCGTACTGACCCGTAAAATCTTCATGGTGCAAGTGCAACCAGTCGTATAAGATGAGTTGGTCAGAGAGTACTTCTTCATCATAAACTTTGGTATAAGGAATCTCTGCATAGGTAAGCACCATGGTTACCGCATCGTCCCAAGGCAATGTACCCGTAGGGGAGTAAACAGCTATTTTGGGTGCTTTTTCTAGCAGTACTTCTTGCATATTTTGTGATGGACTGGCCACCAATTCTAAGATGGAACTCACTTCAGCCTCAGTCATTTCTTCATAGCTCACGCCTCGGATGATGAGCTCGTTTTTGATTTCTTCTACGTTAGGAACTAAAAAAGAGCCGCCTCTATAATTAAGTAACCATTTCACTTTGGTACCTTTAGAAAGCACCCAATAGGATATTCCGTAGGCTTTTAAATGGTCTGCCTGGGTGTCTGCATCCATGGGTATGAATAAATATTGTGACTGTCCAGATAGCCCGCTTGCACAGAATAATAAGAGTAAAATAGTTCTTTTTAGCATTCTTAACGTGTATAATTATACCGCTTTCGCGAAAGCGGAATTGCCATAAAAACCACGATCTTAAAAGCTGCGTACTAATATAAGTATTGAGTGCGAGATGAGAAACAATTATCCGACCAAGTTCAATGACTTATACAGCAGCGACTATACGATGGGCAAAGTGGAATTGTGAATGAATTACAGCACAAAATGTATATTCCAAAAGCAGCTCATAAAGAGCTTTAACCTACTGATTCTATAAACGCTGCAGCAAACTAATAACATATAAGACCAATATAAATTTACCAAATAATCAAAATGAGAATTAAGCAATATAAATTCCCATATCAAAACGAATGGCGGTTAAAAAGGCATATCGTCATTAGGAATACCAAATGCGTCTCCGGGATTTGCAGCCTTAGGAGTGTCAAAGGCATCTGGCTTAAAAGTATCGTCATTTGCTGCGTTCATTTTAGAACCAAATTCTTCTGGAGTTTTGAAAAACTGATCTAAATTATCAAACTTACCAAACTGTCCCATAAACTTTAAACGTATGGAATCTGTCGCACCGTTACGGTGTTTTGCTACTATAAATTCTCCTTGACCAGCAGTTGGGCTTCGATCATCATCATCCCATTCTTCTAGGCCGTAATACTCAGGTCTATAAATAAATGACACAATATCTGCATCCTGCTCGATCGCTCCAGATTCCCGCAGGTCAGATAGCAATGGACGCTTAGAGCCACCACGAGATTCTACGGCACGAGAAAGTTGTGATAGTGCTATTACTGGCACTGAAAGTTCTTTTGCCAATGCTTTTAAGTTACGCGAGATGGTGGAGATTTCTTGTTCTCTGTTCCCTCCTTTGTTACCAGTTTGAGCGGTCATTAACTGCAAGTAATCAACCATGATCAACTTGATACCGTATTGTGAGGCTAACCTTCTACATTTTGCCCGCAGATCAAAAATAGAAAGCGATGGTGTGTCATCAATAAAGATAGGCGCTCGTTCTAAGTCCTTTACTTTAACGTTGAGTTGTTCCCATTCGTGAGGCTCTAATTTACCCGTTCTTAATTTTTCAGAACTCAATCCTGTTTCGGAAGAAATTAAGCGAGTAATCAACTGTACAGAACTCATCTCTAAGGAAAAGAAAGCCACTGGAATATTATTTCCTACGGCTATATTACGAGCCATACTTAAGGTAAAGGCTGTTTTTCCCATACCTGGACGCGCGGCGATAATAATTAAATCTGATGGCTGCCAGCCACTGGTCAACCGATCAAGGTCTGTAAAACCAGATGGAATTCCTGAAAGCCCATCGCGATTTGCTATATCTTCAATACGTTCTTTTGCCTGACGTACTAGATCCATAGCAGTCTCCGTGCTCTTTCTGATGTTACCTTGAGTAACTTCATAGAGCTTAGACTCTGCCTTATCTAGTAAATCAAATACATCAGTAGATTCTTCATAGGATTCATTAATGATCTCTGTAGAAATTTTGATCAGACTGCGCTGTATAAATTTTTGAAGAATGATTCTTGCGTGAAACTCAATATGCGCTGTAGAACTGACTAATTGAGACAACTGGACCAGATTATGATCTCCACCAGCAGCATCTAATTTCCCCATCTTGCGCAACTGAGCGCTAACCGTTAATAAGTCGACTGGTTTCCCTTCTTTAAAGAGAATATCTATAGCTTCAAAAATGAATTGGTGGTTCTTTTGATAAAAAACATCTGGAGTAAGCAGGTCAATTACCTCATCGACTCCTTTCCCATCAATCATCAAAGCTCCTATTACAACTTTCTCTAAATCAATCGCCTGAGGTGGTATTTTACCTTTTTCAAGCGTGACAACAGAAGTGTTTTCTGTAGTAATGTTAGGGCGTTGCTGAACTTTTTCCATAGGTACCAAAAGTAGGGTTTTAATAGGTTTTACTCGTATAGGGTTATGATAAGATAGTCAACATTTAACAAAAAAATTACGTTGATAACATGTTCATATCCATTGGAATTTTATGAATGCTGGTGAAAATCACTACTTCTAAATAAACAATACGAGTATTAAAGTACGATTTTTAGGTTGATAAGTCTTACACCCTTTTAAAAATCTAAAATAAACCTTAAAAAAGCTACAAAGATTTTTGACAAACTTTGTAGCTTTTTTAAATAAACAATTGACCTTTATAAATAAAACTTATCCTTTAAAAACTCCCATATTAGCGTATTTATTCATACGTTGTTCTACGAGGTCTTTAGGAGAAAGATCTTTTAATTCTTCATAATATCTCACGATACATTCTGCTACAGATTTAAAAGTAGTCTCTCTATCCTTATGAGCACCGCCTTCTGGTTCTTTAAGAATTTCATCAACTAGCTTTAATTTCTTCATGTCTGCACTAGTGAGCTTTAAAGCATCTGCAGCTCTTTCTTTGTATTCCCAGCTTCTCCATAAAATAGAAGAACAAGATTCTGGTGAGATTACAGAGTACCAAGTATTTTCTAACATGACTACCTTATCTCCTACACCTATACCTAGTGCGCCACCACTTGCTCCTTCGCCTATAATCATTACTATAATAGGTACTTTTAGACGCGTCATTTCAAGAATGTTTCTTGCTATAGCTTCCCCTTGACCGCGTTCTTCTGCTTCGAGACCAGGATATGCTCCTGGAGTATCGATGAGTGCCACAACTGGCACACCAAATTTCTCAGCACTCTTCATTAGACGAAGTGCTTTTCTATACCCTTCAGGATTTGCCATACCGAAATTACGGTACTGACGTGTCTTTGTATTGAAACCTTTTTGTTGTCCTATAAACATAAAGCTCTGCTCCCCTATTTTACCCAAGCCACCTATCATCGCTTTGTCATCTTTAACATTGCGATCACCGTGTAATTCTAGCCAGGTTTCTCCACAAATCGATTTGATATAATCTAACGTATAGGGACGGCTAGGATGACGTGACATTTGCACACGCTGCCATGCCGTTAGGTTGGCATATATATCTTTGCGAGTTGCTTTAAGCTTTTTCTCTATTTGCTTAATGGTCGCACTTACATCTACATCACTTTCTGCACCTAACGTAATCGTTTGCTGGTACTTTTCTTCTAGCTCTTTGATCGGTAATTCAAATTCTAAATATTCCATATGAGGGAATTCGTTTTTTGGATCAACAAATATAGTGATATGAGATGAGCTAAAAACGAAATTGAATTTGAAACTGAAGCTGAATTTGAAGTTGTTTTAGTTTACCGCGTATTAAGCCTTTTGTCTTGAATATATGTATCTAAAAAAGAACTCTTTACCACATGCCGTGGACAGCGTTTCCAAAATCGAACCCCTATGCTCTTGATTGGACGCTTCGAAAAACGGAGTGCAGAAAACCTCCGTACAAGCCGGACCGAATTGATATAAGCCGTGTGTATCTCTTAAATGATCCAACCTCAAAAATTTTAAGACCCTTTGTGATTGACGATGAAAATATATACGCAGGAAAGCAAGGTAAACCAATGCCAGAAAACTAATAAGATTTACACTGTGATTTCCCGCACCGCAAAACCCCTATTTAATTAGTACACCAATTAAATAGGGCACTCCTCTAGTTCCTTTAGACACGGTTCAAGATGTAAGTTTAAAAAGTCGAAAGCTTTTAATTATTAGTTGAAGGGAGTCTTAAGGCTATTTAAAAGTCGTTTAAATCGCTCCATGCTTTTTGGGTTGAAGTCCTTTAGGATTCAGAAAGAAGCTTCCTTCCATAAACCTGAAACTAAAAACTACTTCTTTGCCATACGTGTCTTTAAGACACCGTTACTAATAATGACCACAAGAATAACAATCGCACCTATATAAAATTCTGGTGTCATTTCTTCCGACTCACCTAGAATTAAAAACGCGAGAAAAATACCGTATACGGGCTCTAGGTTTATCGTCAGCATCACCGTATAAGCACTTAAGTATTTCATAACTTTTACACTTGCAATAAATGCATAAGCGGTACAAACCGAAGCTAGAATTCCTAACCACAACCAGTCCTTTGGAGTAAGCTGTGATGGAGACACAAAGTCCACAGGAAGAAATACAAAAAACAGCGAAAGCAAAATTACACCACTCAATAATTCATAAAAAGAAATCACAGATGGCGGGTGTTCCTTTGCCCATTTTACATTCATTATTGAGAAAATAGCGCTCAAAAAAGCACTGATCAATCCCAACACCATACCGGTTACATATTCTGTCTCTATCTGAAAAATATAATACAATGCTCCAATAATGACGACACCAAAAAAAAGTTCGTACCAAACAAATTTCTTGGATGTAAACACAGGCTCCAACAATGCTGTGAAAAACGCTCCCATACTTACCATTGCGAGTGTTACAGAAACGTTAGACTCTTTAATAGCTCCAAAAAAAGTAACCCAATGTAAGGCGATAATCATACCAGCGAACAGAAATCCTATAATCCGCTTTCGCGGAAGTGCATCTTTACCGATCAATTGAAAAGGAATTTTCTTCCATTTCATATAAAGGAATATGAGAACTACTGCAATACTCATGCGCCACCAAACCAGCGGAGTAGAGTCTATACTGATCAACGCACCTAGAACTGCCGTAAAACCCCAAATAAATACTATCACATGTAAGTGCAGGTAATTAAGGAGTTTATCGTCTCGCATTTCTTATCAGAAAAAACGCCACTATGGCAAAGAATATATTAGGAAACCAAACGGCAATCCATGGGTTAAAAGTGCTTTTTTCGGCAATGGTTCCAAAGACTTTATCTAAAAATACATAGGTCATAGCGAGTACAATACCTATGGCGAGATTCATACCCATTCCACCACGTTTTTTTACAGAAGAAACAGCCACTGCGATCAAGGTGAAAATAAAAGCACTAACAGGTATGGAAGTACGTTTGTATTTCTCGACATAATAAATATTGAGACTGCTATTTCCTCGTTTTTCTTCTAACTCAATAAACTCATTTAATTCAGAAAATTGAAGGGTCTCAGCAATGTAATCAGTAGGTGTTAATTCATCGATATCAAAATTAAAAATCGTGTCTTTTTTCTGTGCCCGCTCAATGATCTCGCCGTCTTCTAAAAGAGTTCTTTTCTTAAAACCACTCAATACATAAATAGAATCTCTAAACTGTATGCGATTTGCATAAATTTTGTATTTGAGCTCAATGCCATCAAAATGCTCTAAGGTAAAATCAAATCCTGTTTGGGAAGAAGGTTGGTAATTACTGACGTATATATTTTCATTATCGTTGATTTGCCTGAAGACATTAGTGGTATTCATATCATTACCACTCCTAAAGTATTTACCTTGAAATTCATTAAAGCCAGAGGATGCTTTTGGAACAAAAACTGAGCTAAAAATTAAGGCAAAAGCGCAGACTAAAGTAGCTCCTATAATATAAGGTCGCAAGAACCTATTAAACGAAACTCCAGAACTTAAAAAGGCTATTACCTCTGTGTTCATCGCTAGTTTTGAGGTAAAAAACATAGTAGAAATAAACAAAAATAGCGGAAACAAGAAATTAGAAAAGTACACGGTAAAATCGAGTAAATACCACAATACTTCACCAGCAGGAACATCCTTGCTGATAATCTTACCTACTTTCTCAGCAATATGGACGGTTACCATGATCGGTAAGAACAAGACCAACAATAGCGCAAAGGAGCCTAGGTATCTTTTTAGTATGTATTTATCTAATATGCTTAACACTAAATTCTATTATCCATTTGTTTGACCATTTTATCTTTCCATGTTCTAAAATCGCCAGCAAGTATGTGCTTGCGCGCCTCTCTCATTAACCATATATAAAAAGAAAGATTATGTATGGTACAAATTTGTCTACCCAACATTTCATTAACGGTAAATAAATGACGCACATAAGCTTTCGTGTAAGCCGTATCTACCCAAGCATAATCTGCTGGATCTAAAGGAGTAAAATCATCTTCCCATTTTTTATTCTTCATGTTCATTGTTCCATGAGCGGTAAAAATCATACCGTTACGCCCATTACGCGTAGGCATTACACAATCGAACATATCCACTCCTAAAGCTACATTTTCTAACAAGTTGATGGGAGTTCCTACACCCATAAGGTAACGAGGTTTTTCTTTTGGTAAAATAGCGGTAACCACTTCGGTCATCGCATACATTTCTTCAGCTGGTTCTCCTACAGACAGTCCCCCTATCGCGTTACCGAATTGTTCTGTAGCGGCAATTGCCTCGGCACTTTGTTCTCTTAAATCTACATAGGTACTTCCTTGCACTATAGGGAAAAGCGTTTGCTTATGTCCATACAAGTCTGGTGTGCTATCAAAACGAGTTATGCATCTCTTTAACCATCTATGCGTCATGTGCATGCTGCGGCGCGCATAATTATAATCACAGGGATAAGGTGTACATTCATCAAATGCCATAATAATATCTCCTCCTATACTGCGCTGGATATCCATGGCACGTTCCGGAGTAAACGTATGATAAGAACCGTCGATATGCGATTTAAATTTCACACCTTCTTCTTTAATCTTGCGGTTCGAGCTTAAAGAATATACTTGGTACCCACCAGAGTCCGTAAGAATAGGTCGGTGCCAATTCATAAACTTGTGTAAACCGCCTGCTTTTTCTAGAATTTCTGTTCCTGGACGCAGGTATAAATGATAGGTGTTTCCTAGAATAATATCTGGATTTACCTCTTCTTCTAGCTCACGCTGGTGCACACCTTTTACGGTACCAACGGTACCTACTGGCATAAAAATAGGCGTTTCTATCTTTCCATGGTCAGTATGAATAATTCCAGCTCTCGCCTGACTCTGTGGATCGTTTTGTAATAAATCAAATTTCATGGACGGCAAAGATACTATTTGTTAGTTATGAGTTAGGAGTAATGAGTTAAGAGTTTTTGATATGTTTCACTTTCGCGAAATCAGAACTTTAGAGGGCTGAGACGTAATTTTTAATTTCTGACTGCAATACTCCAATAGAATATAAAGGTCATCACAGAAAATATGGCACAAAAAGCTTGTTTTGGTACATGAAATACTTCCAAACTTATCAATAAATACATTGTAATTGCTGAGAGTCGGTTTAAATTCTACACATGATCTATCGCTTTGTTCACAAAACGGAGCATATCGTTGATAAGTGACTTTATCAAAAAACATTCATACAATTCAATAGCCTTACTTTTGTAATATCATTTAAAAACTCCAAAATGGCTGATATACAGCGCTTAAAAGATTTAGTAACGCAAGTACGTCGCGACATTGTCAGACAGGTACACGCCGTAAGTAGTGGACATCCAGGTGGATCACTAGGCTGCACAGAATTTCTCGTAACTCTTTACAATGAGGTTATGGATCACGACCCATCTTTTAACATGGATGGCGTAAATGAAGATTTGTTTTTCTTGTCAAATGGTCATATTTCTCCCGTTTTTTACAGTGTTTTAGCTCGTTCTGGATATTTTCCAGTAGAAGAACTAAGCACGTTCAGAAAACTGAACACGAGGTTACAAGGTCACCCTACTACTCATGAAGGGCTTCCGGGAGTGCGTATAGCGAGTGGTTCTTTGGGACAAGGAATGAGTGTTGCCATTGGGGCTGCAGCCGTTAAAAAAATGAATGGAGATCATAAAACTGTCTTCACTTTACACGGTGATGGAGAACTTCAGGAAGGTCAGATCTGGGAAGCGACGATGTATGCCGCAGCAAACAAAGTAGATAACTTAATTTCTACCATTGACGTAAATGGCCAGCAAATAGACGGAAGTACAGATCAAGTTCTCGCTCTAGGAGATTTGAGAGGGAAGTTTGAAGCATTTGGTTGGAAGGTAATTACAGTTTCCAAAGGAAATGATGTAACTGCCGTTCTTGATGGGCTAAAAGAAGCCATCTCTTGTACTGGAAAAGGCCAGCCCATTTGTATCCTTTTACACACAGAAATGGGTAATGGAGTTGATTTCATGATGGGATCTCATGCATGGCACGGAATTGCGCCTAATGATGAGCAGCTAGCTGAAGCATTGAGACAGAATCCAGAAACTTTAGCCGACTATTAATTAAACATCATCTGCGCAGCAGATTTTAGATATGAAAATTTACGAAAACACAGGAAGTAAAGACACGAGATCCGGATTTGGAGATGGACTTACTGAATTAGGACAAAAAAATAAGGATGTAGTAGCGCTTTGTGCAGATCTTACGGGATCACTCAAAATGAATGCTTTTGCAGACCATCATCCAGATCGTTTCTTCCAAGTAGGAATAGCAGAAGCTAACATGATGGGAATGGCCGCAGGAATGACTATAGGTGGCAAAATTCCATTTACAGGAACCTTTGCAAACTTCTCTACTGGCCGTGTATACGATCAAATCAGACAAAGCATTGCTTACTCTGACAAAAATGTAAAGATTTGTGCCTCTCACTCCGGACTTACTCTAGGTGAAGATGGTGCAACACATCAAATTCTTGAAGATATAGGATTGATGAAAATGCTACCTGGAATGACGGTTATCAATACCTGTGATTACAACCAGACAAAAGCAGCTACTCTTGCCATAGCAGATTATCAAGGACCCGTTTATTTAAGATTTGGCCGTCCCAAAGTAGCTAACTTCACTCCAGAAAACGGGGAGTTTCATATAGGGAAAGCGGTAATACTACAAGAAGGAACTGATGTAACTATCATCGCTACTGGACATTTAGTTTGGGAAGCGCTGGAAGCTGCAAAAGAGCTGAACGAAAAAGGAATCAGTGCTGAAGTGATCAACATTCACACTATTAAACCTCTAGATGAAGATGCTATTGTTCAATCTGCTAAAAAAACCGGTTGTGTTGTAACTGCCGAAGAACACAACTTCTTAGGTGGATTAGGGGAAAGTGTTGCAAGAACACTTTCTTTACATCACCCTACACCTCAAGAATTTGTAGCCACTAATGATACGTTCGGCGAGAGTGGAACACCAGCTCAATTACTTGAGAAGTACGGTTTAAATGCAGAAAATATTACTCTGAAAGCTGAAAAAGTGATAAAAAGAAAGTAACCGCTTATTTTTTTGAATGCAACGTCCTCATTTTTCAATGGGGACGTTTTTTTGCGCTTTTTTAAAACCTGTAGGACAAGTTAGGAAGCCTGTTAAATAAGCACAAATACTTTATACTTGCTCCTGCGGTTAATAAGACGTGTACACAAGCTATCTAAATGGGTTGGCAGCATAGAATTATGAGTTACGATATACCCATTCTTATCATGCAACATCTGTTTCCCACTACTTTCAACTTGATCTACAAAAACAAAGGAGCTTCCTAAAATTAATTTGCTTTTTAAGCTTTCATAAAGACACGAACGGAACTCGAAAGACACATTTACTGCTGTAATATCTTCTATATCAATTTTATGGGATACATCTGATTACATAAAAAAATGTCTTGGCGCAGCAAGCTGAATACTCAAAATATATAGCTTTTTGGTCTTTTAGTCTTTTTTCCCTATTTCTCTATGTTAAAATTCCAGATAGATACATCCATAGAGTCTATTCCTATTTCAAGGAATCGATTTCGTTTGGAGTTTAGAATCGCAAAGGCCAATTCAAACAGAGGTGAATTATCAGTGAACTCTGTTAAATTCCCTCTGTAAAAGCAGCAACTTACTTCTTCTTTTAAAAAGGTATATCTCGCTGGTAAGTGCCTTCAACTATAGCGTCCTATAAAATAGCAGCACACAGATGGAAGTTTTGGGCACTAACACATGTGATGGAGTACATTAATAATACCTTACAAATTATCATTCTCATACAAGTGTTTTAATAGTTCAAGACTATAACTTTAAGGACTAAGGAACTGGTATAAAACACCATTAACTAAAACTATTTTATTTTACAAAAAAACATGTGACCAAACAAAAAAATGGCGTCTTGATTAGAATCTAGACGCCATTTTTAAATTGAATTTGCCCGTTAGGCGTTATGAATCTGAATCCAAATAATCGGGAGTACCATCTCCGTCAGAATCAAGCGCATCAATTGGGTTTCCGTTGTTATTAGGATCAGCATTTTCTTGTGATGTAGGGATTCCATCTCCATCATCATCTGCATCTAGATAATCAGGAATACCGTCGTTATCTGTATCGCGAGCATCTGCCGCATTAGCATTTCCATTAGGGTCAGGCTGCTCAAATCTATTTTGAATTCCGTCACCATCTAAATCGATATTCACCTCATTAGCGTCTAAATAACCAGGGATACCATCGCCATCCAAATCTTCTGCATCGCTAGGATCACCATCACCATTTGGATCTGGGTTTTCAAATATAGTGGCTACACCATCACCATCATCATCCACATCTACATAATTATATAACATACCAAATTGACTTTGATCACCATCTGTATTATCTCTATCATTTGGTGACTTTAAATAAAAGTCGCCATCTAAATCTTCAAATTTTGAGAAGATACCGTCATTATCGTGATCTGTCGTTTCAGATTTTCTTAGCTGATAAGAGAATATTAATGGTGAATAGGCTGGGATGCCTGATTGTACGATATTAAAATATGCTAAACCAGAAGGCATAAAAACAGCTCCTATTCCTGAATCAATAAAGGATAAAGTTCCATCAGGATTAGAGTTGATACTAATAGCTTCATTCAAATCTAATAGTCCTAATGTAAAACCTTCTACAAAAACTCCTGGGAGATCAAACCATATAGGATTTATAGAACCATCAAAAACAGTATTGTCTAACAATCTTCCTTCATAAGAAACAAGTGTACTGTCAGCAAATGTAGGCTTAGCAGCTCCACCTCCTTGTCTCACTTTTAAAGTGTAGTACGTATAATCTACCCCATCTCTGGTAACCGCATTAGTAGTCACTTGACTTGCAAGAGGTGTTTTACCAGCGTTTGCATCTGCAATGGTGTCAAATGCTATCTCAAAATCAGAGCCTGCTGTATTGGAAGCAAACTCCTCATAATTGTAAAAGTGAGTATTTAAATAATCCTGCAGTTTAACAAGGTCTTCCGTAAATACTTCTCCTCTATCTCTTACTACAATTCCATTACCTTCGTCGTCATTACCACAAGAAATTAGAACCGTTCCAGTTATAAGAAAAGTTAATAAATATGTTATTTTTTTCATCATCATTTTTTAAAGCAGTCAAAGATACTATTTTCAACTATTTTTGTGGTGTTGTGATAACGTTTAATAACAAATGATCTTATGCGAGTAGATAAATATTTATGGAGTGTTCGTTACTATAAGACTAGAAGTAAAGCTACCGATGCTGCAAAAAAGGGTCGCATACGTATTGATAAGTCTATAGTTAAACCATCAAGAGATGTTTATGCTGGAGATATTATTGAATTGCGAAAAGACCAAATAGAATATAAAATAGAAGTCATCGATTTACCAGATGGTCGTGTGGGCAATAAAATTGTTGATCTTTATCGCACCGATAGAACACCACAGGAAAATTTTGACGCTAAAAAGCTAATCGCTCTTAATCAAGATTACTACAGAATAAAAGGGGAAGGAAGGCCCACCAAAAAGGATCGTCGTGATTTAACCGATATTTTAAACCAAGAGGAAGAGGAATAATGCACGGCACTGATTATTGGGAAGAAAGATATGTAAACAAAGCTACCGGATGGGATTTAGGAGATGTCTCTCAGCCGCTTAAAGGAATAATTGACAGTATTGAAAACAAAAAATGTCGTATTTTAATTCCTGGAGCTGGAAATTCCTTTGAAGCAGAGTACCTCATTAGAAACGGTTTTAGTGAAGTTACAGTTTTGGACCTAGCAGCAACGCCTTTACTTCAATTAAAAAAACGGTTGAAACACAGGGAAAATATTAAAATTCTTCAAGAGAATTTTTTTGATCATATTGGGACTTATGATCTGATTTTAGAACAAACTTTTTTATGTGCTTTAGAATCTCGCTTTCGCGAAAGCTATATAATTAAGAGTCATGAATTATTAAAAAAAGACGGTTTTATAGAAGGCGTTTTATTTGATTTTAAATCGCAAAGCAATGAACCACCTTATACCGCTAGCATAAAAGAATATAAAGATCTATTCCAGAAAAGATTTGAAATTGTAAAAATGGAACCATGTTTAAATTCTGAACATTCCAGAAACGGTAAAGAACTTATCATAAAGATGAAAAGAAATGATTAAAAACGAAATTTTAGACCATAAACAAGTCCAGCATAAAATTAGAAGGATCGCTTATCAAATTGCCGAGGTATATTTAAAACATGATCCTATTATATTAGCTGGCATCGCAGACAGTGGATACACGTTTGCTAAAGAATTAAAAAAGGTTTTATCCACCATCATAACTACAGAAATTAAACTATGTAAAGTGAGCATCAACAAGATAGACCCCTTACAACCAGTAACTACAAATCTAAAAGAGCACGAGTACGAAAATTGTGGCGTGGTACTTTGTGATGATGTGTTAAACAGCGGCACTACCCTAGTCTACGCTGTCAAGCATTTTTTAAACGTTCCATTAGATCGATTAAAAACTGCTGTCTTAGTGAATAGAAACCATAAAAAATACCCCGTGAAAGCAGACTTTAAAGGCATCTCTCTTTCTACCACTATGGAGGAACACATAGAAGTACAATTAGAAAAAAAACCTTTTAGTGTGGTTCTAAAATAAAAGAGAAGCAATTTTTTTTGCTAGTTGCTCTGCAGACTCGTCATTAACCTTTAAAATCTGTTTGGCTTTACTATAAAATGGCCTCCGTTCGAATAAATGCTTGCCTATAAATTCAGTTAATTGTTGTTCAGAATTAATGGTATCTAAGACAGGTCTGTGCCCTTTTTCTGGGAACAATCGTTTAACTAAAGTAGGTATTGAGACATCTAAATAGACGGTGTGAACTTCATTTCTATTATTTAAGTAATCCATAATTTCAAAATAGCATGGAGTCCCACCTCCTAGAGATAATACCATACTAATCTTAGAATTCATCATTTCTTCAAGAACAATTTTTTCTTTCTTTCTAAAATAAATAGCGCCTTTGGAATGAAATATTTGCGTGACAGTCATTTTTTCGGACTTCTCAATTTCGAGATCTAAATCTACAAACATAACAGAACTAATTTTTGCAAGTTCCTTTCCTACAGAGGTTTTACCTGAGCCCATATATCCTACTAAAACTATTTTAAATTCCATTGCTATTTTCATTTTACCTTAAAATATTAATTCTGAAAATTAATCTAAAAAAAGTAGGTTGTATTAAATAATAGGAAGTATATTTGCAGCCGCTAAGGCAAAACGATCTGATAGCTCAGTTGGTAGAGCATCTCCCTTTTAAGGAGAGGGTCCTGGGTTCGAGCCCCAGTCAGATCACTTCAATTAACAAAAAAGTCCTTAATGATAAGGACTTTTTTTATTTACCTGGGTGCTGAAATTGGTAGACAGGCACGGTTGAGGGCCGTGTGTACTTTGTACGTGTGGGTTCAAGTCCCATTCCAGGTACTTCTCAAATCAGACTTTACAGTCTGATTTTTTAGTGTTAACGCAAAATCTTCTTTAGTTAATATAATATCAAATCTGAAAATTTATAGATAATTTGTTTAATTTTACAAAGAATTAATTAAACAAAGTGATTTTGGTCAAAAGTAAGTTTAGTATTAAGGATCTTGAAAATCTCAGCGGTATCAAATCACATACTATAAGGATCTGGGAAAAAAGATATAATTTATTAGAACCCAATAGGACAGATACAAATATAAGAACTTACGACTTAGACTCCTTACGCAAAATACTCAATGTTAGTTACTTAAAGAATGCCGGCATAAAAATATCAACGATAGCAAGTTTAACGACAGAAGATATAGAGACCCAAGTGCGCAGTCTGGCGGTCAGAAATAACAAAAATGATCATGCAATTCAAGAATTAAAGCTCTCAATGATGAATTTTGATCAATTCATGTTTCAGCGAGTTTATGATTCAGTAATTAAAGAAATAGGCTTTTCAGGTGTATTCTATGACTTATTTATTCCCTTTTTAGAAGAACTAGGGTTCTTATGGCAGTCAAAAACAATTAACATAGCCCATGAACATTTTATAAGTCATTTGATAAAACAAAAAGTTTTAGTGAATCTGGAAAGAGTACAGAACCAAAAAATTAAAGAAAATGAGAATCTTTACATTTTATTTTTACCTGAAAATGAAGTGCATGATCTAGGATTGCTATTTCTTAATTATGAATTATTAAAGAAAGGTTGTAAAACCGTTTATTTAGGGGCCAGCATGATATTAGAGGCCTTGCCTTATTTTAAAAATAAAGGAATATCACCCATTTACATTACTTACATAACGGTACAGCCCACGGAAAAAGAAACTCCGTCTTTTTTAAAGAAATTTAACCGTAAAGTCGCTCAAAAAGATAATGTAGAATTATGGTTGCTAGGTCATTTAGCACAAAAAATAAAGACAAAAGATCTTTCTGACAACCATACAGTTTTCAGAGGAATTTCAGAACTTATGAATAAAATACCTCAATTAGTAGAAGCATGAATAAAGTAGCAGTAATCGGATCTGGATTTTCCTCTTTAGCGGCATCTTGTTACCTAGCCCAGGCAGGATACGAGGTAACCGTATATGAAAAAAATGATACCGTAGGTGGAAGAGCTAGGAGATTGACTAAAAATGGATTCACCTTTGATATAGGTCCTTCTTGGTACTGGATGCCTGATATTTTTGAAAGATTTTTTGCAGACTTTAATAAAAAACCACAAGATTATTACCAACTTGATAAGCTCAACCCTGCTTACTCAGTAGTCTTTGAAGATGATAAAATCGTCATACCTGACAATTTAGAAGATATCAAAGAGACCTTTGAAAAGGTAGAGAAAGGCAGTTCTAAGCCTTTGGAACAATTCATGTCTAAAGCTGAAGAGAATTACGAAATTGCTATTAAAAATCTCGTTTACAGACCTGGAGAATCTCCTTTAGAGTTGATCACTCCTCAAACTGCAAAGAAAGTAGGCGCTTTTATTGGCAATGTCTCTAAGGATGTTAGAAAGAAATTCTCGAATCCTAAATTAGTGAGTATTCTTGAATTTCCTGTTTTATTTTTAGGAGCAACACCACAAAAAACGCCTAGTTTTTATAATTTTATGAATTATGCAGATTTCGGTTTAGGGACCTGGCATCCAAAAGGTGGCATGTATGAAGTGGTTCTAGCCATTAAAAAGCTTGCAGAAGAATTAGGTGTGGTCATCAAAACAAATAGCCCTGTAGAAGAAATTCTTGTAGATGATAAAGGACGTGCCGAAGGTTTATTATGTCAAGGCCAGAAGTTTATCTACCCAACTATATTATCTGGAGCAGATTACCATCACTCTGAAACTCTACTACCAGAGAAGTACAGACAATACTCTGAATCCTATTGGGAAAAGAAAACCTTTGCCCCTAGTTCTCTTATTTTTTATGTAGGATTTGATAAAAAATTAAAGAATATAGATCATCACAATCTGTTTTTTGATACGGACTTCACGAAACATGCAAATGAAATATATGAGGACCCTAAATGGCCCGAAGAACCTTTGTTTTATGCTAACTTCACCTCACTGACAGATCCTTCTACAGCACCAGCTGGTTGTGAAAACGGTTTTTTCCTTATTCCATTGGCACCAGATTTAGAAGACACCCCAGAACTGAGAGAAAAGTACTTTGATAAAATCATTAAAAGATTTGAGCTGAGAACAGATCAAAATGTGACCGACCATATTATATTGAAAGAATCATTTTGTGTTAACGACTTTATATCAGAATACAATAGCTATAAAGGGAATGCTTATGGTATGGCAAATACTATATTACAAACTGCATTTCTCAGACCTAATTTAAGAAGTCGTAAAGTGAAAAATCTTTATTTTACAGGTCAGTTAACAGTACCTGGACCAGGAGTACCTCCAGCACTAATTTCCGGAAAGCTAGCCGCTGAACTTATTAAAAAACACGACCACTAATGAAAAGCTTATTTGATAAAGTCTCTAGAGAATGTAGCAAAGCTGTAACCCATAATTACAGCACTTCTTTCTCACTTGCCAGTAGAATGCTTGGTCCGCATATTAGACAAGACATTCATAATATCTATGGATTCGTAAGATTTGCAGACGAAATAGTAGATACATTTCATGACTATGATAAACGCACCCTGCTAAATCGATTTGAAAAGGATCTAAAAAATGCGATAGATGAAAAGATAAGTTTAAATCCTATTTTAAATTCCTTTCAGGAAACTGTCAACAAGTATGACATTACTCCAGACATGTATGAAGCTTTTATTCACAGTATGAGGCTAGACTTAGACAAATCTATTTATCTGACAGACCAGGAGTATAAAAATTATATCTACGGAAGCGCAGATGTAGTAGGACTGATGTCTTTGAAAGTGTTTGTAAAAGGGAATATAGAACAGTATAACGACCTTAAAGAAGATGCCATGCGCCTCGGTAGTGCTTTTCAAAAAGTAAACTTTCTACGCGATTTAAAATCAGACCTTGATACGTTAGAAAGAAGCTACTTTCCCAACACAGACTTACATGATTTAAGCGAAGAAGATAAGGCTCGACTCATCAACGAAATTAAAGAAGATTTTAAAGCTGGTCTAAGGGGAATAAAACGTTTACCTATGGAAGCTAAATTAGGCGTTTATACCGCTTACACCTATTATTGTAGGTTGCTTACTAGATTGGAGCGCACGCCTTCTAAGGAAATAAGAAATACAAGAATACGAGTTCCTAATTATGAGAAGATTTTCTTATTATCGAAAGGATATGTAACATACAGACTCAACCTCATTTAACTTATGAATATCATACTATGGGTAGCGATTTTTATCGCAACATTTTCTATAATGGAATTTAATGCTTGGTGGATGCACAAATATGTGATGCATGGTTTTTTATGGAACATACATGAGGATCACCACCACAAGCAGCACAACAGCTGGTTTGAGAAAAATGATTTATTTTTTATCTTCTATGCCTTAATAAGCGCAGGACTTAAAGTAATGCACAGTCAGCTTGATTTATGGTGGGCTTTGCCTTTGAGTGCAGGTATTCTAGCCTACGGTATAGCTTATTTTGTAGTGCATGATATCTTTATTCATCAACGATTTAAATGGTTGCGCAAAGCAGATAATAAATATGCTAAAGGAGTGCGTCGCGCTCACAAAATGCACCACAAACACAGAGGTAAACAACACGGTGAAAACTATGGTATGCTAATTGTTCCTTTCAAGTATTTTAAATAAATTATGAAAACAGCAATCGTAATAGGAGCTGGCATAGGCGGACTTGCGACAGCTTTGAGGCTTAGGAAACAAGGATATCAAGTTCAGGTTTTTGAAAAGAACGGGTATGCTGGAGGCAAAATACATGCCATAGAGCAAAGCGGGTACCGGTTTGATTTAGGCCCTTCTCTTTTTACTTTGCCACAACTTGTTACTGACGTTATAGAGTTGTTTCCCAATCGTAAAGTTCCTTTTTCTTTTACTACAAAAAAAACTGCCTGCCATTATTTTTGGGAGGACGGTACTGTTTTTAAAGCAAGTACGAATACTTCTGAATTTATAGATACTGCTGCACAAACTTTTTCTGAAGATGCACATACCATTCAGTCGTATATGGATAATAGTGAAAAGAAATATAAGTTAACCAAGGGACTTTTTTTAGAAAAGTCACTGCATAAGGTAGAAACCTATTTATCAAGGGATACAATAAAAGCGTTGATAAACGCACCATTTTTAGGAGTTTCTAACACTTTAGATGAGGAAAACCAAGTGTTCCAGAATCCAAAACTGACCCAGCTTTTTAATAGATATGCGACTTACAATGGGTCATCACCTTATCAAACGCCAGGTATCATGAGTATGATACCTCATTTAGAGCTTGGCTTAGGAACTTATTATCCTCACGGTGGTATGCATCGTATTTCCCAATCCTTATACGAATTAGGAAAGGAAGTTGGAATTGAATTCCGCTTTAACGAAAGCGTTACCCAAATCAACCACCGCAACAAAAAAATCACGGGCATTACCACAAAAAGCTCCTCTTATGAGGCGGATCTCGTAGTTTCTAATATGGATATTTATCCTACTTATAGAAAGCTCCTACCAGACCTAAAAGCACCAGAAAAAACTCTAAATCAAGAACGTTCCAGCAGCGCACTTATTTTTTATTGGGGAATCGACCGAGAATTTCCAGAATTAGATCTTCATAACATCCTATTTTCAGAAGATTATAAATCAGAATTTGAGCACATTTTTAAACAGAAAAACTTGTCCAGCGATCCTACAGTTTATATCAACATAACTAGCAAAGAGTCCCCAGAAGATGCTCCTACCGGACATGAAAACTGGTTCGTGATGGTCAATGCGCCTGGAGATTATGGACAGAATTGGGATGAAATAATTCAAGAAGCTAAAAAGAATATTCTCCAGAAGATAAAAAAATGTCTTCAAGTGGATATATCCAGTTATATTAAAACGGAATATATCCTGACACCACAAGGGATTGAGAAAAATACCAGCTCGTATCGAGGAGCGCTTTATGGTGCAGCGAGTAATAATAAATTTGCGGCTTTTTTAAGACATCCTAACTTCAATAGCAAGATTAAAAACCTGTATCATGTAGGCGGTTCTGTGCATCCTGGTGGTGGAATTCCTTTGTGTCTACTTAGCGCACAAATCACAACAGACCTTATCTTAAAAGAGATGTCATGAAACTAGGCGCCCTAATTTTTTTATGGATCATTCATATTGCTGCCTTAATAGGAATAGCTTTAGGATATGAAGATTTCTTTCTTCCTAAGTCGCCATTTACCCTGTTATACTTGCTGTTTTTAATGATTTTCTTTTTTAAAATAGACTCTCAAAAAACAGTTCTATTATTTGCCGTATTTATGATCACAGGAATAGCAGTAGAATGGATAGGCGTCCATACGGGCAATCTTTTTGGTGATTACTATTACGGCAAGAATTTTGGCCCTAAAATAGATGGAATCCCGATTCTAATAGGTGTTAATTGGGCTATACTAACCTTTACTTCTCATGTAATAGCAAAGAAATTTCTCAACTCTCGCATAGGCATCATCGCTTTAGGAGCCTTTTTAATGGTGGGACTGGACTATTTTCTAGAACAAATATGCGATTTTTCAGGTTTCTGGCATTTTAATGGCGGCGCAGGGTGGTTTAATTACCTTTGTTGGTTCGTTGTGGCGGCGATTTTACATGCGATAGCACTCCAATTTAAACTCAAAGGCAGTAAACTTATTTCTTATCATCTTTACAGTGTTCAATTATTTTTTACAATAGGCTTATGGATCATCATTACGATATAGCAATTATAGGCATGGGATGCGCTGGTAGTCACGTTGCACTAGAATTACTGCGCCGTAAATCCAATTTAAAGATTGTTATTATTGATGATTTTAAGGCAAATTCGCTAGAAAAAACTTGGTCTTTTTGGGAAAAAGGAAAAGGCCGTTGGGATCATTTGATCTCCCATAGTTGGAATAAAGGCAGTTTTATCATGCCTGATAATTTTATAAACCTAGATCTCGAAAATTATGTCTATAAAACCATAGAGAGTCCTGATTTTATTGCCTTTGCACAAGCACAATTACAACAAACAAGCAACTATTTTTTAATTGAAGAAAAAGTAGAAAGAGTAACAGGAGACGAGATCAAAACTATACATTGTGAATCAACCCATCTCACCGCAAACCTTGTTCTGGACAGTCGGATCGATCCAGCATTTTATAGTGATAAAAAGGCGACTACTTTACTTCAACATTTTAAAGGCTGGGTGATTAATACGGAGAAATCTGTTTTCAATCCGAAGGACTTTGTGATGATGGATTACCGGTTAAGAGATGCTGGCACTACCTGTTTTACTTACGTTTTACCCTATTCTACTACAGAAGCTTTGGTAGAATTCACTTACTTTTCTAAGGACGTAGTAAGCGATGATACCTATGATAAATATCTTAAAGAATATATCAGTAATTTTCTAAAAATTAAAAATTACAGCATTTCTAAAACCGAGCAAGGTATTATACCTATGACTACGTATAGGTTTGAACAACACCATCAAAAAAAACTTTTTAAAATAGGAACCGCTGGTGGTTGGGTAAAACCGTCTACCGGTTATAGTTTTAAAATGAGTGAAAAGAAAGCCACTCAGTTGGTGGATAATATTCTTGCAAATCGAGAGCTTCATCACCATATGATTTCTAAGAAATTCCGGTTTTATGATGATATCATGCTAGACGTTTTGCACAGTGATAACAGTCGTGGTCCTCAAGTATTTCATACCCTATATAAAAAGAATAGTATTCAAAACATATTTAGCTTTCTGGATGAGGAGACTAGTTTTGGACAAGATGTAAGTATCATGCTTCCCATGACTTCAAAACCATTTCTAAGTGCCTTTTTTAAAAAACTATTTTAATTAGAGAACTGTAAATCGAACCATTCGTTTTTATTGAGACCGATACTATCTAAAGAAACCTTCCCATATAATACGCTGCTAAATAAGTAAATTTTGTACCCCTAACAATTTCATTTGCTTTATATAGATCGAGAATGTAGCATCTGAGAAGAAGATTTGTCAAAAGCTTTAAAGGTATCGATAAAGGCCATATCTCTACTCAAAAATTCCTTTTTTGACATTTAATATAACAGGCTGTTCTTATCGATAGGACTCACCATAGCCCAAATTGAAGAAAAAATAAGCATAATACTTTCTAATTCCAAGTTGTAAGATTCTCTAAGTTGCGAACTTTTTTTTTCTAAAGAAGACACTTAGATCTGCATTTACTTCTAACAATTCATTCCTCTATGAATGCAACACTATTATTATGAAGCCATCGATTTACCTATAAGGTGCAATAATGCTTATTTTACTATATTTTATTCTCGTAGTAGATTTATAAAAGCTGTCGGAAAGCGGTCCTGTTGTGCATGCAAAGAAAAGTAACCCTGGCATATACGCCGCTACTGCCATAATGTTTACGCCAAGTTCCAATAGTACGATACAGCCATAACATAACGTGTTAAAATATTAAACTTTGATGAAGAACTTCCATAGATTGAACTACATCTGTTGTACCGGACTATGGAGAAAATTGAGCTTATCAAAAACCGGAATATTGTTCTTAGTGATATTAAAAGAAACGTATATATTTAAGCCTCTGACTTCACTCCTAGACAAAATCATTAACTTCCTTCTCTTTATTATCTTTCAAGTTAAAACATATTAAATCATTAAGCCCTTTGGGATCTCAAACCCTTCCCATTCACCAGTGATTTTATAAGGCTGAAACCTCGTAAACATCTCTTCCTTATACCATTGCAATGCTTGAGTTTGTTGCACCGCATGGCGATGATTCTGACTGCGGTACGCAAACTTCTTTAAAGCTCGCGCATCATTCCAAAGACTAAAAGTTGCCATTTGAGTGATAGGTCGTTCTCCTACTCCAGCGGTAAAAAGCAGACTCGGATTATCCACAAGATCTTTTTGAGAAATAGGTACATAATCCCAGAATTTCTTAAGCATATTCAGCTTTATAGTTGCTCTAGTAATTACGGCAATCATCTCATTGCTGGCATCTAAATCGTCGCTCTCTTCAAACGGATTTTGCTTGGACCACTGCCCATGAGCTTTGATACTTTTAAGATAGAAAGTAAGTTGGTGAGTCGTATGATTTTGGTAACGCACATACAACTTTGAATGAGCAAAGAAGTCTTTTGCTGCATTTTCATTCTCCCATACTTGAAGCAAGCCATAAACACTCCAATCTGGTTTTGGATCAAAATTCTTTTTACCAGAACCCAAAAGTTTATAAAACTCTAATCCTTTTACTTTCTTCAAAGGACTGTGAGCAAACTGCATCATTCCAAAAGCCCACAGCTTTTCTGTTAGGTTGGGATATTTGAAAAATGTTAAGGTTGTTATTTGTTGAGACAATATAGGTATCTGATTATAAAGGTTAAAAGTAAAAAAAAATCATTTGTACTTGTGTTTTTCTTTAGCTGGGAACACCCTCCCAATACAATCACTAATTTAACTCTTACCCTAGAGAACAACGTTATAGAAATCTCAAAAAAAAATATAGAAAATTAAAATCGCGTTGGTACTGATCTTGTGGAGTATAATTTTAAATTGGTTGTGAAACTTAAAAGATAGAGGAACAATAACTGTAAATAGTGGAAGAGAAGACTTACTTTATTAGAAAGCTATCAGGAAAATTAAAAGCACCGAAAGATTATGACTTTGACTTCAGAAGGGAAGTTCAAGAAGAAGGAGAAAAACCTCATTGATACTTTTATAACTAAATAAAATAAATACCCTTGATCATCTCATATTTATAGATTCAAATACCTGGTCATGAACAAACTTCTTACTTATCTGCGATCGCCGTCTAAATACAAAGTAACCTCTAGCTTCTTTTTTTTTAGGCGTTTACTTTATGCTCAGCGGTGGAGAGAAATTAACGTATGAGCTGCGGTTTTTAGTGGCTATTGTTCCATTGATACTTTTTGGTATCTCCTATTATGTGAAGTACCAACGAGGTGAAAAAACTACTCCGTCTTAAAAGAAGTGTATGGACATCTCTCTTTAGCAAAAGCAAAACCACTACCTATAGAAAAAGCCTCTTGATAATCAAGAGGCTTTTTAAGTAAAGGAAAAGATCTTAAACGCTTTATTAAGCGGCGTTTTCTTCTTTTATTTTATTCAAGGCACTTCCTTTGTGGAACCAGCCGATTTGAGCAGCATTATAGGTATGGTTTGCTATAATCGTGTCCATAGAACCGTCTGCATGAGTAGCTTCGATAGTAAGTGGCTTATCTGGAGAGAAAGCGGCTAAATCTACAAAGTTGAAGGTATCATCTTCCTGGATCAAGTCATAGTCTGCCTCGTTTGCAAACGTAAGTCCCAACATTCCTTGTTTCTTCAAGTTCGTTTCATGAATACGCGCAAAAGATTTTACCAAAACAGCGATTACACCTAAGAAACGTGGCTCCATAGCAGCATGCTCTCTAGAAGAACCTTCCCCATAATTATGATCTCCTACAACAATAGAAGGGATCGCAGCAGCTTTATAAGCTCTGGCCGTTGCTGGCACAGCATCGTATTCCCCATCTATTTGACTTTTTACCAAGTTAGTTTGCTTGTTGTACGCATTTACTGCACCTATCAAACAGTTGTTAGAAATATTGTCTAAGTGACCTCTGTAACGCAACCAAGGTCCCGCCATAGATATATGGTCGGTGGTACATTTACCAAATGCTTTGATCAACAATTTTGCTTTAGAAACATCCGTACCTATAGGGGTAAATGGTTCTAATAATTGAATGCGTTCTGAATCTTCATCCACTTTAATTACCACACCGCTTCCATCTTCTTGTGGTGCGAGGTAACCGTCATCTTTTACCTCAAAACCTTTAGGAGGCAATTCCCATCCTGTAGGTTCATCTAACATTACTTCTTCTCCATCTTCATTGATCAATGTATCCGTGATAGGATTAAAATCCAATCTTCCTGCAATTGCTATGGCAGCTACCATCTCTGGGGAAGCCACAAAGGCATGTGTATTTGGGTTACCGTCGGCACGCTTAGCAAAGTTTCTGTTAAAGGAGTGAATAATCGAATTTTTAGGTGCATTTTTAGGATCGCTATAACGTGCCCACTGTCCAATACATGGTCCACAGGCATTGGTAAAAATTTTGGCATCTAATTGTTCAAAGATGCCTAAAATACCATCGCGCTCTGTTGTGTAACGAACCTTTTCAGAACCTGGGTTGATTCCAAATTCTGCTTTTGTTTTTAACTTTTTATCTATTGCTTGTTGAGCGATTGAACTCGCACGTGATAAATCTTCATAGGAAGAGTTGGTACAAGAACCTATCAGTCCCCATTCCACTTTAAGTGGCCATCCATTTGTAGTCGCCTTTTCGTTCATAGCGCCCAATTCTGTCGCAAGATCTGGAGTAAACGGTCCATTAATTTGTGGCATTAAGGTATCGAGATTGATCTCAATGACTTGATCAAAATACTGTTCTGGGTTTGCGTACACCTCAGCATCTCCTGTAAGATGCTCTCGTACTTCATTTGCCGCATCTGCAATATCAGCTCTTTCTGTAGCACGCAGGTAGCGCTCCATAGAATCGTCATAACCGAAAGTAGAAGTCGTTGCTCCTATCTCAGCACCCATGTTACAAATCGTTCCTTTTCCTGTACAAGAAAGATTCAAAGCTCCATCACCGAAGTATTCTACAATAGCTCCAGTACCGCCTTTTACGGTAAGGATTTCAGCCACTTTAAGAATCACATCTTTAGGCGCTGTCCATCCTGATAATTTACCCGTTAATTTCACACCTATAAGTTTAGGGAATTTTAATTCCCAAGCCATTCCTGCCATAACATCAACAGCATCTGCTCCACCTACACCTATAGCCACCATGCCTAGTCCACCAGCATTTACTGTGTGAGAATCTGTTCCTATCATCATTCCTCCTGGGAATGCATAATTTTCAAGAACCACCTGGTGAATGATACCAGCTCCTGGTTTCCAAAAACCAATACCGTATTTATCAGATACTGATTCTAAAAAGTTAAATACCTCGTTGGAAGTATTTAAAGCACTTTGAAGGTCCATAGACGCTCCATTTTTTGCTTGAATCAAATGATCACAGTGCACTGTAGTAGGAACGGCGACTTTTTCTTTTCCAGCTTGCATAAATTGTAGCAATGCCATTTGAGCCGTAGCATCTTGACATGCGATACGATCTGGAGCAAAATCTACATAGTCTTTCCCTCTATTAAATGGGGTACCAGGAGTTCCATCCCAAAGGTGAGAATACAAAATTTTCTCAGCAAGTGTTAGCGGTTTACCAGTAAGTTTTCGTGCTTTATCCACACGAGCTGGCAGCTCATCATACACCTTTTTAATCATATCAATATCAAAAGCCATATATATTATATTTAATTAATCATTTTTTTAAGGATTGCGAAGTTACGAAAATGCCACGTGAAATGAAAGTCTTACCGCGTTACCACAGTAGCTTGAGGATTCTCAAAATAATAAGCTGCTGGAACTCCCAAAATTATCGAATTAATAATTTTTCGAGATTTAAATTATCAGTTTCACAAAAACTATATCGATAGTAGTGTTTCCGCTTTCGCGAAAGCGTGATAGATATTATCAATAAGGTTATGTTTAATTGATTTTAAAAGAATTATTGGAGAAGATCTTAAGGTTTTTTTACACTGTTAAGCACTCCAAAATTTATAATGGGATAACAATTCCTACACCAGTTCTTAAACCACTCCATCCTGGCTTAACAAAATCTCCTTCATCATTTTCAAGTGTTAAATCTGGACTATCAGCGAGATTAAAATTACCCCCTAGCACATAATCATAGCCCAGATTGAAACGCAATTTAAATTTTGAAATAGGAATTTCGTAAATAGCTCTAATTCCTAAACCTAAATCGATGGATCGAAACTCTATCAAATCTGAAATCACGTAGGTGTTGAGTACGGAGTAGTTTTCTAAATCAAAAGTTGTGAAGTTTAAAAATCCTCTCGCACCAAAGAAAAATTTATTTTTACTTTCTTTGTTACTTAAATTAATTTGATACTCACCACCTATTGAAAAGGCCTTTAATAACTGAGTAATTCTTATAATCCCAGAAAAATCTGAATAAGAAATTTTACCCGCAGTAGTATTATAAGATGCAAAGAACTGCGTGTTGATACTATCTACTTGTAATCCTAATGTGTAACCAATGTTAGCACCATAATCATCATTAACTCTTAAATCTACCTCACTTAAATCATTTATAAATTCTTGTTGAAATTGCTTCAAGCTATTGTGTGAATATGTATTATAATTAACTTCAAATAATCCACTTAAATTATTCTGTGCATTTGATTTAGATAGCACAACAAAAACGATTATGGCAAATGCTAAATATGTTTTCATATTTAATTTGTGTATAAATCTGTGATAAGATATACACCACTAGGAGAAAAGATGCTACCATTAAAATATTTGTTCAGTGACAAAGTAGCTATGCTAAGTAGCTCATTATTGGCAACATCATATAAATGCGATCGATTTCCGCCAGAAAAATGATTGCTATTCATAAAAGGTTGTCCAGTCTCTGTAAAATTAACGCTCCTTACATCTCCTGAACCCCAGATATAATTTTGATTATTAGAATTTAAATCTAAATAATAGGCATCCCTAAACCAACCAAATACTACGGTGTTGTTTGCTGTGTTAAAAGCCATGTATGTTAAAGGTAATGCATCTCTATTATTTACTGAATCTCTCATAGTTCTCGAAAAATTGAAAGTTCCTGATTGCAACTCAAATAAGTCACCATTTACATAAAAATAAGAGGCATCATTTGCCATAAAAAAGTTAGTCATCTTAGTTGATCGATACTTCTCAATTCTAGTAATTTTATCATAAATAATAACTTCTCCACTAGAAAAATCATCATCCAATACTACATAATCTCCTTTTACGTATACGAGAGCATTTGCTTTATTTACGTTATAAGAAGTAGCTAATATGGTCTCTATTAAACTAAAACTAGATGTATCAAAAATCAATGATTTACCCTTTAAATTAATAGCTAATAAATTAGTAGATGGTAAGATATCGAGAGATTTAAAATCTGACTGTGATAATAAAGTTGCTAAATTCACATTGCGGTTAACAGTTAAACTTGAACGGTCAAGCTCTGTCATAGTTAACATACTGTTAGTTTGGCTTAAAACATAATAATTATCAACAGAATTAACATATATTAAATCTATGAAATCAGACACAGGTAGATTTTCTCCTAGCTTTAATTCAACAAATATATCACTGATAAATGATCCATTTCTGTAAAAATTCAGTCTCATCGGTACTGGCAACCCAAAAGTAAAAGGTCTATTAATATTAGTTGTCCCACCAGTAGGTATTAAATATTCTAAACCACTTACCCCTAAATGAGAATATTCAATCCCTATGCTATCAAAATTGCCATATAATGGATGCCCTGAATAGATTAAATCAAAATTATCATAAAGAATAGGTAGTTGCTCAAACTCCATTTGAGGAGTAATAAGTAATACGTAATCAGAAATTTTCTCTTCAAACGTATTTTTTACTTTAATTGCATATTCAGGATTGTAAAAAAATGTCTCTGAATCATGTATTTGCAAATCATTTACTTGCTGTTGTGATATCAACAACTCTTCTACTACACTACCATTCTTTTTAATTAATAGGAAAGCTTCATCAAAATTAGTGTCTGTAATGGGATTAAGGTTAATAAAAATAGAACCTTGAATTATATCTACAGAAGCTATTCCAAAAGAATCGGCAAGTGATTTATCTACCGTAAAAGAATATGTTACAGTTCCTGAAAACAATTCAGCTTGCAATGAATCTGCTAGACTACCTGAATTTGTTGGAAACTCAAAAGAAATAATTAATTCGTGATCACCATTTTCCAACCTATCTACATCTATAGCAAACTGTCCTAATCTACTAGAAGAATTGAAAACAACATCATCATCTATTTCTACTAAAACATCCCCCAAGGTCCCTCCTGATCCAGTGATACTGTAATTTACCAATCTAGATTCATTCAACACCTCGCCATTCGTAAACCCTAATAAGGAAATGTTTATATCAGGACTTGGTAATTCAACATCGTTGAAATAATCTTCGGAATAGGTATAAGAACAATGGGTAAAAAATAATGCGATGAAAAAGAAAAAGACAGTTTTAATAAAAGATTTGATCATGTTTCAAGCAAATAAAAGTCCGTTTTTGCTATAATAAGTGCTCGAATAGAACTTGTTAAAAAATTTCTAAATCACAACATAAAGATTAGTAGACTTTAAATAAAACTTAAAATTCTATTTTAAACTAGGATTCAACCCTTTTTATAATAACCTAAGTATCTTGTATTGGCTCAGTGAAAAGTGACAGTTCTGCTTTCGCGAAAGCGTGATTAGAAATATCTATAATGCAATTTTCTGTATCAACAAAAAACTAAACAACTTGATGCTTTGAATGAAACGATTACATACCTGATAAACACTTTCTGTCATTACAGAAAACAGGTGCTCGGAAATGGAGATTTAAAATACATTAAAAGGAGAATATAGTCTACACCACATTTATGTAAGATAAATTCAAATAATTTCCATAAACAACAAAAGTTCGATTCCTTCCAGTTTTGTCTGGAATCGATAACAGGTAGGTGAATACCAAAACTAAGGGTTCTTTTCTACAGCAGTTGATCGATAATACTCTCTTCGGTATGACCTTCGGCCTCAGCTTTGTAATTTTTTATAATTCTGTGTCTTAGAATCCCTATTGCAACGGCTTTTACATCCTCAATATCTGGACTGTATTTCCCGTTAACGGCTGCGTGCGTTTTTGCGGCTAAAATCAAATTCTGCGATGCTCGAGGACCTGCGCCCCAATCTAAATAATCTTTTAT
>NZ_JBLIGN010000018.1:0-42329 GCF_047636915.1 Nonlabens sp. | reverse complement strand
TAGCTTCCTACTTTATCTAGATAAATAATATATAAGCATATATATGGACCACAGCTTTAGGTTATTACAGTTCTATTCGGATATTTGGTTGCTGAAACAACTAAAATGCTGGCCTTATAAAAACGCACCCATATGCGGTATTATTCCTTATTTTGGTGCAAGCTTCTCGTCACAAGTTGGGCCTATTTGATATTATCAGGTAATAAAAGGCTGTAGAGTTATTTCAGTGGAATTTATTAATCTTAACCTATAAAGTAAATAGAACTTGTGTTTATATTTATGTAGGGACAGTAGTCATCTTAGGCTATTTTGATTGTACAAGATATGAGTCTTCTCAGGATTATATTCATTTCAATTCGTAGGTGTAGAGTACACTACACCAAAAACACCACTCAGAACTCTCTTATTCCAAAAGTTTTTCCTCACAAATAATAGTTGAGGAGGTTCCCTTTAGAAGAAAAGCTGTATGGCATTATAAAAGGTAGAGGCTGGACGCTTGTTAATATTGGTAGGATTGTAAAAAGATACTTGGATTAATAGCAAAAGGCACTCATACAACTTACAAGTTTTATTCTTTGTCAAAAAGGTATCTCTTGATACCCGAGCTGAGAGTGTAAAACGTTTTTGGGACTATTATAAAATCAATAATAGGGTTCTTCAATATCATTACAAAAACGTCCTAGCGATTTTAAGGGTTGTATATATAAGAAATATGCAGAAGATTGGTTACTTTTCGCAGGCAATGATCAGTGTTGATAGCTTTGGGAGTGCATATACACCATTTAATAGCCCTGGGACGTATGGTTACTATATATTCCTAATCATACAGGTCTTGTAGTGGCAATCGCTGTTAAACGATTCAGCTGACCGGCTAATTATTTTCGCAGAACAAAGTTTAATAACTTTGTAATGGCAGGGTGTCTGTTATAGGGAGTACTTTTATTCATGGTCTGTGTTTTATGGCAAAACCAAAGTACTATAGGGTTGGAAAATATTTTAAGAAACTCTGATTTCTAATATGTTTAATTGCATACTGTTAGAGGTTCATATAAGGATGAACTTCTAGTTAATGGAGATACGCAGAAACAATTATTAGCTAGTAGCCGATATTTATCATTCAAATCCAAAACCAAATGGACATTAAGACAGAGATAAATGGCTGAGATTCTATTTAAATTATATCCAAGCATTTATAAAGCTTACAATTTAGTGCAATGATAAATCTATACCTTTGAAAACACCACACACAAAGACGTTGTCATATTAAAGTTATCAAATTGGCATAATAAAGTTGAACAACCCATTTCAAATGTTTTAGTGTGACTGACAAATCTTTCTAAATGCATGATGTGGCCATATGGAGCATTTTTAATAATAGAATCACTTGTGATTCAGCAGAATATTTAATGGCAAAATTAAAGAGTTCAGACCGGGTATAGTGTCGTTAGAGATTTGAAACTTGATATATATATATCAACTAAGTTATTTTCTTAATCAGGGCTGTTTTTCTAAAACATTGTTTGATCCACCCTTACATAGTAGCATTTCATTTTCCATTAGGTATTCCTTATAAGTGAAGTAAACGCTTGTTTACTTTGTAAAAAACTTAAGCAGACAGCTTTTAAGATCGACATTTTTACTGTGAAGTATTCTAGTGCTGGTAGAAACAAAAAAATCCCAAACCGAAGCATTCGGTTTGGGATTTGATTTTGTAAAAGAAATGTTTCTTAAGCCTCAGCTACAGGAACGATAGATACATATGATCTGTTGTTTCTTTTTTTAGTAAACTTTACTAGTCCGTCTACTCTTGCGTGTAATGTAAAGTCCTTACCAGCATATACGTTTTCACCGGGATGGTGAGTCATGCCACGCTGACGAATGAGAATATTACCAGCAATAGCTGCTTGATTTCCAAAAATCTTGACACCTAAGCGTTTAGATTCTGATTCTCTTCCGTTTTTCGAACTACCTACTCCTTTTTTATGAGCCATCTTGTTCTAATTTTTAGGTTATTATTTGCTAAGTAACTCGATGAGTTCAGCTTTTTTCAATGCTGAATATCCTTCCAGTCCTCGTTCTTTTGCTAGTTCTTTAAGTTCTGCAACTGTATGACTGCTCAGGTTACTAGAAGTATCTTCTACTTTTGCTTCGAGAGCATCTTTTGCTTTAACAGTTTTAGCAACAGGCTTATCTTCCTTTACAGGAGCAGCAGTCTTCTTAGATTCAGATTTCTTTCTACCTGAAGCAGAAATATTTGAAATTTGAATTTGAGTTAAATACTGGCGGTGTCCGTTTTTCTTACGATATCCTTTTCTACGTTTTTTCTTAAAAACGATTACTTTGTCACCTTTTAAGTGACTCAGAACTTTTGCTTCAGCAAATGCTCCTTCTATAGCTGGGGCGCCGAGTGTGATGTTGTCACCATTCCCTAAAAGAAGAACTTTGTCAATGTTAATTGACGCACCTTCATCCTCTTGTAAACGATGTACAAACAACTTTTGATCCTTCTCGATCTTGAATTGTTGCCCTGCTATCTCTACGATTGCGTACATAATTGTTGATTAAATGTTAATAATTTCGGATTGCAAATATACCTTTAATACCGGTATTAACAAAGTGATCAACAAACTATAGCATTTAATTTGTAGTTATTGGTTAAGTGGTTTCTGTTTTTTTCTTGTATCCTTTGTATTCCAAGACTTCATATAGATAGGCAGGATGAGTAATGGCGTTACTATGGATGTAGCAACACCAGATAATAGGATAGATAACAATAGTGCAAATTCTATTTCTTCTCCAGCGGTGGTTATTTGTTTTTTTAATTGTTGAGCGAGTGCTGGGTCTATCTCAAAAAGATAAATAGCCATAAATACCGTAAAGATTAAAGTAGCGACAAATCCGGATTTGATTCCAGCAACAAATCCATCTAAATATTTAAACTTAACTGTATTTTTATGGACGTCTCGTATAACGAAAAAAATACCAATGCCCACAATAACAGCATTGAATAAACTTAAATAACTCTTAGCCCCGTAACCTATCTTGTTAATGATTAAAAAATAGACAATGAGTGCCAGCGCCATTAATATGGAGTACTTTGTTGTTTGTGTAGTTTTCATAAATTTTGTTGTGACCTAAAGTTAGTTTAAATGAATGGTTATTATGGCTGTTTTTATTTTATTTTAACGATGGGAGTTCTTTTAGACTCTGACTTTAGGAAGTTTTTAATCTTTATGTAACGTTTTATATAGAAAAGATACTTACGTAGTATGTAAACATAAAAATTATCAAATGAAAAAGATTGTTTTAAGTCTAGCAGTTGCTTTTGCAACAGCCACTGGTTTAGCTCAAGAGGTTAAATACACAGAATATGACCTAGAAAATGGCTTGCACGTTATTTTACATCAAGATAACACAGCCCCAGTAGTAATCACATCTGTAATGTATGATGTAGGTGGAAAAGACGGTGATAGAGCCCGCACAGGGTTTGCTCACTTCTTTGAACACCTCCTGTTTGAAGGTACAGAGAATATAGAACGAGGTGAATTCATGAAAATAATCCCTGCAAATGGTGGTACTTTTAATGCAAATACTTCTCAAGATAGAACTTACTACTACGAGATTTTCCCTTCTAATAAATTAGAGTTAGGTTTATGGCTCGAGTCGGAGCGTATGTTGCATCCTGTTATCGATCAAATAGGTGTAGATACTCAAAATGAAGTAGTAAAAGAAGAAAAACGCCAAAGTAATGATAATAGACCATACGGTCAGATCTTAAGTGCGGTGGGAGAAAACCTTTTCAAAGTGCATCCCTACAAAGATGAGAATATTGGTAAAATGGAGCATCTAGACGCCGCTACACTGGAAGAGTTCAAATCCTATTTTGATAAATACTACGTACCCAACAATGCGGTACTCGTTGTAGCTGGGGATATTAAGATAGAAGAAACGAAAAAACTAGTAGCTACATACTTTAGCGAGGTGAAAAGAGGTCCAGATGTAACTCGCAATTTTCCCAAAGAAGAGCCGATTACTGAAACCATAAAAGCAATTAAATACGATAAGAATATTCAAATCCCTGCTATAATAGGAGCTTACAGATTACCCGGTCAGTCCACTAGAGACGCATACATATTAGACATGATATCTAGTTATTTAAGCGGTGGAAAAAGTTCCGTGTTGTACAAAAAGATGGTTGACGAGCAAAAACAAGCTCTAGGAGTACAAGCGGTTAATTTAGGACAAGTAGATTATAATATTTTTGCCCTATTTGCATTACCGCAAGGAGAGGTATCGTTAGATACCTTACTTGCTGAAATTGATGAGGAAATCATAAAAATGCAAACCGAATTAATAACTGAACGTGATTATCAAAAACTACTCAATCAATTTGAAAATCAGTTTGTAAATTCAAATTCAAGTGTTGCAGGTATAGCAAGTAGTCTGGCTACATACCATCTATTATATGGAGACACCGACTTAATAAACTCGCAACTTGAACTTTATAGATCTATTACGAGAAAGGAAATCAGAGATGTTGCAAAAAAGTACTTAAGTCCTAATCAAAGAGTAGAAATTCAGTATTTACCTAATAAAGAAGACCAATAAAATGAATATACTATATAGAAAAATAGCCGTTGTAATTTGTATTGCTTTTATAAGCTTTAATGCAGCCGCTCAATTAGATCGATCAAAAATGCCACAAGCTGGCCCAGAGCCCATCATTACTCTTGAGAAGCCTGTAGAATTTCAATTAAAAAATGGAATTAAAATTCTAGTCGTTGAAAACAATAAATTGCCACGGGTATCCTACCAATTAAGTATAGATAACCAACCAGTTTTTGAAGGCCAAAAAGCAGGTGTTTTAGATCTATTATCTTCTATGCTTGGAAATGGAACAACTTCAATTTCCAAAGATAAATTTAATGACGAGGTTGATTTTTTAGGGGCATCTTTAAATTTTAGCTCTAGTGGTGCTTATGCCAGTTCACTATCTAGATATTCAGAACGTATTCTTGAGTTAATGGCCGACGCTGCTATCAACCCATTACTGACAAAAGAAGAATTTGAAAAAGAGAAAGAAAAACTCATAGAAAGCTTAAAAACAGGTGAGAAAAGTGTGGACGCTACAGCAGCTCGTGTAGTGAGCGCACTAGCTTATGGTAAAGATCATGTTTATGGGGAGTTTATTACGGAGGAAACTATTGAAAATGTAACTTTTGAAGATGTTTTAGAGTACTATAAAAGGGGTTTTGCGCCCAATAATGCCTATATAGTTGTTGTAGGTGATATAAAGGCTAAACAGGCTAAAAAACAAATTAAAAAGTATTTTAAAAATTGGGATAAGGAGGATATTCAAGAATTACCAGCTCCTATTTTAACGCCCAATGTCAAAAGCTCAGAAATAAATTTCATCGATATGCCTAATGCTGTGCAATCTGACATATCAATTACGAATAATGTAAGCCTCAAACAAAGCGATAGCGATTATTTCTCTTCTCTTATGGCAAATAACATCCTAGGTGGTGGTGGCGAAGGATATCTATTTAAGAACCTGCGGGAAGATAAAGCATATACTTATGGAGCATACTCCAGTTTAGGAGCGAGTAGATATGGTGTTTCTAGATTTAATGCAAGTGCTAAGGTGCGCAACCAGGTTACTGACAGTGCAGTTGTGGAGTTTTTTAAGGAGATAAAACGAATAAGAACTGAGCCTGTAAATCCGCAAACCTTAATAGATGCAAAGGCAAAATATGTAGGCAACTTTGTAATGGCACTAGAGCGTCCACAAACAATTGCGAGTTATGCATTAAATATCAAACGCAATAACCTACCAGAGGATTTCTATGCTAACTATCTTGAGAACATTAATGGAGTTACCGTTGAAGATGTGCAGCGTGTTGCAAACAAATACTTTAAATTAGATAATTCAAGAGTAGTCATAGTGGGTAAAGCCAGTGACGTGTTAGATAATCTAGAGAAAATGGAGTTTGAAGGAAAAAAACTTCCGGTAAAGTTTTATGATAAATACGCAAGCCCCACAGAGCGTCCATCAACCATAACCCTTCCTGCTGGAACAACTGCACAGTCTGTAATTAATGGTTACCTTCAGGCTATAGGTGGAGCAGAGAAACTTGATAATGTGAGCAGCATCGTGCAAACTATGAACGCCTCTTTCCAAGGTCAAAAAATGGTAAGCACCATAAAACAAAAATCTCCTAATCTGATGCTTAATGAAATAAGTATAGTAGGAATGGGGACTGTTTTAAAGCAAGCTTTTGACGGTGAGAAAGGCTACATGGTACAAATGGGTCAGAAAATCGATATGCCAGCCGAAATAACTGACGTTATGAAAGGTCAAACGGGCTTGTTTAAAGAACAAACCTACTTGAATGGTCAGTACATCCTTACCTTGAAAGGTGCTGAAAACTTAAATGGCAGCAACGCATATGTTGTAATTGCAGAGGATAACAGCGGTAAGAAAACTACCAACTATTATGATATGGAATCGGGGTTTAAAATGCAAACCGTTGAAGTTGCTCAAGGGCCTAATGGACAGGAAGTTTCTCAGGTAACGACTTTAGGAGACTATAAAAGCATAGACGGAATTTACTTTCCACACACGATGGTAGTTCCTATGGCAGGTCAAAGCATTACTATGAAGACTACTGAGATTAATGTAAACCAAGTTTTACAGGCCTCAGATTTTCAATAGTATCCAGTAATTGTTGAGTGTTTCGCTTTCGAGAAAGCGGCATAAACATAATTCATTATATAAACAACGGCTTCTAGAAATAGAAGCCGTTTTTTTTATCTTAAACTTTAAATTTACCAGCCACTAAATTCCGGTGGCGTGATTCCCTTAAAGTTTAAATAAACTAACAGCTGATCACGATGGTGGGTGATATGATCTTGAAGTAAGTTCATGATTTTAAGTTTTGATTTAGGGCTAGCAAAGAATTTTACTCTTCCAATCAATCGAAACCACAAATTCTGAACCACTATAATTTCTGCATTACTACAGGTTTCGGATTTAAGAACAAAACCCTTCTTAAAGTTGTAATATAGACGAATAGCTTCAAGGGAAATGGTACTCTTATGAAATTTACCAACAGGGTAGTAGTCTATATATTGTGCGGAAATAAGATCGCCTTGTTTTGAGAATTGAAGTACATTAGAATTGCGGTAAGGGGTGATTAGTATCTGATCTTTCTTATCTATATGTAAAAATTTCCGCCCAGGGTTGGTACGTTCTATCCTCTTTGGAATTTACCGCGTTTGTCATAAACCTGAACGCGATCACAGCAGTCAAGACCTCTATAAATATTTTAGTTGCTGTCAAATACCATTCCTTGAAAACTGCTCAGTGGGATTTCATCGTCAAATGGGGGGCGTAGGAATAAGAAACCACTTGATCACAGAAATAACGATTAGAAGTGGCGAAAGTATTTTTAGAAATCAAAGTTTTAGTTGCGAGATCATTATTAATCGGAGTCATCTAAATACGATAAGAAATATACCAATTTAGATAGCAAGAATATAATACTGTCTTAGGTATTCATCACTCCAGCAGTAATAGCTATTATTCCAACCCCAAAGCAGTAGTAAGAGAAATAATGAAGCTTTGCTTTCTTTACCAAAGAAAGCATCCAAGTACAAGCAGCAAGGCCTGTGATGAATGCTGCGAGAAAACCCATAATAAGCGGTGTTGTAGAAACCGTATCAATGATCACATCACCTTTTATAATATCTAATCCGTCTTTTGCAATTTTCCCAAAAATCAAGGGCACCACCATTAAGAAAGAAAAACGAGCCGCTTTGGTACGATCATTACCTAACAACACAGATGTTGATATGGTTGCGCCACTTCTAGAGATCCCTGGCAGCATTGCAATTGCTTGAGACACACCTATGATCAAGGCATCTTTCCAGGTCACACCTTTAGTTGTTTTCTTAGCTCTACCAGCTAGAAATAGCAGCAATCCAGTAAGGATGAGCATAAACCCTACAAGTATTATTTTACCTTCAAAAAGTGCTTCTAGTTGCTTTTCAAACAACAAGCCGATAATAACTGCGGGAATCATAGACAGGACTATTTTAGAAGCAAGTTGAGTTTCTTCATTCCATTTAAATGAAAAAAGACCTTTCAATATTTCTATAATGTCCTTTCGGAAGACAATAATAGTGCTCAAAGCGGTAGCAAAATGTACTATAACCGTAAAGAGTAAGTTTTCTTCTTTATTGCCTATGTCTGTTCCCAATACCGCTTTTCCTAATTCGATATGCCCACTAGAAGAAACGGGTAAAAACTCAGTGAGCCCTTGAATTGCTCCTAAGACCAGTGCATCAAAAGTTTCCATTTACTTTTTGTCAGGATTTAAAAGAATAGCATACATCTCAATTCCAAAACCGGCTAAAACTAGCATCGGTGCAAGCCTAATGCGTCTCCAGGAAAAAATCGCCTCATTAAAAACTGCGGGATCTTCACTGCCGCCACCAGCCATAAGTCCAAAACCAATAGCGATTACGAACAAACCAATAACCATCCACAAGTAGTTTTTCTTTTTAAAAACAAATTCAAAATTTGGTTGTATGTTTTCTTCTACCACAGGTGGTTTTATTTTCTCATTAGCCTTTGTAGCTTTTCCTTGAAAAGCGTTAACAGTTCCTTTTTTCATTTTAAATGTTTTTTGTTTCCGTTCCCTTGCCGAAAGCTTTCAGGATCAAAGGGTGTATGAACAATTAATTTTATTTATCAATTTGATTAAGAGTAAATCATACTGCTTATTCTATACTCTTTATTTTTTTTAGAAACCTAGCCTTTCTGAACTCCGACCATCCTTTAGGAGAGGAAGGCAAAAAGAAAAAGCTTTCTCTTTTGATTATCTTTCTTTAGGGAGTGTGTCTTCTTTTATTAAAAGACAGTCGTCATTAATAATACAGTTCATCAGTTTTCAAATTCAAATAGCGAGTCGTTGCAAAATAAGTACTCATCAAACTTATTAAAATCCCGAAAACTAAAACGCCCACAAATAATATGGTGAGCATTTCATAATTCTTGAGTATTTCTAATTCAGGAATAAAACCATCAGCATAATAAACCACTACCGCTAGTAAGGCTAAGGCTAGTACAGCCGCAATAAGTCCTAATTTGATGCTGGTTAGAATAAAAGGTTTTCTTATAAAACCTTTAGTGGCTCCCACCATTTGCATGGTTTTAATGGTAAATCTTTTTGCATAGACGCTGAGTCTTATGGAACTATTGATCAACAAAAAGGCAATCAAGACAAAAATTCCAGAAACAACCAGCATCCAGAAAGAGATGCGTTTTACGTTTTCATTTAATAAAGAAACTAGAGGTTTATCATAGCTTACTTCTTGTACAAAATCTTTTGCAGCTAGATCATCTGCAATTTGCTGGATCTCTGTTGCGGTTACAAATTTTGCGTTCAATCGCACGTCTATGGAATTAGGGATGGGATTAAATCCATCTAATTTTGCTACAAAATCTTCTCCTAAATCTTCTTTAGTTTGTTGTGCGCCTTCTTCGCTACTCACAAAAACAGCATTTTTAGTGTATGCTGCCATTTGAAGTGTTTTTTCTAGCTGGCGCATTTCTACTTCTTTAGCCGTATCCTTAAAGTAGATAGACATAGGAACTTGCTCGCGAAAGAAGTCGGCTAGTTTCTGGCTGTTGAGCAGCAAAAAACCTTGCAAACCCAACATAAAAAGAACCAAAAATAAACTAATGACTACCCAAAAATAGGAGCTGAATAAACGGCGTTTTTGATAACTGGACTGTGATGACATAATTTTACAGCAACTTGAATTGATTTACAAAAATAACAAAGTAACAGACCTATAACGAGTTCCAGACCTATATTTTAATTCACAAACGTAAGGATCTGTTTTTTAGTCTGTTTTATGTTTTATAAAGCACCTTAGATAATTAGTGATTCTAAGATATTTTCTCATAGCGCTAGCGGTGAAGAAATTAGAACTTGCACATGTTGTGCCTATTAACGCTTAGCGTCTTTTTTTTCAATTAAAATCAATGAAAGGCCGCTTGATGGAATAGAAACCTACCTGGTTTTTTAGAGCGCTAGCTGGGATGAAACAAGCAGTGGTGGACACGATGCTTATTAGTTTCCCTAAACCTTTTCCCATCTCTACGATTAATTAGTTCCACAAATAGCTTATGCTTTAGTATTTTTGCGCCTTAGAAGAAGAAACTATGTTACTCTACGATCACAAGACAATAGAAGCAAAATGGCAAAAACATTGGGCAGATCATAAAACCTTTAAAGCGGTTAATAATTCGGATAAACCTAAGTTTTATGCATTGGATATGTTTCCGTATCCCAGTGGTGCAGGGCTTCATGTTGGGCATCCGTTAGGTTATATTGCAAGTGATATTGTGTCTCGTTATAAGCGTCACACTGGTTTTAACGTCTTGCATCCCATGGGTTACGATAGCTTTGGATTGCCAGCAGAGCAGTATGCGATACAAACCGGTCAACATCCTGCAGAAACCACGAGAACGAATATTGAAGGAGGAACAGATAAGTCTGGAAACGAGATCGCTGGTTATCGCAATCAGATGGACCGCATAGGTTTTAGCTTTGATTGGGATCGCGAGCTACGAACCTCTTCCCCAAATTATTATACCTATACACAAGAGATTTTTACCTTGCTTTTTGATAGCTGGTATGATAAAGATGCCGATAAAGCTAGCTTGATAAGTGAGTTGGAATCCCGCTTCCGCGAAAGCGGAACTCATAACATCAATGCTGCCACAGAGGAAGATATACGACAGTTCACCGCTGTAGAGTGGCATGCGTTTACCGATAAAGAGCAACAAGAAATACTACTCGACTATAGGCTAACTTTTTTAGCTCATACAGAAGTCAACTGGTGTCCTGCACTGGGAACCGTACTGGCAAATGATGAGATTGTAAACGGTGTTTCAGAGCGTGGTGGACATCCAGTAGTGCGCAAAAAAATGCGCCAATGGATGATGAGAATTAGCGCTTTTGCAGAACGGTTATTGAACGGTCTAGAAGGACTGGACTGGTCAGAATCTATCAAAGAAATACAAAGAAATTGGATAGGAAAATCTATTGGTGCAATGGTTTCGTTTCCATTAGGCGATCATAAAGTGGACGTGTTTACTACCCGACCAGATACTATATATGGTGTAACCTTTATGACGCTCGCGCCAGAGCATGAACTTGTAGATGTCATTACTACCCCAGCGCAAAAAGAGGCGGTAGAAGCCTATAAAAAAGCAACTGCTGCACGATCAGAAAGAGAACGTATGGCTGATGTCAAGACCATAAGCGGTGTATTTACGGGAGCTTATGCTACGCATCCATTAAGTGGTGTACCTGTGCCTGTTTGGATAGGGGATTATGTGCTGGCAGGTTATGGCACTGGAGCTGTAATGGCAGTACCTTGTGGAGATGAGCGGGATCATGCATTTGCTCATTTTTTTGCTGGTCAAGAAGGAATGCCTGCGATTAAAAATATTTTTGACGGTATAGATAGTACCGAAGAAGCCTATACGGCTAAAGATAAAACACTTATTTGCAACAGTGATTTCTTAAACGGAATGAGTTACACATCAGGTGCCATGGCTGTGGCAATTGAAAAGCTAGAGGAAATAGGGGCTGGAAAAGGGAAGACTAACTACCGATTGCGGGATGCCGTGTTTTCCAGACAGCGTTATTGGGGGGAACCGTTTCCAGTATATTACAAAGATGGGTTGCCACAAATGATAGACCGCAAGCATTTGCCTATCGTTTTACCAGAAGTGGACGAATATTTACCAACGGAAGATGGTGCACCGCCTTTAGGTCGAGCGGCCGCATGGAGTTGGTGTATAAATGAAAATAAAGTGGTTTCTAATAAGGATGGCCGCGACGGTCTGTTTCCACTAGAATTAAATACCATGCCCGGCTGGGCAGGAAGTTCTTGGTATATGTTTAGGTATATGGATGCTAAAAATGAGAACGAGATGTTTTCTAAGGAAGCACAAGAGTACTGGGAAAATGTAGACCTGTATATAGGAGGAAGCGAGCACGCGACTGGTCACTTGCTGTACAGCAGGTTTTGGGTAAAGTTATTGCACGATTTAGGAAAAGTCTCCGTAGAAGAACCGTTCCAAAAGATGATCAATCAAGGGATGATTTTGGGGGAGAGTGCTGTTGTAAAGTTATTTTACGCTGATGTAAGAATTGTGGATGGGGCTTATACAAATGTAGAGTCTTTGGAAATTGCTACTCCGATAATAGAAAAAAACAACTTTATTGTTTCCGAAGATATCGATGAGGAAAGTCAAGAGTTTCAGGATTTTTTAGAAAAGAAAGAAACTAGTGTCAAAAATGAATTTCTTGAAAAATTACCGAAGTTATCTTCTGTAAATGTGAGTATCAGAAATAGACCTATTCATAGTGACGTTTCCCTAGTTAATCCTTCAAACGAGTTAAATGTTGATTATTTCAAGAATTGGAGGTCGGAGTTTAATGATATTGAAGTTGTCAGAAATAGTGAAGGTAAATTCAAAGTGTCCAGAGAAGTAGAAAAAATGTCCAAGTCCAAGTATAATGTGGTGAGCCCTGACGACATTTGTAATCAGTACGGAGCAGATACCTTGCGGTTGTATGAGATGTTTTTGGGACCACTAGAACAAGCCAAGCCATGGAATACAGCAGGTATCACCGGAGTATATGGTTTTATGAAAAAGCTTTGGAAACTCTATCACAATGATGCAGGGTTCTCTGTAAGCGATGATAAAGCTTCTCTAGACAGCAGGAAGACCTTGCATAAAACGATTAAGAAAGTACAAGAAGACATTGAGAACTTTTCTTTTAATACGAGTGTGAGTAGTTTTATGATTGCTGTAAATGAGCTCACCGCTCAAAAATGTAACAGTCGTGAGGTGCTGGAACCGCTTGCTATTCTGGTGTCACCCTATGCGCCTCATATTGCGGAAGAATTATGGTCTTTATTAGGGAATAAGGAATCTATCAGTGAAGCGCCTTTTCCAGTTTTTGATGAGAAGCATCTCGTAGAAAGTACCAAGACGTATCCCGTCTCCTTTAATGGTAAGATGAAATTTACTCTAGATTTACCGGTTGCTATTTCTAAAGATGAGTTGGAAAAAATGGTTCTTGCAAATGAGAAAGTGAAAGAACAACTAGAAGGGAAAACGGTCAAAAAAGCAATAGTTGTACCGGGTAAAATAATTAATTTTGTTTTTTAAAGACAAGACAGACTACTTTTCCGTGTACGTTGTATCGAGTTTGTTGAACTTAAAGTTTGGGATGAGGTTAGATAATGTGTTCATTTTTAGAGGTGTTTTGGTGTAATTTTTAGTCGGTTGAGTTTTGGAAGGTTGGTTTCATAAAAGAATTACTAACTTCCTAAATAAACGATTTATTTCAAAAGGGCCACAAAATTTGTGTTCATTGCACCAAACGAAAAAAATATTTAACAAAAACTTGCGGGTTCAACAAAAATAATTATGTTTGTTAATATATGTTAAGTGTAGTAATTAAAATTCCTTTTTGAATTAGAGGATGGTTACTAATATTATTGTAACAAATAATGAAAAATAATAAATACTTAGTTTTAGCAATTTTAATGATTGCAACAACAACAGCTTATGCGCAGCCAGGATTTGATGGTGATGTGGAGGATGCACAAGCGCCTATTCCTGGAATAGTTATAGCTGTCATTGCAGCTATAGGTATTGGAATAGTAAAATTGAGAAAAAAGGATTCATATTAATTCTCTGATTTATATAAAAAAGGGAAAGCTCATCTGAGTTTTCCTTTTTTTATGCCCTTTATTCATTCATATAGAACAAATATAAAGGGCCAGTTTCTTACCTTAAAAGTGGTATTCATTTTAAAACAACTGAATTTACTCTTAAGGAGCAGTTCGATAATTTAATTAAAGGATTGACAAAGAACGGAGGGCCAAAATATATGCCAGCTCTGAATCTCAAAAAAACAAGCATAATTCTCTTTTCATAGGTATTTTGTTGACCAAACCTCTGAGATGTAATTGATAAAGTGCCCTATACTTAAATTGAAGTGTAGAAGAGGAAGTCTAATCTGTTGTAAGAAACTTTTGATCCCTTTATTTATCTTACTTCACTAAAAGCAAAACAGGTATATCCCTATATATCAGGAGAATTTATCTTGTGATTCCTTTATGACCGAAAGCTTTTTAAAACCTTTGCTACAAAGGAGTTGTGAAGTATCTTTGCAAATCTTTAAAACCTGCTTTTTTGAGTCGAGTAAATGTCATAGAAAATCCTTCTAGTGTAATCAAAAACTACCTAGACATTACTAAACCTAGGCTATCTATAGTCGTAGTGTTCTCTTCGGTTGCAGGATATTTTTTAGGTGCCGAAAGCTACGATTGGGTGACCGTACTGCTGCTTTGTGTAGGAGGGTATTTTTTAGTAGGCTCTTCGAATGTATTCAACCAAATTATAGAAAAAGATCTTGACGCGTTGATGAAACGCACGCAAAATAGACCCTTACCTACAGGTAGGGTTTCACCACAGAATGCATGGATTTATGGACTCATCATGGCGGTAAGTGGTATCTACATGTTGTTTCTTATCAATTTTGCTACCGCTTTTTTTGGCGCACTGAGTATTGTGCTTTACGCAGCGGTTTACACGCCTTTAAAAACTAGAACGCCGCTTTGCGTGTTTGTAGGTGCTTTCCCAGGTGCTATCCCTTACATGTTAGGTTGGGTGGCGGCTAGCGGGAATTTTGGTATTGAACCGGGAACCTTGTTCATGTTACAGTTTTTTTGGCAATTCCCTCACTTTTGGGCAATAGGATGGATGCTCGAGGACGACTATAAAGCTGGTGGTTTTAAGATGTTACCGACAGGTTCAGCAAATAAAGGGACTGCTATTCAAATTATACTGTATACGATTTGGACAGTTATGCTCTCTTTAGTTCCAGTTTTTGGAGTCACAGGGGACTTATTTATGACTCCGTATAGCGCTTTTATTGTTGCCCTGTTAGGAGCGTGGTTTCTGTATTATGCTGTAAAGCTCTATAAGGAACGCAGTAATGCTGTTGCAAAGAAATTAATGCTAGTGAGTGTGAGCTATATCACGCTTATACAAATCATCTACGTAGTAGATAAATTTTTAAGATAAAATGATAGATTTAACGCAATTACCCATAAAAGAAAAGATCGCCCGTTCCAAGATACAGATGATGTGGTTTGCGATCATGAGTTTAATCATGATGTTCGCAGGTTTAACCAGCGCTTATATCATAAGCAGCAGCCGAAGAGATTGGGTAGAAGTAAATCTTCCATCAGAATTCTTTTACAGTACAGGTGTGATTTTGTTGAGTTCGTTAACCTTGTTTCTTGCGAAGAAAAGTCTGAAAAGTAATAATATATCCGGTGCCTCATTATTTACATCTATTACCTTCTTGTTAGGATCTGCCTTTGTTGCAATGCAATTTATAGCTTTTGGTTCGCTCACTGATTCAGGTGTTTTTTTTACTGGAAAGGGGAGTAGTGTCGCGGGCTCTTTTATTTATATCATGGTTATGGCGCATTTGGCCCATATTGTTGCCGGTCTTATAGCATTGACAGTGGTAACTTTTAAAGCGGTTACTAAAAAATATTCTAAGGAAGAAATGTTAGGTTTTGAATTAGGAGCAATTTTTTGGCACTTTGTTGACGTGCTATGGATTTTTCTTCTTCTGTTTTTAGTTTTTGCTAAAGATATTTTTTAACCTATTTTTGCAACAACTTATATTTAACAGAAAGTTATGGATACAGCAGTGGCTTCTACTGGTACGGAAGAGCAAAAATGGGGAGGTGGCACCAAGCCACTTGGCGTCAGCTATGGAAAATTGATGATGTGGTTTTTTATTCTCTCGGATGCACTAACATTTTCAGGCTTTCTTGCTGCCTACGGTTTTTCGAGATTTAAATTTATGGAAGAATGGCCTCTTGCAGACGAGGTGTTCAATCACTTTCCATTCCTTCATGGTACAGATGCACCTATGTTCTACGTGGCTTTAATGACCTTTATTCTCATCGGTTCTTCAGTCACTATGGTTCTTGCAGTAGATGCGGGACATCAAATGGATAGAAAAAAAGTAGCTTTTTATATGTTACTTACTGTAATCGGTGGTATGGTGTTCGTAGGGTCACAGGCATGGGAATGGAAGAACTTTATCGCTGGTGAATATGGAGCTGTAAAAACAAAAGGCGGTAATATACTTCAGTTTCTAGATGTAGAAACGGGTAAACGAGTGGCTTTAGAGGATTTTACGCAAATAGGACCTAGAGACGTAGTCCCTTATGGAAACAATAAAGGAATTTGGTTTGAATCTTCTGGTGATTATAATGCTACTTACACCATTGAGGAAGTTAAAAATGGTTTTGCAGCAAATTCTAATGTCACGATTAGAACACAGAAAATAGAGGTTAATCCAGAAACTGGTGCAAGCGAGAAAGTAGTTTTGTCTAGAGCTGATGCTTTGCTAAAACTTAACAAGGAAGCTGTAGGAGTGGTAGAGGGTGCTAATCTTACGGAAAATGAATATGGTGCTCCACTATTTGCAGATTTCTTTTTCTTTATTACAGGGTTTCATGGTTTTCACGTTTTTTCTGGGGTCATGTTTAATTTACTTGTTTTCTTCAATGTTCTCTTAGGAACTTATGAAAGAAGAGGTAGCTATGAAATGGTTGAAAAAGTAGGTCTTTATTGGCATTTTGTAGATTTAGTTTGGGTATTTGTATTTACATTCTTTTACCTAGTATAATTTTTTAAGATATTAAAATGGCAGATCACGTAGCACATACCGAAGGACACACAGAGCATAAATTAGAGATTTTTAGAGGTCTTGTTAAGTTTAAATCTAATACGCAAAAGATTTGGGGAGTACTTATATTCCTTTCTTTGATTACTATAGTAGAAGTAGCTTTAGGTTATATCAAACCAGATGTTCTTAATGGAACTTTTCTAGCTCTTAAATACTTAAACTGGATATTTATTATCCTTACTTTAGTAAAGGCGTACTACATTACATGGGACTTCATGCACATGAGAGATGAAACAAGTGGACTAAGAAGAGCAGTAGTATGGTCGGCAGTCTTCCTTATCATTTATTTAATGGCTATTTTACTAGTAGAAGGTGATTACATCTACCAAGTGTATAGAGATGCCGCTGTAAGTACAGACTTTTAATGACGACTAGGGCTATATAAAAAAGGGACGGTTTTGCCGTCCTTTTTTATACCTTATTTTGAAAAAATTATCACATCAAATTATGTCAGATTTACCTAAAGCCGAAGGAATTAAACAAACTAGCAGAGTAGCTATAGTTAGTGTATTGCTCATATTATTTGCTTTACCATTACTTACGTATCTGTTTTTTTTAAACGGTGAACATCATTTTAAAACCTTACCTATAGTAACTGAAAAGGTCGCTGAATTAACGGCGTTCAAAACGTTGGAGGGTAAAAGCATACACCTGACTGATAGTGTTTCCATTATTACATTTTTAGGAGATAAGCCATATAGTCGTTTAGGTTATGTTTCCAATATCAATGAAAAAATTTACAAGGATTTCCATCAATTTGACGGTTTTCAAATGATCAGCATTTTACCGCAGGAAGGCATACAAGATATTGAAGAAATTAAAGCGCAAATGGCCGAAACGACAGATCTTGCCGATTGGCACTTTCTGGTAGGTAGTGAGGACGAGATTAAAGAGCTATTTTCATCATTTCAGTCGGATCTTAGTCTTAATAGTGATCTATCTTCAGAGCACGCGTTTGTAGTCGATAAACAACTATCACTAAGAGGTCGCTCTGATGATGAAGAGTTAGGAATTGTATATGGGTATGATACCTATCTTATAGCAAATTTAAATAAAAGGATGATGGACGATATGAGGGTACTCCTTGCTGAATATAGATTTGCTTTTAAGAAAAACAGAGATGAAAAAATTCAAAAAGATGAGTAAGAAAAAGGATACGCCATACTATATAGGTCTTGGGATTGTCATTATTATTTTTGGATATTTTGCGGTAACAAATGTCATTCATTATGTAAAAAAAGACAAAGTCGTAGATAGTAATAGATCTGAACATCGCATGCCTGTAGCAGATAAGTTTTTAAAAAAATTCAATAAAGTACCTGACTTTAAGTTTGTGAATCAATTAGGAGACACCATAACAAATGATTCACTTCTTGGTAAAGTATACGTAATAGACTTCTTTTTTACCACTTGTCCAACCATTTGTACACCCATGAGTATGAACATGTCTAAAATAAGCGAGTCACTTAAGTCTCAAAAAGATTTCAGAACAGTTTCTATAACTATAGATCCAGAACACGATACGCCACCAGTTTTAAAAGAGTATGCCCAGAAGTATGACGCAAATAATAACTGGTATTTTCTTACTGGAGATAAAGAAACTACCTATAAGTTAAGTCGGGAAGGATTTAATTCTTATGTGTCAGAAAGTGATAATGAAGACATTCGCTTTGAGCATAGTGGTAATTTTGCGCTAGTAGACAGTGAAGGCTATATACGTTCCCGTAAAATACGGATAGATAAGGATAATGAAAATTGGATTTATCAATATAATGGAGTCCAAGAAAATGAAATACCTGCTCAAATTCAGGAAATTATTGAAGATGCAGAAACACTTTTAAATAAGTAATATATGTTAGAAAAAAGAGGTCCAGCGATTATTATAGCCATTTCTATACTAGTCCCATTAGTGGTGGTCGTATTGATGCTTATGCCAGTACATTTCAATTTTTTAGGGGTTGAGTCTGGTCAGCTTCCACTTCTTCATGCGGTGATTAACGCGATGACAGCCGTCTTATTAGTTACAGGATACGTATTGATCAAAAAACAAAATCGAATAGCCCACAGATGGGTCATGACGACTGCTTTTGTCCTCAGTGCTTTATTTCTTGTAAGCTATGTGATTTCTAAAATAAGTAATGAGCCTATCGCCTATCCTTCAGATGCGCCTTTGAGATACTTGTATCTTTTCATTCTAGTGAGTCATATAGTTCTTTGTGCCATTATTTTGCCATTAGTACTGTATACGGTGTACTTTTCCCTGAATAAAAAGTTTGAAAAGCATAAAAAAATTGCCAGTTGGACATTTCCTATTTGGTTATATGTTGCAATTTCGGGTGTTTTAGTGTATGTTTTTATGCAACCTTACTACTAATAAATAACGATGAAAAAGCTATTTGTTATAATTTTTGTTTTTTGTTTTTCCGCTTTCGCGAAAGCGCAATGTGCTATGTGTCGTGCCGTTATAGAAGGGTCGGGAGACACTGCAGCAGCCGAAGGGTTGAACAGTGGAATTACTTACTTAATGGCATTCCCTTATATTCTTGTGGGCGTAATAATTTATATGATCTACAGAAGCACACAAAAGAAATCTGATCAAATAGAGGGTTAATGCTGTTGCTGAAGTCCAGGTAAAACCTGAATCGTTTCCAATCTCTAAGGAATTAACATTTTATTACAAGAATTAATGTAACAAGTGCTGAAATTTGCGGTCTAGTTAAATAGCCTATTTAAAACAGGTACTTGAAACACTAACGATGATCGAAATTACAGATTTACATAAATCCTATAAGACAGGAAATACGTCCTTGCATGTTTTAAAAGGTATTGATTTTTCTGTAAAGGAAGGTGAGCTCGTTTCAATTATGGGTTCTTCTGGTTCTGGCAAGTCTACTTTTCTTAACATTCTTGGGATGTTAGATGAAGCAGATAGTGGTTCCTACACGCTAGACAACACTCCTATTAAAAACCTAAATGAAAAAATTGCTGCTCAATACCGCAATAAGTTTTTGGGTTTTATTTTTCAGTCTTTTAATTTGATCAGTTATAAAAATGCTCTTGATAATGTGGCTTTACCACTGTATTATCAAAAAGTAAGTCGTAAGGAACGAGATGAAAAGGCCATGCACTACCTAGAAAAAGTAGGTCTCGCAGACTGGGCAGACCATTTGCCCAATCAGCTTTCTGGTGGACAGAAACAACGTGTGGCTATTGCTAGAGCTCTGGCCAGTGATCCTAAAGTTCTTCTAGCTGATGAACCTACAGGAGCACTTGACACTAAAACTTCCTGTGAAGTCATGGAGCTTATTCAAGGAATAAATGAAGAAGGTCGTACTATATTAGTAGTAACTCACGAACCAGATATCGCTCAAATGACAAAGCGTATCGTGAATCTTAAAGATGGTAGAATTATAGACGACACTCTAGTAAATCAAATTAAGGCCTCTGCTTATGTTTAATCTAGAGCGTTGGCAAGAAATCTTTGATACGATAAGGAAAAACAAGCTCCGTACTTTTTTAACCAGCTTATCTGTCGCTTCTGGAATTTTCATTTTAGTGATTCTTTTGGGAGTTTCTTCCGGGATAGCAAATGGTGTAAGAGAACAATTCTCTAATGATGCAACAAACCGCATTCAGATAACCACAAGAACAACTACCAAAGAATACAAGGGTCTTAATCCCGGTCGCAGACTTCAAATGACCAATGCAGACTATGAAAGTCTCAATAACAAATACGAAGATCAAATAGAATATAAAACGAGTCTGTACAGAAATTGGGGTGGTCAGGTCAACTATAAAGATAAACAAGGAAGTTATCGCATAGAAGGTGTTTACGCAGATCAACAATTCATAGAAAACGCAACACTGTCCCATGGTCGCTTTATAGCGGAATCAGACATAGCAGAATCTCGTAAAGTAGCCATTATAGGCTATCAAATGAAAGAAGACCTATTTCCGGATACGGATCCCATAGGAGAAATTATATTGGTAAATAACAATATTAACTTTACGGTAGTAGGCGTTTATACGGACCCAGGTGGAACAAGAGAAGAGTCAAGGATGTTCATTCCCGTGTCAACAGCTCAAAAGGTTTTTAACCAAGGGCAAAACATAAGCCGCATCGCATATACGGTTAATATGGGTAAAGACTTTGATGAGACAGCAATGTTAGGCGCTCAAATGGCCGCATCCATTGAACAGGATTTAAGAACGAGATTTGTGGTTGCACCAGATGATAGAGTCGCCATAAGGGTAAGTGATTCATTAGAACAAGCAAAACCTTTTTTTGATTTAATAGATACCATAAAAGCCGTGTTTTGGTTTATAGGTTTAGGAACTATTATTGCTGGGGTAGTGGGTGTTGGGAATATCATGTTGATCGTAGTAAAAGAGCGCACTAAGGAAATAGGAATTAGAAAGGCATTAGGAGCATTGCCCAGCGAGATAATTATGATGATTATACAGGAGTCTATATTCATTACAAGTACTGCAGGATTGATAGGTCTGTTTTTAGGGGTAGGACTGCTAGAGATAGCTGCACCTTATATTCAAAATGACTTTATTAATAATCCTACCGTTGACTTTGCAACTTCTATTACTACAGTAATCATTCTTGTAATATCCGGAGCAATAGCGGGTTTTATACCAGCAAGACGTGCAGCAAATATCAAACCTATTGAAGCCTTAAGAGACGAGTAATATGTTTAATAGAGACAGATGGAACGAAATACTAGAGGCACTCAATGCAAATAAATTGAGGACGTTGCTTACTGCGTTTGGAGTTTTTTGGGGGATTTTTATTCTCGTTGCTTTGCTCGCATTAACTAACGGCCTAAGAACAGGTGTAAATGTTCAATTTGCAGATAAGGCAACGAACACAATGTACATTTGGGGGCAAAGCACCTCTATTCCTTATAAAGGAATGAACAAAGGTCGTAGAATACAATTTAAGCTATCAGATGTAGAGGCGCTTAAACGAAAATTACCTGCTTTAAAATATGTATCTCCTAGACAACAGTTGGGTGGTTATAGAGGTTCCAATAACGTAACTCGCAATGAGAAAACTGGTGCTTTTCAGGTAAATGGTGATTATCCAGAAATTATTGAGCAACAATACATGGATATTTTAAAGGGAAGGTGGCTCAGTTATTCTGATATTCAGAAAGAAATGAAAAGTGCCGTAATAGGTGTGGACGTTGTAAAGTCATTATACAATATAGGGGAAGAGCCTATAGGTACTTATATCACGCTTCAAGGAGTAAATTTTAAGGTAGTGGGTGTTTTTGATAACCCTAATACAAATGGAGATAGTGAAGAAGAAGCAAATACTATTTTTGTGCCTTTTACAACTTTTGGAAAAGCTTTTAACTCTGCAGATGATGTAAGGTGGATGACATTAACAGCTTATGACGGTATTAGTATAACCGCTATAAAAGAGCGGGTTATTGGTATTATGAAGGAACAACACGGTGTTCATCCTGAAGATAATAGAGCTATAGGGAATAACGATGTTGCTGAGGAATTTGCAAAGTTTAATGGTTTGTTTGACATACTTGCCTTTGTAGGGTATTTTGTTGGTGCTCTAGTGCTGCTATCTGGCGGCATAGGTATAAGTAATATCATGCTTATTGTAGTTAAAGAACGCACTAACGAAATAGGTGTGCGCAGAGCATTAGGAGCAACACCATGGAACATAAAAGCCCAAATTCTTCAGGAATCAATTGTGTTAACCCTGATTTCTGGTCTTGCTGGAATTGCTTTTGCAGCTGGGTTGATTTGGGTTATGAATTATATACTAGATCAAAGCGGTCCTGTGGATAATTTTGTTAATCCATCCGTAAATATTATCGTAATTATTATAGCCTTAATCATATTAACTATATCAGGATTACTAGCTGGATTTATTCCAGCATCACGAGCAACTACTATGAAACCAGTAGATGCATTAAGAACAGAATAACAATTAAGCAACCCTAATGAAACGCACCGGAACCGTCATCACCCTAATCATCATTCTCTTACTATCAATAGTAGGAATTTATTATATCTGGCAAAAAGATCAAGAAGATCCCATTACCTATATGACAGAGCAACCTACTATGGAAACCATTATCAAAGAGACAGTCGCCACTGGTAGCATTGTTCCTAAAGAAGAGGTAAATATCAAACCTAACATTTCTGGGGTTATTGATAAAATTCATGTGGAAGCTGGAGATTTTGTAAAAGCAGGAGATCTTATCGCAGATATAAAGGTGGTACCTAATGTGTCCTCTTTGACCAATGCCAAAAATAATATTGCAGGGGCTAGAACATCTGTAGAAACGGCAAAACTGGCTCTCGATAATCAAAAGGCAATTTATAACAGACAAAAAGCCCTTTTTGACAAAGGAGTGGTTGCAGCAAACGAGTTCGACCTTGCTCAAAACAATTATAATAACGCTTTACAGCGGTATAAGCAAGAGCAAGTAAACCTTACTGGTGCACAACAAAACTATGACATTATAAGAACAGGAACTACGGCTGGGCTAGGTAATTATGCACAAACATCCATTCGCGCAACGGTTTCTGGAATGGTATTAGACGTTCCTGTAAAGGAAGGAAATCAAGTGATTGAAGCAAATAACTTTAATGAAGGTACCGCTATAGCGATGATTGCCGATGTAAATAAAATGATTTTTGAAGGTAAAGTGGACGAGAGCGAGGTAGGAAAAATTAAAGAAGGTCTGGCACTTGAAATTACAGTAGGCGCTTTTGATAATAAAAGATTTGATGCTATTTTAGATTATGTGGCGCCTAAAGGAATTGCAGAAAACGGTGCGATTCAATTTGCTATTAAAGGAACGCTTAAAGCATCGCAAGACTCCACTTTTATCAGAGCAGGATTAAGCGCAAATGCAAGTATCATCTTAGATAGAAGAGATGATGTCTTGAGTATCAAAGAAGCACTAGTACAATACGATCCACAGACTAAAAAGCCTTTTGTGGAAATAGAGACAGGGGATCAAGAATTCGTGCGTCGTGATATAGAACTGGGATTGAGCAACGGTATTAATGTTGAAGTGCTTTCTGGAGTAAAAGAAGGGGAACAGATCAAAGTTTGGAACGCTCTGAAAGCTCCTTCTGGACGCGGAGGTTACGGCGATTAATATTTTTTGTAACAAATCACATCTTAAATCTACATATAGACACAATCATATTATGAAGAAGTTAATAATTTGCAGCATTGTTATATTTAGTTCTGCTTTCGCAAAAGCGCAAACAATCAAAACTTGGAGTTTACAGGAATGCGTCCAGTATGCTATCGATAACAATATAGATATCAGACAAGCCGATTTAAACACAGAAGTTGCAAAACTAGATAAGAAAGATGCCGTAGGTTCTTTCTTGCCATCTTTTAATGCAAGCGCTAATAATTCTTGGAACACGGGTCTTACTCAAAACATTACCACTGGGGTCTTACAGACGCAAACAACCCGTAATTCCTCGTATGGAGTAAATTCTGGAGTTACTTTATTTGATGGGTGGGCAAACGTGTATAGGCTACAAAGGGCCAAAATGAATGTCTTATCTAGGGAGTACAATTCTGAATTGATAGAAGATAATACCTTACTTAACGTAGCAAATTCTTATCTCAATGTATTGTTCAACAAAGAGAATTTAAAAAGACTAGAAACACAGCATAATCTCACTCAAGATCAAATAAATCTCACCTCTCAACTAGTGGAAGCCGGTTCTATACCTAGAGGGGATCTTCTAGAGATAAAAGCTACGTATGCAAATGAGGAGCAGCAGATCATTGGTATCAACAACAACGTGGTAATTTCTAGAATTGCATTAGCCCAAATATTGAATCTAGACGATTTTACAAATTTTGATGTTGAAGATCCCGAATTAAGCGATCCAAACGGTTTTATATTAGATCGTGCTGTAAATGATATTTATGAAAATGCGACAGAAAAGAGATTTGAAGTAAAAATAGCTGAGCAAAACACACTTCTTGCTGAACAAGATTTAAAAATTTCTAAAGCAGCCATTTTACCCAGATTGTCTGCCTTCTTTAATTATAATACCAGAGAATCAGGTCAAGGAAACTTTAATTCTTTTCTCGACCCAGATTCACCTACAAGACAAATAGGTATAGTCGAAGGAACAAATCAAAGTGTTTTAGCTCCTAACTTTACTGGTTTGATAGGTAAACCTGATCCGCTTTTTGATCAGTTAGCACGCAATGATGGTATTTCTTATGGATTAAGTCTTAACGTTCCTGTTTTCAATGGATGGCAAGTGACTAACAACATAGATCGAAGTGAAATCAATGTAGAAAGTAATAGACTTAATGAAGATCAAACGAAACTTGATCTCAAGCGTAATATTTATCAATCTTATAACGATGCAAAAGGTTCAAGAGCAGCCTATGAAAGCGCTATTATAGTCGTGGAAGCTAGGCAGCTTGCTTTTGAATATGCTAGAGAGCGTTATAATGTAGGGCGTATGAACGCATTTGATTTTAATCAATCACAAACAGCTCTTACTAATTCTCAAAGCTCTTTATTAAGTAGTAAGTACGACTATATTTTTAAGCTAAAAGTTTTGGAATTATTTAATGGTATTGAGGCAGATGAATTAAAACTTTAAAAAAGCAATCATGAAAAAGGTAATAATTATTATAATAATCGCAGTCGCCGTTTCGGTGTTGGGTTATTTTGGATACAAAATAGTTGCCGCAAACAGTGACGAAGGAATTCTCGTAGAAGTAATGGATGTTGCCACTATGGATATAACAGAGACGGTAAGCGCTACGGGTAAGATTAAACCAGAAGTGGAGGTAAGTATCTCGCCTGAAGTTCCTGGAGAAATCATCGAATTACCTATAAGAGAAGGACAAGCCGTTCAAAAAGGAGATCTTCTAGCTAAAATTAATCCAGATTTGTTACAATCTAGTGTGAGTAGGTCTAGAGCAGGACTGGCTAATACAAAAGCAGGATTTGAGCAAGCAAAAGCAAGTCTTGTTGAAGCGAAAGCAAATTTTCAACGAGCTTCACAGCTTTTTAATAAAGGAGTCATCTCACAGTCAGAGTTTGATACTTCTACAGCATCTTATGAAAGAGCAAAAGCAGCAGAGCGATCTGCCTATTTTTCAGTTAAAAGTGCTGGAGCAACAGTTAACGAAGCCACAGACAATTTAGCACGCACTAGCATCTTTGCACCCATGTCAGGAACTATATCATTATTGGCTGTAGAGTTGGGGGAAAGAGTAGTAGGAACGCAACAAATGGCAGGGACAGAATTACTGCGCGTTGCAGATCTTTCTCAAATGGAAGTTGAAGTAGACGTTAATGAGAACGACATTGTAAAGATACAAGTAGGAGATAAGGCTATTGTTGAAGTAGATGCTTATTTAAAAAGAAAATTTAAAGGAGAGGTAACTGAAATTGCAAATACAGCTACTGGAACACTAAGTGCAGATCAAGTAACTAATTTTAAGGTAAAAGTAAGAATCTTACCAAGAAGTTACCAAAAACTCACAGAAGGGAAGAGTGAAAATTATAGCCCATTCAAGCCAGGAATGACCGCGACTGTTGATATCGTTACTAGAGAAAATAAGGCTGTTATTGCCATACCCATCAGTTCTATTGTTATAAAGAACGATACTATCGAGAGCAAAGAAAAATCTCGAGATGTTTCTATGAGCGAGCAAAAGTTTGAATGTATTTATTTAGAAGAAAATGGCAAAGCAAAATTAAGAGTGATTACTACAGGTATTCAAGATGATAAAAATATAGTGGTGCTTACCGGACTTGAAAAAGGGGAAAGAGTAATTACAGGGCCTTATCGAACGGTCACGAAAACTTTAAAGTCAGGAAAGCTCATAAATTCAAAAAAAGATAAAGAGTCCAAAGAAACCACTTCAGAAGAAGCCAAAGAACAATAGTTATGTCTTTAGTTTTATGCATAGAAACTACGTCTACCAATTGTTCTGTAGCATTAGCGGTAGAGAACGGAGGTTTTGCAAACAAGTATGGAGTGCTCAACTGTCTTGATGTATTAGAGGATAATAGTGATGCATATAGTCATGGAGAACGTTTACATGTATATATCAAAGATATTTTAGCGCGCAATAATTTTTCGACAAAAGACCTTGATGCTGTTGCAGTTAGTGAAGGACCCGGTTCATATACAGGATTGCGTATAGGAGTCGCCTCGGCAAAAGGATTGTGCTATGCGTTAGAAATTCCTATGATTGCCATTAGCACTTTAAAGTCCTTGAGCAAGCAAAATACAGCGTCTGGCATAACCATCGCAATGCTGGACGCAAGAAGGATGGAAGTTTATGGTTCTGTTTTTCATGGCGATGATCAAGTGCAAAACGTGTCTGCAATACTATTGGATGGAGAAAGTTTTTCTCAATTTCGTGCTCCCGAAGAAAAAGGTCTAATCCTTGACAGAAAGGTCACTTTTATAGGTACTGGAGTAGAAAAGTTTAGAGCGTTGATAAAAGAAGAACAGCATTTATATATAACTTCAAATCCTACAGCCCTGACTATATGCGATCTTGCCATAGAAAAGTTCAAAATAAAGGACACCGAAGATGTTGCTTATTTTGAACCTTTTTATCTCAAAGAGTTTAAGGCTGGTTAGAATTATTTTACCTTTAAAGTAATTTTCACATTCACGCGATACTCAGAAATTTTACTGTCTTTTAGGTTATCACTGCTCTCATTGACGATAAACAGAGTTTATGTTTTTTGCGCTTTTAAAATCATGTGCAACCACATTATGAGTACCTTTTTACAAGTTTTATCGCTGTTAACTACGAACTCAATAACCTAAAACCTTGATGGTGGTATGTTTTATTATTCTCAGTTATAAAACTCGCAACATTTACCCGTTTAGGGCAACTACTCGCTCTATTTTACCAGGGATCATTTCTTTAAGCATACTTTCAATTCCATTACGTAAGGTCATAGTAGAAGAAGGACAGCCGCTGCAAGCTCCTTGAAGGATTACACGAACCTCGCCATTACTTTCTTCATAACCTTCAAAAACGATATTACCGCCATCATTAGCTACTGCTGGTTTTATATACTCGTCTAGGATTTCAACTATTTTCTTAGAAATATTATCTAGATTTTCAAATTTAGGTAAGTCCACAGATTCCCCTTTTTCTTTAACTATGGCTGTACTTTGGTATTTTGTTTCTCCTATATCTTTACCACTTTCGAGAGTTTCTCTAATAAAAGACCGCACTTCATGAGTAACTTCCTCCCAGGTAGTCACATCGTGTTTTTGAATAGAAATATAGTTTTCATCAATATAAAGTTCTTTTATAAAAGGAAATGAATACAATCCTCTCGATAATGTGTCTGGCTCAGTATCATTGATGCTTTTAAACTCTTTGCTATTAACGGTGAGTTTTTTATTTGCTACAAACTTCATCGAATTTGGATTAGGTGTTGTTTCAGCATAGACGGTTACTGGCACTTGCTTTTTTTCACCATCAGTTTTCACAAGAGGCTTGCCGCTATTCAGATATTCTTGTATCTGTTCTGAAATTTCATTTTGTACGTCTTCCCAGGAAACGATATCATAACGTTCTATAGCGATAAAATTTTGCGCTATATAAACCGTTTTCACAAAAGGCAGGTAAAATAATTGTTGGGCAAGAGGAGAAGATTTCGCCTCGTCAGTATTTTTAAATTCGTAACTGTGATTTTTTACAAGAAAATGATTGCTTTCAAATTTAACGATCGCTTCGTTACTGGTAGAAATTATATTTATTTGATGCTTATCCATAATTGTTATAATTAATGACAAAGATAAGCTTAGCAATAAGGATAACAGGTCATTTAAATCATCGATAATAACTATAAATGGTATTTTATAATCGATAACAGGAATAATCGGGTCCTTATTATAGGATTAATGCTATACTGTCCGAACATAATTCGTATTATTCATAATCCTATACCAAAAATCTATATATTTGGGAACTTTCGAATTTTAATTGACTTTTAAAAAATAGTCGATTATTTTGAGGATGCGCCCAAACAAGGTTTTGTTAAATTTTAAGGTAATTGACAGATCAATACAACAGATATAACCATTTTAATGCTTTTGGCATTAGTAAGTCACATAAAACTAAACATGAAGAAACTATTCATTGTACTCGCTGTCGTTTTTACTGGTCAGATGGCCATTGCACAAGAAGGAGTTCCAGTTTATTTAGATTATTTAACTGATAATTATTATCTTATTCACCCCTCTATGGCAGGTGCGGCAGCTTGTGGTAAAATAAGAGGTACGGTCAGACAGCAATGGTTTGATCAGGCAGATGCCCCTAATTTACAGACATTGAGTTTTAACACAGGAGTTGGAGAGAACAGTGGTGTAGGAGCTATCTTATTTAATGATAAAAATGGGTACCACTCGCAAACAGGTGCTTACCTCTCCTATGCGTACCATCTTCAAGTAGGCGGTGGTTATGAAGATTTAAACCGACTTTCTTTTGGTATGAGTGCTGGTATGGTTCAAAGTAGACTTGATGAGTCTGACTTTGATCGTAATGATTTTGATCCCATCATAACTGGGGTACTTAGAAGTGATACCTATTTAAATGTGGATATAGGAATGTCTTATTTCTTTAAAGAGTTTTATGCGCATTTTACTGTTAAAAATGCTGTTTTTCAGAACCGTGAGATATATTCTGAAGGTTTTGAAAGCAATAACCAGCGTCGTTACTTAACAACTTTAGGGTACCTTTTTGCACCCCGCAATAGCGACTGGCAATTTGAGCCATCTTTTTTGTATCAGCGTACCGATCGAACAGCAGAGCAATTTATGGACATTAATGCAAAGGCTTATTACGACCTTAACGAGAACAGCGTTCTTTACTTGGGACTTTCTTACCGTCAGAGTTTTGACGGTGCCGAATATCTCGATGGAAATAGCGTTCAAGAACAAAACTTATCTCTTCTTTCTCCTATTTTTGGAATCAAGTACAATGAGTTTACCTTTGGATATAACTACAGTTATCAGTTTGGAGATATTCGCTTTTCTAATGGTGGTTTTCATCAGATTACACTTGGAATTGACTTCTTATGTAAAAAAGACAGATGGAGTTGTAATTGTCCTGCTGTAAACTTGTAGCAGATAGTTCAAAGTATAAAAAAAGGAGAGCCTTAAGCTTGTCCTTTTTTTATACGCTGATTATTATTCCGCTTTCGCGAAAGCAGAATAATAATAGCCTCTGTGGTACTCCTTTAAAATAGGATACGCAAAACACTATATTCTCCGAAAACCTAAATGCTTAGAGTTCCTTTCATAAAGACATCTTCTTATATTTGAAAGATGAGAAAACTCCTAAACGAAGAATTAGATCGCCTTTCCCCTCAAGGTTATAAAGAAAGTGAAAAAACGCCTTTGGTCATCGTATTGGATAATGTGCGTAGTTTAAATAATATAGGATCCATTTTCCGCAGTGCAGACGCATATCGTGTAGAGAAAGTCTATTTATGTGGTATTACAGCACAACCACCACATAAAGACATTAGAAAGACAGCATTAGGCGCGACAGAAACCATAGACTGGGAATATCTAGAACACACTATTGACATAGTAAATAAACTCAATCAAGAAGGGTATACTACCTGCGCGATTGAACAAGCAGAGCGCTCCCAAAATCTGTACAATTTTTCACCTGCCAAAGGGGAGAAAGTAGCCATCGTTTTGGGGAACGAGGTAAAAGGCGTCCAGCAAGAAGTGGTAGATTCCTGTAAAGAAGTCATAGAATTAGACCAGTTTGGTACCAAACACAGTTTAAACATTTCTGTTTGTGCTGGGATTGTGATTTATGATGTTTTTAATAAGATTAGTCTGTTGAGAGAATGATATTACAACCTTGTTCATCGATAAAACACATACGCGACTCGGTATAAAAACTCATTTTCATACTTTTTGATTAATATTTATAGCTAGAAATTTAATGGATAAATGGGGCCTGAAACCTTTTAAACTGTTTCTGATGAATCTAAACAAACTCACTTCAAGTTCACATGATTATTTTTTTATCTCGACAAGAAGTGTTTTTTGGAGCGTTTAAAAATCAGCAGCAACTAGATGTGAGCAAACGTTCTCCAAGAATGTATTTTATAAATTTGCAAAGTGATGCTGGTGTGTTAGAGAATTTAAAGTTGATAAAGGAGTACATTTTTTTTTGAATTAAAAACATATTTTTCACTCACCCACTAATCTACTATCCCCATTTTCCTCAATAAGAAACTCGCATTCATATTGGTAGCGATTCCATCCTTAAACGTATAATCAAAAGTCAGCTCATCATTTGTAATGTCTGCATCAAAGAAGTAGTTGGAAATAGTATCGTACTCGTTAGCCACCTCAGTAAGGCTTAGATCGTGTGTGGCGATAATTCCAGTCGCATGTTTCCTGGAGAGCTTTTCAAGGAGCTTGCGAGAACCGTTAGCTTTATCCTGACTGTTGGTTCCTTTTAGAATCTCATCAAGAACTATAAAATACCTATCGGTCTCTATTTTATCTACGATGTATTTCAAACGTTTTAATTCACTGAAAAAGTAAGACTCGTCGTCAGTTAAAGAATCGCTAGTACGCATGCTTGTAATCAGCTTTACAGGACTGTAACTTGCCTGATGTGCACAAACAGGTAAACCTACGTTAGACAGCACTATTTTCATGGAAACGGTTCTTAAGAACGTACTTTTTCCAGCCATGTTTGCCCCAGTGATGATAAAGAATTCTCCTGAGGAAATACCAATGTCATTACCTATGGACTTCTTAGGATCTAATAATGGATGATGCGCTTGGGTAGCTTTCAATTGAAAATCGCCTTCTTCAATGATAGGATAGGTATAATCAGGATGATTGTAAGCAAAATTACCTAGCGAGCTCATAGCGTCTACCTCTGCAACGGCTTGCAGCCAACTTTCTATGGGGCTGGCATTCTCTTGCAGCCAGTTTTCAATGGTATGTACTTGTTTTAAATCCCAAAGTCCCAAACCGTTTGCCAAAACGCCAAACAGCATGTTATTTCTCTGATCTAGTCTGCCTATTGCTCGTGCCAAATCATGAAAACGTGCTGATGCAGGAGCTCCAGAGGTGGTGATAGTTGACTTTAAAGCTACTAATACATCACTTTTAAAAGTCTCGTTTTCAATGGCCAAAACCAACTGACTGTACTGACTAAAAAATAATTCTAAGCTGCTTATGTTACCAGAAAAGGCAGTAATTTGTTTCAAGTATTTTCCTGTAATTCCCAAACCAATAAAAAATACAGCTGCTGGAATATAGCCTGAAATCTGATCGTAGAAATACAGGGTAAATGTTGTCATACTCAATGCCACCCACAACCAGCACAACCAAGAAAAGACCTTAGGAACAAAAGACTTATAACCTTTAACCCATTTCAGCATAGATTTTGGATTGCGCTCCTGGTCTAACAAAGTGGCTGTTGCCCAAAATTCCTGTCTAAAATCTACTTTTTCAGCAAGTTCCTTTATGGCTGCTTGTTTTTCCTCTATCGCAGTGATGTCATTGCTGTTGAGTTGTTGCGCAAGCGAGATCACACCCTCTTTGGTAACACTTCTATTCAAGTATTGAAATAAAGATCCTGTGCCGAAAAGATCAATATCGCGACTGTATTCGTGATCGTCCTCTAAGAATTCTTTACCAGAAGGAAATCCTTGAAAATCGCGATCTAGAATTTGCAACTCTTTACCGTTAATATCTCTTAAGCCAATTTGGAAATCACGTTTTCGTTTTAAATTCTCATGTCGAGAAACTAAAAACAGAAAAACACCAAAAAACACAAATCCGGTGAGAAGTGCATATTGCCAGTAATTAAAAAGGAAATATACAGCTGCGGCACCGGCAATAAATACCAGAAACCTGATCGTGCTAGACAGTCGCAGCTGATTCTGAAGTCGGTTGCTGGAATTTGTAAATTGAGCGATACGCTCTTTATAAAAGGAGTGGAGTTTGGATTCCAAGTAGGTAGTTTTTATTTGTTATTAATTGAACCCTTACACGTCAATCTGAGTTGTTTTGTGTTTTTGGTCTTCTCACGCAGAGATTGTTCCTCTTTTGTCAGAGGCTCTTTAAAAGCTCTTTGTCTTTGTTAGTCAGTTGTGCTACTACAAGATCATAACTGTGGTTGATCAAGTGTAGTAATTCTTTTCTCGGCAAATTACGATCGGTATAAACGGTATTCCAGTGTTTTTTATTGGAATGAAAACCACCTATTACAGTGCCATCGTATTTTTCACGCAGTCCAACCGCTTTTCTAGGATCGCACTTTAAATTAATGGTCTTTTCTCCACGTTCCCATTTTTCAAGTGCGGCAAGACAAAATATTTTATTCATCACCTTAAAAACGAGAGTCACTTTATCAAAAGGAAATTCTTCCGTCACTCCTTGTTTAGCAAGGCAATACTCTCTAATCTCGTCTATTTGCATGTAGCGCTATTTTTTTAGTGGTTTTTGGTTGGGTCTAGAATTAAATTCATCGCAATTATTTACCGTATAGACGGCCGAATCTACAACTCAAATAACCTTATAATTTTTGTAAACTAACTATTTGATTTTTTTTTTGTTAAGCAATAGTTTCTTTCGTACTAGAAATTGAGTTTTCTTTAAAAGTAAAGACCCCTTAACTCTTCCATTGTCGCGGTTCTAAGTTTTAAAAGAAGTCCTGCTGCGCATGCTTTTCAAAACTCCCTTAAAGGAACAAATAGCTTCAGTGCTTTCGAGTTTTAGAAACTCTTGAATACATTCTTTTTTTCTTGTTGGTACGTCCATTACATCACTTTTATCAAATATACATTTCTAAATTCACTATTCACAGCGTTTTCACTATCCTTAGCTTCATCGAGAACCAAATCAGTACCATTTAGCGTTGCCCCTTTACGAGTGGCAATACCACCTGTCATTTTAATAGAAACAAGGACCTCTTTTTACATGTTTTCCCTTAAGACGGCGCGTTGTTGCTTTTTTTACTACTTAAAAAATAAAGTGTTTTATGCTAAAGCCAGCCACTGAAAGAGGAAGGCATATTTTTAAAACAAATTTAAAATATCTTATAGAGAATGGGGCGAGAAGGTGCTGCATCATTTTCTATAGGTGCCACTTGAAGATCTATCATATAGAGGCCGTCTGGTATTGCCTCAGGAACATAAATCAACTCTGTAATGGTGGCGTCAAGTCGTTGCTGCCCATTAAAATCCCAAAATTCTTTATGAGCCAGCAGTGCACCATTGTCTTTTTCTTTATCTACACTGGGTAGATCGATGAGTAGGTGTTGGATACCGCTTTCGCGAAAGCGTAACATCAATTCAGCAGCTACATATGGCGGATTGCTGTTGGAGTAATTTTTACTTTTCTTACTTTCTAAATTAGGTAACGTACGCAAAATAACGGCATTGATTCCAGCTTCTAGAGGAGCAACAACCGATTCATTGATGACTCGATCGCCATTCAGCTCTTGCGGTGTTACACTTATCAATTGAGCTTTAAAAAAAGTTCCATCCAGTGCATCATTCACACTGTGAAACCCTTCGGTAATATGACCTATACATTCTGTATGGGTTCCATGACTATGCGGGTTAAAATTAACGTCATTAAAATTAGTCGAGCCACCCAATTTCACATTGCCCACATATCCATCTACTTCCACGTATTTAATTTGTGGCTGGTCGATGTACCAAGCTCCTACACCTGCATTATTTTGTACGGCAAGACTGATGTCAATGGGTTGGGATAAATCAATAGTTACTTGCTCATTTTCAAGTTGGATGGTAGTTGTCATAAAAGTGGTGTCGTTTTGAGTTGACTTGTTAGCCGCGCAACTCGCGATAAGAATGGAAAAGAGGTATACATAGTTTTTCATAAAGATAAATGCAGCACAAAAGATCCCTTCTTTTTGGGAAGGTTTAGGCTAGGGTTTTTACTCTACAATCAGTTCTTGTGCTGTTGTACTAGAATTGCCAGATAATTTTACAGAATAAGTGCCTTTAGGTAAATAGTATTTTCCGTTGTCTGCTTTTTCTGGTTGATGTTCCTTGTCAAATCTTTTTAATGCATAGGCTCCTACCGTACCGTCATAGTTGTAAAAGTTCAAACCTTGGTCAGTGGTTATTGCATTTTCATAAATGGTTTTCCCTTTTTCGTTGAGGACTTCTATGGTTACTTTTCCTGGCATTTTTGTATAAAAAGAAAGTTTAATTTTAGGCTCTGGTTCTTTGCTCCACATAAAGCCTTTAGATCCATATCTGGAAGAAGCTCTTGTTTTATCGATTTTCGCGAAAGCGAAACCTTTATCATTTAACAACTCTAGCGCATCCAGGTTTGCGGTATAAATAGAACGACCATGTGTCCCGATTAACAGATCGTTTGCCACGGGCTGTATTTTTATATCATGAACGGCTACTGGTGGCATGCCGTTATTTAATAGTTCCCAAGTAGCTCCGGTATCGGTACTTATATAGCTCGCATTATCCGTTCCTACAAAAAGGATATTTCCCTTTTTAGGATGCTCAATAATGACATTTGCTGGAGCAGTAGGAAGTGCTTCTCCTATAGATTTCCAGGTCTGTCCATAATCATCACTTTTATAAACGTAGGTAGTAAAATCGTCAAATCTATAACCGTTAAGGGTGACATAAACACGTTCTTTTTTATGTTGAGAAGAGACCACACGACTCACCCATAAATTTGCTGGCCAGTCTCCTTTGATGGAGTTCCAGCTGGCACCGCTGTCTTTGGTGATTTGAACTAATCCATCATCAGAACCGGTATATATCAGACCGAATTGAAAAGGAGATTCACTGATAGAGCTCAGTGTTCCATAGGCTACATTTCCTTCTTTGCCACCTTGAGTAAGATCTGGAGAGATAGCTGTCCAGTCATCACCTTGATTCATAGAACGGTGAAGTTTATTGCCGCCTAAATAAAGAATGTCTTGATTGTGGGAGCTCAATAGGATAGGAGTTTGCCAGTTGAAACGGTACGGAGATTCTCCTAATTCATGCTTGGGTTGTATATAGGTTTGTTGCTCTTTATTTCTATCAATTCTATAATAATTCCCAAATTGGTATCCTGTATAAACCAGGTCGCTATTTCTAGAATCGATCTGGATTTGCATACCATCGCCACCCATTATAGTTTCCCATGGATACTGCCCTTTTTGGTGCCAAGATCTGTCTTCTCTAGCGTCGTGAGCACCTACCCAAACACCATTATCTTGCAAGCCGCCATAAACATGGTAGGGTTGTTCCATATCAAAGTTAATAGCATAAAATTGACCGACAGCAGGCGAGTTGTTCTTGATCCAGGTGGCACCATCATCGTAAGAGATATTAAGACCACCGTCGTTACCGTTGATAAGATGACCTCGTTTGTTGGGATTTATCCACAAAGCGTGATGATCTGCATGTACATTTTCTTTAGAGATACTCATCCAGCTTTTACCAGCATCATCTGATTTGATGATAGGCACGCCCATAACATACACATGATCTACATCGCTAGGATCTACGCGAACCTGAGCAAAATAATAACCGTAGCTGTAGAATACGCCGTCAATTTGTTTATCGTGAGTTTTGTTCCAAGTTGTACCTCCATCATTAGAACGGTACAATTCTGCTCCCTTTACGGGTGTGTCAAAAAGTTGTGTATTGGCATTTTCTAAGTATTTTGCCACGTCTAGAGGTGTCGCATCTCCAGCACGTACCATATTCTTTACATTTTCTGCACGGTATTTTTCTTGAAAGCCATTTTGCTTTAAAAAAGCATTGAGTCGTTGGTCCTCTAATTGGAGAAAATCCTCTTTGGACATGGATTTAAAATCATCTTTAGAAAGGTTTTGACCTTCCTTTTTATTGGTGCCTGCATCCTCTTTAGCTCTTCTAAATTGTGAGTCGTGAATGGCATAAACCGTACGGGCATCGTATACAGCAAGACCTATACGTCCTACATTAGTTCCCATAGGAAAACCGCTAGTCGCTGTTGTTATTTTAGTCCAAGATTCCCCTGCATCGGTACTTTTATAAATCGCACTCGCTGCTCCATCGCCATCAAAATTCCAGGCCTTCCGGTCTTTTTCCCAGCTGGCAGTATACAGGACATTAAAATCTTCAGGTGCGGCAGCTAGATCAATAAAACCTGCCATATTTGTAGCAAACAGTGTTTTTTCCCAGTTGGCGCCGCCATCTTTTGTAGTATAAATGCCCCGATGATCACTGGCGGAGTATAAAGGGCCAGTAACGGCGACAACAACATGATCTGTATCTTTAGGATCGATTAATATGCGGCCTATATGATGGGAATCGGTTAACATAGGTGGATTCCATGTTTTCCCCCAATCCGTTGATTTTAATATGCCTATTCCTGCATAGCTACTGCGACTGGAGTTGTTTTCTCCTGTTCCTGCCCATATGGTTCTAGAATCCCAATCCACAGCAATATCGCCTAGATTGATGGTACTGGCGTTATCCATAATAGGAGTAAAGCTGGTTCCATTATTAGTAGAATACCATAATCCACCGCTGGCATAAGCAACTAGCATTTCTGTAGGATCTGCTGGATTTATATCTACATCAACGACACGGCCAGACATCACAGTCGGTCCGATATTTTTAAACACAAGATTTTTAAATGGCGATGTTTGTGCCATTTGCTCCATTTTTTCCAAACTGCTTTGAATCACCTGTGAATCAGAAGGCAGCAGATTTTGAGCTGTTGAAAGTAGCAAAGAACTGATACATAGAAAAGATAAAATGGTTTTCATAAAGCATTTTTTAATTGGAGTTTAAAGATAGGGACTTTGAATTGGAACTGGAACAGGAAAGGCGAATTTGAAAAACCTTTAACGTTCCTCTTCATTATTCCATAAGGGAAGGTTTCCTGTGCTTATTGGTTTCTATAATATTTTTGGGAATTGCTCCTGAGATTGGACAGGTCAACTAGTAGTATTGGTATTGTTTACATCTGTTCGAGAAGGTGGTAGGAAAGCACTATTAAGTTAGGCTGTAAATCAAATATGGGGTTTACGATGCTGGAAATAAATCGATATTGCAACGCTCTTGTGATGTAACTATTTAAACAAATAGTACACCGCTTCAAGCTCTTTTGGTTCTCAGTAACTCTGAGCAGACTGTTTTTCATTTGGACATGCTCCTTGCAAAGCCTTTAATAAAGCAACATGATTTTAGGGAGGCAGTCTTATATTTCATACTAAATTGAAAAACGTAGCTTTACCACAACCCTATAAAAATCCCAATGTGGTTTTATAATTTTCACACATGAAGAATACAATACGAGCGGTATTGGTAACGACATTGATTTTGTCCTGCAAAACCGAAGACAAAAATGAAGTTGCTATCGATCAAGAATTAACCGAAAAGAAAGAAATGGTAGATCTATCTCAATATCCAGACAGATTGCAAGATGTTCTTACCGCTCATGGAAGTCTTTCAAAATGGTCTGAAATGAAGAGCTTGACTTATATAATGGGAGATCAAGAAACCATTACGGATTTAAAAACTAGAGATATAGTGGTGAAATCACCTACGCATACTATAGGTTCTAAAGACGGTAAAGTGTGGATCGATCAAGACAGTACTCATTTTCCAGAAGCAAGGGCTCGCTTTTATCACAACCTCATGTTCTATTTTTATGCGATGCCTTTTATAGTTGCAGATGATGGAATCATTTATAATGATGTGAATCCGTTAGACATACAGGGAACTACGTATCCAGGGATTAAAATAGGCTTTCAAGCAAATATAGGAGATGCTCCAGATGATAACTATATAATATATTACCACCCTGAAAATAAGAAAATGGAATGGCTCGCTTATACCGTTACCTATGGTAAAGAAGGGAAGTCGGATCAATATAGTTATATCAAATACAACAAATGGCAAGAAGTAAATGGTTTATTACTTCCTCAAGAGTTGATTTGGTATAAAGTAGAGCAGAATAAACCAACGGTACCACAAGGAACACCAAGAGTGTTTACTAAAGTAGATGTAGATGCTGCAAATATGGACGTTATGACTTTTGCAAAACCAGAGAACGGTGTTTTTGTGGACGAATAAAGTGCACTACCTATCATCAAAAGAGGCAGCATTAATCCCGCCTCTGAAGAACACCGGTTTTACCTATCCGATCCGATTTGGTTACCATTCTTTTTGCCCCCTTTTTTATCTCAAAAATTTGTTTTAACGAATTATCTGGGACGGAGCAAAGGAGTTTTAATTAGGATGTAAACGCATCCTATCTATCTTTATGTAAAAGGCCTACCTATATTTTGGCGTTGTCTAAAACTATTCTCGATCTCATTATTATGATAGTTTTTTTTATCGGTGAAAAAAGTATAACTTTAAATACCCAATCAAAACCCAAACCTATGGAAGCTGCAAGATATTTCATTATCGGTGTTACCGTTCTTATCGTTTTATTATTAGTGGTTACATTTCTTAAGAACCGCAAGAAAAAGAAGCGTTCTTAATTTTAAATTCATATAGGGTCTTGGAGTGATTTCATTTGTTAATGAACTCTAGTTTCCTTTGCTGTCTTGTGGTCTATTCTTACCTTGCTATTTATGGAATACTGCTTTCTGTTTTCTTTAAAAAATAGAAGCTTCCGTGGAACTCGATTGATTGCGAAAGTGATCTCTAGCCATCTTTTTAAACTTACTTACAGACCTTACAATGAAATACCATCCTATAAACCCGAATCTTTTTATCAAAAACCGAAAGAATTTCACGGCCAAAATGAAGCCGTCGAGTCTTGCTGTTTTTAATTCCAACGATGTTTTTACTACAGGAGCAGACAGTACATTGCCGTTTTCACAAAATAGAGATATATTCTATTTAAGTGGCGCAGATCAGGAACATACCATCTTAGTTTTGTTTCCAGAATGTCCAGACCCTGCTCATAGAGAAGTGCTTTTTGTGACAGAGACTAATGCGCATATTGCCGTTTGGGAAGGAGCGAAATTAACTAAGGAAAAAGCAACAGAAGTTACTGGGATCAAGACCGTTTACTGGTTGAGTGATTTTGATAAGAAGTTTTTTGAAATGATGACGCAATGCGACACCATTTATTTCAATACCAATGAGCATTACCGACAGTCTGTGGAGTTAGAAACTCGGGAAGACCGTTTTATAAAGAAAGCTAAATCACAATTTCCAGCACATAATTATTCAAAAGCAGCCCCTATTCTTCAAAGATTACGTGCTGTAAAAGATCAGATCGAGATCGATTTGTTACAAAAGGCTTGTGATATAACAAATGCAGGTTTCCGCCGGGTGTTAGGCTTCTTAGAACCTGGTGTTATGGAGTATGAGGTAGAAGCAGAATTTTTATACGAGTTTATAAGAAGGCGCAGTGATGGATTTTCCTATACCCCTATTATTGCGAGCGGAAACAACGCAAATGTATTGCATTATATAGAAAACAATCAAAAAGCGGAATCTGGCGACCTGATGCTGATCGATGCAGGTGCCCAGTATGCCAATTACTCTAGCGACATGACCCGTACCATACCGGTAAATGGACGCTATACCGATAGACAGAAGCAGGTTTATAATGCTGTTCTTAGAGTAAAAAATGAGGCTACTAAAATGCTCGTTCCAGGAACTTTATGGAAAGAGTACCATGTTGAGGTAGGAAGCATAATGACTAAAGAATTACTAGAACTAGGTTTACTCGACAAAGCCGATGTTCAAAACGAGGATCCCAACTGGCCAGCTTATAAAAAATATTTTATGCATGGGACATCCCATCACATGGGATTGGATACGCACGATTATGGAGTTCTATGGGAACCCATGCAGGCAGGAAACGTCTTTACTGTAGAACCAGGGATTTATATTCCAGAAGAAGGTTTTGGAATACGTTTGGAGGATGATGTGGTGATCAACAACAGTGGTGCTCCTTTTAATTTAATGAGAGATATTCCTATTGAAGCTGAAGAGATTGAGGACTTGATGAATAAGTAAAGCTATAATTTATGATTGACCATCAAAGTTCTGGTTTTTAGGTAGTTGTCAAAGAGTTTTTTTTCTCGTATAAAAAGCTGCGACTGAAAACAAAAAAAATAGTTTCGCCCACACATGAAAAAGACTTCTTTAAGCATTTCCTTAATACAGGCATCATTAGTTTGGGAAAACCCCAAAAAAAATCTCGATCGCTTTTTTGAAAAATTAGAATCCCTTTATGGGAAAACAGATCTTGTGATACTTCCAGAAATGTTTACTACAGGTTTTTCTATGAAGCCAGAGGGTCTTGCTTGTGACTCCGGAATTTTAGATTATTTAAAAGATCACGCTGTTAAAGGGGATTTTGCCATCTATGGAAGTGTGATGTTTCAAGAAGGAAATCAATATGTAAATCGTGGCATCTTTATGCGACCTGATGGATCTTCTGCAATTTATGACAAACGTCATGCCTTTACACTCGCTGGTGAACACAAAGTATATCATCGTGGAAAACAGCCTGTAATAGCAGAATATTTAGGCTGGAAATTTAACTTGCAGATCTGTTACGACTTGCGTTTTCCTGTTTTTGCACGGAATACAGAAGACTATGATGTGGTTATTTATGTAGCTAACTGGCCTGTGCCTAGAATTAATGCTTGGGATGCACTTTTAAAAGCGCGAGCGATTGAAAACATGAGCTATTGCATAGGAGTTAATAGAGTGGGAACAGACGGTACGGGAATGACTTATAACGGTCATTCTCAGGTTTATCATGTATTGGGTCAGGAATTACTTGCTCATCCATGGGAAACAGAAGGGATTCAAACGGTAGAAATACACAAATCTGAAATCGATACATACCGTTCTAAATTGCGCTTTCTAGAGGATCGTGATAGTTTTACTTTAAACTAAGCGTGTACTTTCTGTCCCAATTGGCTTTTAATTGAATCAATTCAGGACTATAAAATACTTCTTCTGGTTGTATGCCTTTTAAGAAATTCCCGGAGTCGTATGCACCATTAGAGTTGGTGTCGTAAATAACTCTGATGTAATAGTCTCCAGGATTGAGGTAAAGGAAATCATAGACCCCATTTTTATTTACCGATAACTCAGCTTCTACACTCAGGTCTTTTTTAGTCACCTGAATAATAACAGGAAAAGAATTGCCGCCATTAAGAGTAATAATAAAATTACCTAATGATGTAGATTTTTTAGTTGTAAAGTTATAATCAAGGGTATCTGGATTTTGCGAACCATAAAAGTCAGTTACAGCCCCTGGGAAGATGGTGAGGTTGTATTTTTGTTCTTCTTGTCTTTCAAAATCTAGAGTAACTGTGTTTTTAAGGCTGTCTAGCCTCGCTGCAAAAGAAACTTGCAAACTGTCTCTATCGATCAACTTCATAAAACTGATGTCAATTTTTTCCATAGGAGTGGATGC
>NZ_JBLIGN010000017.1:0-48155 GCF_047636915.1 Nonlabens sp. | reverse complement strand
GATGATGATAATCCGATTTCTGGCCCAGATGTGTCAGACAATCAAATTTCTGGATTAATTACAGAAAGTAAAACACTTACAAACGATCGTATCTGGAACTTACAAGGAAGAGCAACAGTCGCTAGTGGTGCAGTATTAACAATAGAGCCAGGAACAATCATTAAAGGATTGCCAGGTCAAGGGGCAAATGCTTCTGTATTGATTATTGCTAGAGGTGGTTCCATCCAAGCAAATGGAACAGCTAGTAACCCTATTGTTTTCACCAGTATTGCAGACGATATTGCTTTAGGTCAGTCTAATGGTTCTAACTTAACTCAAAATGATCGTGGTCTTTGGGGTGGATTAATCGTTTTAGGTAATGCACCTAGTTCATTAAGAGGAGATGTTGCTTCTGCTCAAATTGAAGGTATTCCTGCAAGTGATACTAACGGACTTTACGGTGGTACTAACGCCGCAGATAATTCTGGAGTTTTAAACTATGTTTCCATTCGTCATGGAGGTACTAATATAGGTGAAGGAAATGAAATTAACGGTCTAACTTTAGGTGGTGTTGGTTCTGGTACTACTATCTCAAATATTGAAGTGGTTGCAAATGTGGATGATGGCATCGAATTTTTCGGTGGTACCGTCAATGCAAGTAACTTATTCGTTTGGGCAGTGGGAGATGACGCTATCGACATCGATCAAGCATATTCAGGTACTATTACTAATGCAGGAGTTGTTTTAGGTGATATTTCTGACCACGCATTTGAAATTGATGGTCCAGAAGGATCTGCTTTAGGTTCGTTTACAATCAACAATGCTACCATTTTTGGAAATGCAAATACGCCTAATGGTGAATATGCAGATTATAGAAGTAGAGCACAAGGAGCTACAAATAATGTGTATGCCACAGGTTTTAAAGTTTCTAGTGATGTAGAGCTAGATAACAATGGTGTTTCTCAAAACTACCTAGACGGTAACCTTACTTTTACGAATTGGGTGATTAATTTACCAGCAGGTGGTGTTACTGCTGCAAATGAAGTGTTTGTTGAAAAAGTAGGTTGTGCTACAAATTGTGATGATAGTGATGATTCAAATGATATTGATGAATTAACAATAACCTCATTCCAAACAGATGCTACTGATTGGGCAAGTGCTGGTACAAGTGGTGGAGCTGATTTATCTGCTTTTTCATGGACTTATTCTAACGTTACTGCTGGATTAGGTTTCTAAGGATAGCCATAAAAATAATAATAATGCTCATCATAAATAATATGGTGAGCATTTTTTCAATTTAAAGAAATTTTTTTTACAATGCAAAATTCTAAATTTTTAGTACTGGTTATGTTCTTGATAGGTTCATTATCTTCATTTGCTCAAAACGGTACATTATCAGGTAAAATTATTGATGGTGATTTTAACGATGCGCTTGCCTTTGCAAACGTTGCTGTAAAAAACAGCAATTACGGAACAGCTTCAGATTTTGACGGAAAATATTCCATTCAAATGGCTCCAGGGACTTACACAGTTGTTTTCACTTTTGTTGGTTATAGCACTAAACAGATAACTGACGTGGTAATAAAGTCTGGCGAGGTCACTAACTTAGAGGTTACGCTAAGCTCTGCAGCAGATGCTCTAGAGAGTATTGTTATTATTGTAACCAAAAGGCAAAACTCTGAAAAGGCAGTGTTAGACGTTCAAAAGAACGCAACAGTGGTTCTTGATGGATTGTCTTCTGAATCTATCAAAAAATCTGGTTCATCAAATGTAGCTAGTGCTGTAAAGGCAGTACCTGGTGTATCTGTTCAAGATGGAAAATTTGTTTATGTAAGAGGTTTAGGGGATCGATATACTAAAACGTTACTGAACGGGATGGAAGTTCCTGGACTAGATCCTGATAGAAATGCTTTGCAATTAGATATTTTCCCTACAGGTGTTATTGAAAATATTCAAGTTAAAAAATCTGCAACCGCAGACTTAACTTCTGATTTTACTGGAGGTATTGTTGATATTCTAACTAAAGACATCCCTTCTAGTGAGGAATACTCCATTAATTTAAGTCTAGGTTATAATCCGCAAATGCATTTTAACGATGATTATTTAAGCTACAATGGTAGTAGTACTGATTTTTTAGGCTTTGATAATGGTGATAGAGATTCGCCAATTGCGATAGGTACGACCATACCATTGTTACAAACAGATGGAGCTTTCGTAAGAACACTTACCCAGAGTTTTAATCCAGAGCTTGCTGCTATGAGAGAAAAAAGTTTTATGGATTTTGGTTTTAGTTTTGCTGGTGGAAATAAGTATAAATTTAAAAGTGGTAATGCATTAGGTTTTACAGCTTCTCTTGCTTACAAGAATGAAACGGAGTTTTACGACAACTTTGTAGACGGTCAAGTATTTAGAAAAAGAGCCGACACTTCAAATAATGACCCTCGAGTAGATAGAACTCAGCAAGGGTCTATAGGGACAAACAATGTTTTATTAAATGGATTGCTTGGATTAACCTACAAAACTGAATTTTCTAAGTATCGTATTAACTTACTTCATATTCAAAATGGAGAATCTAATGCAGCACTTATTTTTCAAGAAAATGCAGAGCGTTCTTCTAACCAGATTAAAAAAGATGTACTTACTTATACAGAAAGATCTTTAACCAACGTATTGATATCTGGAGAGCATGCAAATCAAGACGGCTCTTGGAATACAGAATGGAAAATAGCTCCTACTCTTTCTAGAGTTAATGATAAAGATTTTAGGACTACGCCTTTTAGAATAGATGGAGGTACTCCTACTATTGAGCCTTCAGAAGCTGGCGACCCTACTCGATTATTCAGAGAATTAGAAGAAATCAATCTAGCATCGAGATTAGACTTTACAAAAAAGCATCGTTTGTTTTCTGAATCTGCAAAATTAAGATTTGGTGCAGGTTATATTTATAAGAATAGAAATTTTGTTGTGGATCAATATTCTTTTATCCTTCAAGACTTTCAAAGTTCCGAATTTAATGGTGATCCAAATCAAATTTTAGATCCAGCAAATATTTATGATCCTACTACAGGGTCTGGTGTTGCGGTAAGATCAGACTTTAATATTACTAATAATTTTGATTCTCAAATTACCATCGGTAGTGCTTATGTTTCTGACGAATTTCAACTTACTACACGTCTAAAATCGATTGTAGGTTTAAGATTTGAGAAATTTGATTTAAATTATACCGGACAGAACCAACAAGGAGAAATCTCTGACAATGCAAAATTCATTGATAAGGCAGATATTTTCCCAAGCCTTAATTTAATCTATGATTTAAATGAGGCTAGAAGTTTTAAGCTAAGAGGTTCTTATTCTAGAACTACGGCAAGACCATCTTTTAAAGAGGCATCTGATGCAGAGATCTTTGATCCAGTTTCCAACTTTTTCTTTATTGGTAATAGAGACATACAGCCTACTTATATTAATAATATTGATTTAAGAATTGAAAAGTATGGAGTAGGAAGTGATTTCTTTGCATTCAGTACTTTTTATAAAGCCTTTACTGATCCTATAGAACTTAGTTTTATTAGAGAAGCTGAAGGTCAGTTCACACCTTTGAACTTAGGTAATGCAACAGTTTTAGGAGCAGAGATTGAGGTGAGAAAGAACCTAGGTTTTTTAACTTCTAGCCTTAAGAATTTCAATGCGACTTTAAATGTTTCCGTCATCGATTCACAACAAAATTATAGTGAGGATGAAGAGGCAAATAGAAGAGATACCTTACGTGATGGTGAGACATTAGATGATACACGCCCGCTCCAAGGTCAATCGCCTTATCTTATTAATGCTGGTTTAGTTTATGAAACAGAAAATAATTTAAGAGTAGGAGCATTTTTTAATGTCCAAGGAAGAACCCTACAGATTGTAGGATCTGGTGATATACCTGATGTGTACACACTACCTTTTAACTCATTGAATTTAACGGCAAACAAAACGTTTGGAGATAAAATCAAGCATAGTTTTGGTATTAAAGTTGAAAATATACTAGGAGACGACGTAGAGAGTGAATATGAGTTTTTTGGTGCAGAAAACAAAACGTTCTCATTCCGTAGTCCAGAGACATCGTTCTCTTTAAGTTATGGGATTAAATTTTAATAAAAAATTCAAGATCTTTTTAAAAGGCCGCTCTATCGAGTGGCCTTTTTTGCGTTTACAGCTCTTTAATTATTCCGCTTTCGCCTGGAGCTGCCACAGCATAAACTTCTATCTTAAAATAATAAATTAGAAAGAGAAAACAGGTGCAACAGCTTTATTGATAACAGTAGCATAACATTTAATAGAAGCAGATAGCCGATTTTTGCAAATTGATTAAACAAAGGAAATGTCAGATATTTATATTTACATGCTTATCATTCTTGCGGGACTCGCTGTTACCGATCTAGTAGTAGGAGTGAGCAACGATGCCGTTAACTTTTTAAATAGTGCTATAGGTTCTAAAGCCATCAGTTTTAAAACGATTATGATTATCGCTAGTGTGGGAATAGCCTTTGGGGCACTTTCTTCTAGTGGTATGATGGAAGTAGCGCGTAAAGGAATTTTTGTTCCAGGGGAATTTTACTTTGATGAGGTCATGATCATTTTTATGGCAGTCATGATTACTGATATTTTGCTGTTAGACTTCTTTAATAGTATGGGATTACCCACTTCTACAACAGTTTCTATCGTTTTTGAATTACTAGGCGCTGCTGTATGTATGTCTATCATCAAGATCAATGAAAGTGACTCAGAAACCTTATTGGATTTAGGAAAATATATCGCTTCAGATACAGCGATAGATATTATACAGGGGATTCTGTTATCTGTAGTTATAGCTTTTGTGATAGGTGGTGTGGTACAGTTCTTTTCTAGATTGTTACTCACCTTTAATTACAAAGGAAGACCTCCATTTCTAGCGGCTATTTTTGGTGGACTATCTCTTACCAGTTTGTTTTATTTTATCATCTTTAAAGGTCTTAAAGGAGCAGACTTAGGTGTTGTAATGGAGTTTATAGGAAATGTAAATGTGTACACGTTTATAGGTGTGGCTTTATTGTTTTGGACTATTTTTAGTTTTATTTATGTGTATAGCATAAAATGGGATATTTATAAGCTTATTATCATAGCGGGAACATTTGGTCTTGCTATGGCATTTGCAGGAAATGATTTGGTCAACTTTATAGGGGTTCCTATAGGCGCTTATCAAGCTTGGGAATATGCTGAGGGGACCGGACTTAAAGCAAATGAAATAAGTATGAGTTTCCTTAGCGGGAAATTACCCTCTAATAAATTACTGTTAGTGGCCGCTGGATTGATCATGGTAGCGACATTATGGTTCTCTTCAAAAGCACAAGCGGTTGTAAAAACATCTGTAGATCTCGCTCGTCAAGATTCTGGCAAAGAGCGTTTTCAGTCCAATCTTATTTCTAGATTTCTAGTGCGATATTCTCTTATGATCGCTGAAGGTGTTCAACGTATTGTCCCAGAAAAAACAGCAGACTTTATCAGTTCCAGATTTGAAAAATTGCCAGCACCAGCTATTGTTCCTAAATATGCTGACAAACCTGCATTTGATTATGTGCGAGCGTCCGTAAACCTTATGGTAGCTAGTGTGTTGATTTCTATAGCGACTTCTTATAAATTACCTCTTTCTACTACTTACGTAACTTTTATGGTAGCCATGGGAACCTCACTAGCTGACAGAGCTTGGGGAACAGAAAGTGCCGTATATAGAATCGCAGGTGTATTAAATGTCATAGGAGGATGGTTCTTTACAGCTTTTAGTGCTTTTGCAGCTGCAGCTTTTTTTGCTTATCTCATTTATATAGGAGGTATGTATGCGGTTGTAGCTTTAGTTACTCTTGCCGTTTTACTTATTATACGCAGTTTTATAGGACATAAAAAATCCCAGAAAGAACAACAAGTAACCGACCAGCTTCAAAAAACGGAAAGTAAAACCATACAAGGCATCATCCATGAAAGCTCTGATAATGTAGCGACCGTTTTTAAACGTTCCAAGCGCATTTATAAAAACACGCTCGATGGTCTAATTGCACAGGATCTCGCTATTCTCAAAACATCAAAAAAAGAAAGTAAAAAACTGGCAGGAGAGATAGACGATTTACGCAACAACCTCTTTTTCTTCATTAAAAGTCTAGATGAAAATAATCTGGGCGCCAGTAAATTCTATATAGATGTATTGGGGAATCTTCAAGACGTATCTCAGTCTTTGGATTATATTTCTAAAGCCAGCACTACTCACATAAGCAATAACCATAAGAGCCTTAAATTCACTCAAATTAAGGACCTTAAAGAGGTTATCCTGCGCATTCATGAGATATTTAATGACGCACAAGAAATTTTTGCAACCAAAGACTTCAACAGTCTAGAAGCGATCATTCTTGAACAGAGAGAACTCATCACTCTGGTGGATGAAAAAATTGATAAACAAGTGAAACGTACAAAGAATGATGAAGAGTCCCCTAAAAACACGACGCTTTACTTCAGTCTTTTATTAGAAACAAGAGATTTGATGAGGGAAACCATTCAGATCGTGGAAGAGTATTATCGCGAGTTTGATGCATCTAAATCTAGGTCAGTAAAGTAGATGGATACCATTTCATTAACGAAACCGACTGTTATGAGTCGGTTTTTTTATTGGATTTGTTTTCTGTCGCTCGCATTTTTTTAGCTTTCTGTGTTGCGCTTTTGCGAAAGCGTAACCTTTACAATTATTGCATCAAAACAAGGGTCAATGGATTTCATTAATTAATTTTTAAAAAGTCTTAAGACTATTACATGTTTAATGTAATGATGCGGCGATCCTACATAGGATGACACTTCGTTATTCGGACAGGATGGTGCTGGGTGTTGATGTCGTTAGTGCCGTAAAGTGCTGTATACCTTTTTTATTTTATAGAATGAGTACATACACTAAGTCGCTATAAAACCTTGCCTTTCTAAACTTATACCAGTTTGCTTATAGACGTCGTTAAAGAATCTGAATTAATTTTTACTTTCTTGATCAAAAAACTCTAACCATAGTTATACTGGGTTTTAGCATTGTAAAGGTGGCTATACTGGTATGTATCGTTTTGTAAAAAAAAAAATAAATACCGTCCAATAGAGCATAAAATAAAAAGAGTCTGAATTATCTAACGCTGGTGAAATAAAAATGTTTGAATTTAGTCGGATCTAGCGTTTTGACTTTATTTGTAAAAGGATAGGAAGAGAGAAGCTGATTATATATTCAAAGCATTTAGGTTTTCGGAGAATTTAGCGGCTATATATTTTCTTTTGTTAAGGCATAAATTTTCTAGCATAGCTTATGTTAGTCCTGTAAATTTTAACGCAGAGAAAAGGAAAAAGAAAGAGTACAAAATTCGGAAACCTAGGTGTTTTGAGTATATGTGGTGTTTAAAAGCAAGCAATAGAAATACAGTAGAGTTACCTTTCGGTTTTATGCATAAAAAAAGGCATTTATCTATAGATAAATGCCTTTCTAATATTGAATTACAGGTGTTAAGCTACCCGACCATCTTTTTCACCAAACTCATCAACTTCTAAAGGAGCTTTTTCACTAGCTTCAACAAGCTCAGGATTAGTGAAATGCAAGAATTTGAGTTTTGCTCTATGTACAAGGTATAATAAAATAGGAACGATAATTAACGTCAAGAAAGTAGCAAATAACAAACCGTATATCACGGTCCATGCTAGAGGTCCCCAAAATATAACATTATCACCACCCATATATATATTAGGATCGCCTGTACTAAATAAGCTAAAGAAGTTAATATTAAAACCTATTGCAAGCGGTATCAAACCTAAAACAGTTGTTATTGCGGTAAGCAATACAGGACGTAAACGTGCTTTTCCTGCCTGTACAATTGCAGCAAAGGAATCTTCTTTACTAATAAGATGTTTATCGTCATCAATTCCTAACTCTTCTCTTTTACGTAACTTTAGAATATCTACATAATCTATCAATACCACACTGTTGTTTACTACAATACCGGCTAAGGAAATAATTCCCATCATGGTCATCATGATTACAAATGGATCGCCGGTAATCATAAGTCCTAAAAACACACCTATAAAACTTAAAAATATGGAAATCATGATAATGGCAGGCTTAGAAATTCCACCAAATTGAAAGATTAAAATAAAGAAAATTAATGCAAGCCCCACCACAAGTGCTGTCAATAAAAACTCTTGTTGCTTATTTTGTTCCTCCAGTTGTCCGGTAAAATCAATTTTGATATCATTTGATAATCCTTCAAAATCTAACATTTCATTTTGAATTTGTGCAACAGCTGCTCCAGCATCAGTAAATCCAGGTTTTAGAGCGCTGTAAACAGTAACGACCCGCTGATTATCTTTATGCTTAATGGCACTGAATCCAGAAACATTGTTTTGAGTAGTAATCGCATTTACAGGTATTTCCAGAACATCACCAGAGGCCATGTCTCTGTACGTAATGCGTTGATTGAATAAAGAACTGCGATCGTAACGATTCTCTTCATTAAAACGAACATAGATGTCATAATCTTCACCATCATTTTTATAAACTCCAGCTTTCTCTCCAAAAATGGATCTACGCAATTGCATACCTACTTGGCTAGCCGTAATTCCTAGCTCACCAGCTTTTTCACGATCTACTTTTACTTGCAGACCTGGTTTACTTTTATTGACGTCTATTTTTAACTCATCCACAGGAGCAATATTTTTCTCGTTCAGGAATTTTACCATACGCTCTGCAGTAACGATCAACTCTTCATAATCATCACCTTGAAGTTCTACATTGATGGGGTAACCTGAAGGTGGACCAGCAGCATCTTTTTCAACACTTATAGCAATACCAGGAAATTTTCCCTGAACGGCCTCTTGAACTTTTTTACGCAACAGTTCACTGTCAGCTCCATTGCGGTATTTATATTCTCGCATGGAAGCTGTGATTTTACTTTTATTAGGCATTTCTGCTGCGCTACCACCATCTGTTTGTGGGTTTCCAGCTCCTTCACCCACTTGAGAAACAATGCTTTCAACAAGGAAATTCCTATCTTTTTCTAGGTATATGTCTTGATTAATCACATCAAAGACTACCCTTTCAATATCTTTAGTAGTCTTGTTTGTTTTGGCAATAGAGGTTCCTTGAGGATATTCTATATAAACAATGATCTGATTAGGCTTGTTCTCTGGGAAGAACTGAACTTCCGTACGACCCGTTCTTACAGACCATCCAAAGTAAAGTGCTAATACACCAAGGAACATCACTGCCATTCCAGCGGTAAAGAAATAAGGCTTCCTGCCACTTAACGCAAATTTCAAAAACCGAGCATAAGCCTCATCCAGCCATCTCAACATGGTACGCTGGAAGAATAACGTAGCTCCTTTAATCAAGTATTTGTACAACCATAAAAGAATAACCGTTACGACCATCACAGAACCTAGACCTCTTATGGCACCACCAAATAATAGAATTAAAAGACCTATTCCACCCATAAATGCGGTGATTATCATCAGCTTTTTTAGGGGTATGTTTTTCTCATCAATACTCATGTATTTAGAAACTAACATGGAGTTAAAGAAAATCGCTACCACAAGGGAACTGCCTAATACTATAGATAAAGTTATAGGGAAGTATTTCATAAATTCTCCCATTACACCAGGCCATAAACCTATAGGTATAAAGGCTGCAACTGTTGTTAGTGTAGAAATAATAATAGGAACAGCAATCTCGCCAATTCCAATTTTTGCCGCTTTTGTTCGGGACATGCCTTCTTCATCCATTAAACGATAAACATTTTCAACAACCACAATTCCATTGTCTACCAGCATCCCTAGACCCATAATCATGGCAAAAAGAATCATAGTGTTTAAGGTATATCCTAGTAAATTTAAAATGATAAAACTCATCAACATGGACATAGGAATTGCAAAACCTACAAATAGAGCATTTCTAAACCCCAGAAAGAACATCAATACAACCACTACCAGAATAACACCAAAAATGATATTATTTACTAGATCGTCTACTTGATTCAGCGTGCGGCTAGATCCATCGTTGGTAATACTAACATCTACATTATCTGGTATTTTACCATTTTCCTTTGCTTCGATTAATATTTTCCGAATACTTTCAGATGCCGTAATCATATTTTTACCAGATTGCTTTTTCACATCGATCATAACAACTGCATCTCCAGATTCTCTTGCAAATGTGGTTTTATCTTCTTCCTTAAAACTAATTTGAGCAATGTCTTTAAGATAAATAGGCCCGTCTTCATTTTTTACAACAAAACGATCCAACTGATTTGGATTTGTAACTTCGCCTAATATTCTAAGGGTACGACGCTGGTTTTCTGTCTTTATATTACCAGCACTCATGGTAGCATTTCCACCACGTATTGCATTGATAACGTTATCAAAGTTTACTTTGGCAGCGGTCATTTTGTAAATATCTACAGCAACTTCTACTTCCAGCTCTTGCGCTCCCCGTATACTGGCTTCTTTTATTTCTGGAAGGCCTTCAATTTCATCTTGTAGGTACTCGGCATATTCCTTTAACTTTCGAACGGTATAAGCCTCGCCACGTAAATTGATATTCATAATAGGCACTTCTTCACTCATTTTGAGATCAAAAACGTTAGGTTCAATTTTAGCTCCATTAAACGTGGGCCAGTCTTCGTTAGATGTTTCTACATCAATTTCATCCTTGACTTTTTGCTTTGCAGCTTCAACGGTAATGCTAGTTCCTATTATGGATCCTTCTTCAAATTCTACGGTTATAATAGAATAATCTTCTTGAGATGTGGAAAGAATTTCTGCAACACCAGAAATATTTTTCAAACGTTCTTCTAATGGATCCGTAATCAAACGCTCTATATCCTCAGCAGTATTTCCTGGATAAACACTGGATATGTATATTTTAGTTTCCTTTACTTCTGGAAAATCTTCACGAGGCATGGAAAAATAGCCATAGATTCCCAAAACAAGTACTAAACTTATTAGGACCCAAATTACCGTAGAATTATTGATCGCCCAGGAGGAAAAACCAAATTCTTTTTCACTTTTCTTTCCCATTTTAAACTTTTTTAATTCTAATTTGTTGTCCCTCTTTAACACTACGAGCTCCTTCTACGATTACGTTATCACCTTCTTCAAGGCCGCTGGTTATCTCTATCATGTTCTCACTAGTTTTACCAGTTGTAATCACTATTCTTTTGGTAATAGCAGTTTTGTATAGGCCGCCCTCTTGTAAGTCTGATGCAACCATGACATACTGATCTCCATTTTGATTTTCACTAATTACGGCAAGAGGGATTAAAATAGCTGCTGCACTTGAATAGTCATTGATCTTTAATCTAGCGGTAAGGTTAGGCTTTATGTTTCCTTTTATATTATCTACCGGAATCTCAATTTTAAAAGATCGGTTTGCAGGGTTGATAAAATAACTGGTTTGTCTTACTATACTTTTTACGATTTCTCCTAGTACTGGAAATTCTACATCTACTTGCGTTCCTTTTCTCACAGATGTGATATAGTTTTCAGGAACTTCTACCTCAATGTACATGTCATCTAGATTTACAATTCTTAAGATTTGAGTAGCTCCTAGACTTACGGTATTACCTCGTTCCGTAATCACGTCATCAATAACTCCTGAAAAAGGAGCGGTGACTAGTGTTTTGCTTAATTGTTGTTGCATGGACTTAATAGCACTTTGCTGCGATTCATATCCTGCTTTAGCTTGTAAGTATTGAATTTCAGAACCTATTTTTTGATTCCAAAGTCTCTCCTGTCTTTGGAACGTAGTTTTGGCTAGTTGTGCTTGCACTTTCATTTGCTCAATACTTTGAGACATTCCACCATCATCTATTCTGGCAAGGACTTGTCCTTTAGTTACACGCTGTCCTTCTTTTACATAAACATGAGTCAGTATGCCCGACATCTCTGGCATTAAAGTGATGTTTTGCTTTGTATTCACACTACCTTGTAACTCGATATAGTGATTATAAATGGTATCATTTAGGGTTTTTATAGTAACAAGAGTTCCATCTTTTTTTATGCTATTTTCATCCAAGTATTTTTCAATAGCTGTAATTTCGGATTCTAATTCTTTTTTTTCATTCAGCAATTCGGTTTTCTTTTGAGAAATCACTTTTACATCTCCTGTTGAGATGAGCTCATCTATAGTAGGTTCTTTTCCACCACAAGAAGCTAGAAGAACAAGGCTTAATAATAATAGGCTTATTTTTTTCATGATATAATATTCTGTTGTAATTTTATTTTTGATTGATATATTCTGGAGTGTTCATAATCGTTTCTAGATTTGCTTTTTCACTAATGACTTTATACATACTTTGTAAATAGGAAGCTTGTGTGGTGTATAATTGTGTTTGAGCTTGTCGTAAATCAAAGCTGGTAGCGATACCTTCTTTGAATTTGATTTGATTTTTATTTTCAATACGTTCGGCAAGCCGTAAGTTTTCTTTGCTGGTCTTGTAGTTCCCTATAGCGGTTCGATAATTATTAAGGGAAGAGCGGTAACTCAATCGTATTTCTTCCATAGTACGATCTAAGTCGGTAAGTGCTTGATCCCAAGCAATTTTTGCACGATCTGTTCTTGCCTGTCTTCCTAAGGAACTAAAAATAGGTACCGATAAACTCACGCCAGCAATGGACTGACCGTACCATTTATTATCACTGTCTAAAAAGGTAAAATCGTTATTAAAAGAATTGATCCCATAATTAATAAATCCAGAAAGTTTAGGAAGTGCTTTTGATCTTTCGAGTTTGTATTCTAGACGGCGCTGTTCGGTAAAGTTAGTTGCAATTTGGAAATCTGTATTTTTTTCTAATTCTAAAGAGTTGTTGGTCATGCTAGGATCCATATTCTTGATGGCTAAGGCAGCAAGATCATCGGTTAGTGAAATCGGGGTTTGTAATTCAATCCCTAAAGCTAGTTTCAACATATCAACGGCAATACTTTCTTGACGTTTTGCGCTGTTCAACTGGTTGACGAGTTGAGATTTGGTAATCTTTAATTGTTCTACGTCTTCTTCTTCAGCAAGTCCGTTTTCGTAAATCTCATTGGTTTCGTTAACGTTTTTAGTTAAGGTAGTTAGGTTGCGCTCAATGATGGTTATGTTTTCTTGAGTAAGAAGAACACCTCCATAGGCATTGATAATTCCTTTTCGTACCTCAAGTTTGGTCTTATTATTTGCATTTTTAGAAAAGTCCAAAAAAGTTTTTGAAGCTTCTAAGGCTACAATGTAGGAACCGTCAAAAATAAGCTGTCTTAAAGTTGCCGTAAGAGCAGCACTTTGTTTAGGGGCAAAAGTTACAGGCACAAATGTTCCTGGCTGGCCACCTAGTATTTCTCCTGGCAAAGGAGTAACCGGTTGTTTGATTTGGTATTGATAATCTGCATCAGCATCAATTTGAGGCAGTCCAGTAGCTGTGGTTTCCCACTTTTGTTTCAATGCCTTTGCAATGTCCCTTTTTGCGTTAATGGCTTGGTAATTGTTCTCCAGCCCATGGTTGATGGCTTCTTCTAATGTAAAACTATAGGAGTCCTGTTTGTCCGTTTGTTGTGTGTACGCTTTCGCGAAAGCGAGAACACTAAATACCCATATACATAGAGGTTTATAATTCATCTAATTGTGATTTGTGTTGGTTATTTTATTTAAAATTTTACGTCCTTGTGGCGTTACAATTCCTCTGAGATGGTACTCTAAATACTGGTCGTTTAGTTCATTCATTGGGAATTTTTGCTTAGGAAAAATACTGAGGTTTTTAATGCCTTGAATACCTATATAGTAGATGCGTGCAATAAAATCTATATCGATATTATCGCGGTAAAGCCCTTTTTTTATTCCTCTAGTAACATTCTTTTTGATGCAATCTTCCATGTGATTGAATTGCAAAGCAGTAATTTTTTTATGAACTTCTGGATAGTATTTGTGGAGCTGATAAACTGGCGATGTTTCATTCCCTTTTAAATGCAGCATTACAAATTTCTTTACCGTGTAAAGCTCTTCAATAGCATTTTCATTTTCCTTGTCTACAATATGGTCTACGCCATTACAAATATGATTACAAAGATGAATGGAAGACTCTTCTACCAGTTTGCTTTTGTTTTTAAAATGAGTATATAACGTCTTTTTGCTCATGCCTAACTTAGAAGCAATCTCATCCATTGTGACGCTTTTAAAGCCCAATGTGAGAAAAAGTTCTAGAGAGGTTGCTATTATTTGTTCTTTGATTTTTGTCATTTTTGAAATAAATCGCTGCAAATATAACTATTGGAAACTTTAGAAACTCTTAAAGTTTCCTAAGTTTTAAAAGATTTAACAAGACTATTTCTTTTTCGTACCAAATTATTAACTTCATGGATTATTTTTACCGCATGAATGCAATCGACCAACTAAGAAGTACCTTTTTACAACACCTCAAGAATCGCATCACAGAGAGTGAGCCTGCTGGATTATACGATCCAGTGCATTATATTCTAGAATTAGGTGGTAAACGATTAAGACCTTTACTCACTTTGATGAGCGCAAAAATGTATGGAGCACAAGTGCAGGATGCTTTAGATGCCGCTGTTGCTGTTGAGGTATTCCATAATTTCACTTTACTACATGATGATATCATGGATGCAGCAGATCTGCGTCGTGGTCAAGCAACCGTACATAAAAAATGGAATACCAATACTGGAATTCTTTCTGGAGATGCGATGTTGATTATGGCTTACCGATTGTTTGAAGGATGCGATAGGGAGCAATTTTTTCAACTGCATAAAATCTTTTCTAAAACAGCCCTTGAAGTATGTGAAGGACAACAATACGATGTAGACTTTGAAACGCGTGATGACGTCACGGTTTCAGAATACCTGTTGATGATTCAACTAAAAACCTCTGTTCTATTGGGTTGTGCACTTCAAATGGGTGCCATTATCGCTGGCGTAGACAAGAAGGAGCAAGAATTGATTTATAATTATGGAATTCATTTGGGACTCGCTTTTCAATTGATGGATGATTATTTAGATGCATTCGGCGATCTAGCAACTTTCGGTAAAGAAGTAGGTGGCGATATTAGAGAAAATAAGAAGACCTATTTATTCCTAAGAAGTATAGAAAACGAGGATTGTGCGACTGAATTAAAAGAGTGGTTTGCTCTCGATCACGAAGAAATGAATGAAGATCAAATCGAAGAAAAGAAAGAGATTGTAAAAATATTTTTTGAAGAAAGTGGTGGAGCAGCAGCAACCTTAGAAGCAATTAAACACTATACAGTAAAGGCGCTTGCGATTGTTGAGCAGCTTTCTATAAGCGATGAGAATAAAAAAGAATTGCACGATTTTTCTGTGGATTTGATGAGTCGTGTAAGTTAGAGAGCACAATATTTACAGCCAAACAGACCGACTTAATTTTGCTTCTTATCGCCTATTAAAAACATATAGCTTTACAGACCTTTATACTTTTTTTCCCCTTTTTTCAAGTTAACATTTTAAACGGTAGCTAACGATGCGATACAATATTTTCTGCCTCGACGAGCTCAGCGTTACACAGCTGTGGAAAGCGGTACTTTGAGCATTTCTTTAATGGGTAGCCACAGCTATAAATTATAGGTCTTCCTTGCGGCAAATGCTCATATGCAATTGGTGTTTGCTATGCAGGGACGGTTAAAGAGCCTATGAAAATAACCACAAATTTTTGAGTTCTGACAGGCATACTATTTGCACGGGCATTGTATAATTTTTATCGAGGTGTTGTTATTGTTTAAGGTGGTTTTTGACTCTGGACTCTTTTAACGATAGCGGTTTTTATGGAATGCTTCCACGGGTTCCCTGATATTTTGCTCTAGTAAATCTCTGAAGTTATGGTATCAAAGCTTTCAGATCGTCGAGCGTATTTGCTTCTTCCATAGGTTTATCTGTGCGCCATCTTACTATTCTTGGGAATCTGGTGGCCACTCCAGATTTATGTCTTTTGCTGGGAGCGATGCCCTCAAAAGCAATTTCAAAAACATGATGTGGTGTTACTGACCTTACTGGTCCAAAGCGTTCCAGCGTATTTTTTTTAATCCAAGCATCCACCTTGCGAAATTCTGCATCGGTGAGTCCTGAATAGGCTTTTGCAAAGGTGACTAGTTCACCATCTTGCCATAGTCCAAAGGTGTAGTCGGTAAACAAATTTGCTCTTCTTCCATGACCTCGCATGGCATAAGTAAGCACTGCATCTATTGAAAAAGGATCTGTTTTCCATTTCCACCAGTCGCCCTTTTTACGCCCCACTAAGTAGGGACTGTCCTTGCGTTTGATCATCAAGCCTTCAGATCGTTTTTCTCTCGCTAGATCACGTTCTGTTGCCAGTTCTTCCCAAGAATTAAAACGCATCGTTTCTGATAAAAGCAAGGGTGTTTTTTCTTCTTGTGGTAAAGCTTCTTCTTTTGTTTGAAGGCTTAAAACTAAATCGTCTAGAATCGCTCTTCTTTTTTCAAAAGGTAGTGTTCTTAAATCCTTACTATTCCATTCTAGTAAATCATAGGCTACGATGATTACAGGAACATCATGGAGAAGTTTTTTACCAACAGTTTTACGACCTATTCTAGTTTGCAGATCTTTAAAATTCATGATTTCGCCATTTTTAAAAGGTAAAATCTCACCATCGATTACAGTTCCATCTGGAATGACATCTAAAAACTTCTGAAACTCTGGATACTTATCGGTGACTAGTTCTTCACCACGGGACCATACAAAAATTTCATTACCTCTTATGATAGTCTGTGATCGGATTCCGTCCCATTTGTGTTCTGCACTCCACTGCGATATATCTCCTAGGTCACTCACCTCTCCTTCTATGGCATAGGCGAGATAAAAGGGATAAGGCTTACCACGCATCGCTACTTCATTATCTTCATAAACCAATTCTTGAAAAGTAATGTTTTCTCCTGTCCAGCTTCCCATGAGTTTATGAGCAAGAGTATCTTTATCAATACCCGTTGCGTTTGCTAACGCTCGAGTCATTAACTTTTGAGAAACTCCTATTCTAAAACCACCGGTAAGGATTTTATTGAAGACAAATCGTTCGTAGTAATTGAGTTGAAGCCAGTTCCTTTGTAAGTACGCCCTTTTATCCAAATCATCTGTAGCCCTTAAAGCTATAATTTCTTTGATGATTTGAGAAAGGCTTTTATCACTGGACTCGTTTGCGGTAGGAAGAATGAGCGCAATGGTTTCGGCTAGATCGCCTACTATATGGTAGCTTTCTTCGAAAAGCCACATAGGTACGCCACTTATCTGTGTGGCCCATTCTCTCATTAAGGTCGTGTTTACCGGTCTTTTAGGACGTCTGTGAGAAAGTATAGCAATGGTCCATAATTTATCTTCATCCACTGCGGTTTTGAAATATTCGGTTAAAGCGGCTACTTTGAGATTGGTTTTATTAGTTCCATCTATGGTCCTTATAAGTTCTGCAAACTGTTTCATGACGCTGTGAATGAAGTTGAAGTTGAACTAGAATTAGTAGAAGAATTTTCTTTGCTTTGTCCTGTTGAAATAGGTTGCTCTGCGATGTTGTTATCGGCGTCTGGATCAACCTCTTCTATTTGATTTTTTTCTTCAGCTTCTAATTCTGAATTCTCCCCTTCGTATTGTGTTCTTTCACTTATCGCATTAAGTCCTTTTTCCTCTCGAAGAAATCGGGCAAAAATCTCTTGGTATCCATGAGTTGTAATCACATTTTCACAACCAGTGGCTTCAATACTTTCTAATAATCCATCCCAGTCGCAATGATCAGAAAGTACAAATCCTTTGTCTATGGCTTTTCTACGCCTCGCACCTCTGAAGGTCATCCAGCCGCTGGCACTTGCCGTTACATAAGGAACCATCTTTCTCATCCAGGCACTTCCATGTGCTCCTGGTGGTGCAATAACTATATGGCCAGCTAGCTCCTCTTTGGTGGTTTCTCTGGTGATCAAATGAGTAGGAGGAAAATTAATTTGCTGTCGCAACACTTCTGTCATTTTATAAACGGCTCCATGACAATAAATTTTCATTTGAGAGGTGTCGAGATGCTTGATCACGCGTTGCGCTTTCCCTAAGGAATACGCAAAGAGGACTGATGTTTTCTTTTCTATATGATTTTGTGCGCACCAAATATTGATGTCGTCCATGACCAGTTGTTGATCTCTCCATTTAAAAGCTGGCAAACCGAAGGTGCATTCTGTGATGAAGGTATCACATTGTACAGGTTCGTAAACGGCAGAAATCCCATCATCTTCTGTTTTGTAATCTCCAGTAAACACCCAAACTTCTCCTTTGTGCGCTACTCGTATCTGTGAAGAACCGGGAATATGACCCGCTGGATGAAAGGAGAACTTTACATTATTGATAGAAAATGAGTCGTTATAAGGAACTCCAGACACATTGATATCCCCCAGTCGGTGACTTATTATGGGGACATTATCATTGTGAGTAATGTACTTTTTGTGGCCCCATCGCGAATGGTCTGCATGGCCATGTGTAATTAATGCTTTATGTACAGGTTTCCAAGGATCTAGATAGACGCCAGCTGGTTTGCAATAAATTCCTTTATTGGTAAATTGAAGTAATGGTTGAGCCATGTCATAAAATTAAATGACCAGAGTTTTATTCTCGATGGATTAAGAGAATTTTACCATAAAAAGCCTAGTGATCACTCTTTTTGAGCAGCACAGTATAAGGCAGGATAAATTTATGAAATAAAGATCTTTATTTAGCAACAACTTCATTTTATCGAAGAGTAATTGATTGTTAGAGTTCTGATAGGTATGTGGGTATTAGAGAGGTTTTTCTTATAAATTAAAACAATCTTAGTTCCTGTTTTTTACAAGAATCTATAAGGTAGTTGCACATACACTGGTATACCTATTCTGGGTCAAGACCTTCTTTGAGCTCTTTTAGAAGTTGCTCATTACTTTTTTCTAATTGGTTGACTCTCAAATTAATTTGGAGTGTCAATTCGTCTAGGGCAATGGTTATATAGTTGTATTTTAGTTCTTGAGCTTCCTTTGTTTTTATACGGTATCCTAAATATGATTTATAAATATGAAGTCTGGTCTTTAGGACTTTTATACGTGATGTGATGGATTGATCTTGAAAAGATTCTTTTGGATTCTCTAACATTTTATCCACATGTGATATCAAACTATTTGTGGTTGCTATAGAGTGATCGTAATTTTCTAGCCCGGTAAGTAAGTCTTGAAAAGCTTGCCACTTTAAGGCTTTTTTTTGTGCTTCACCTATTAGAGTCGTTTTTGAATCTTGCAAAATAAGGGTAGAATAGTCTGTTCTTTCAGTGTTTGAAGCATCATCAACTACTGCTGGTTTACAAGCAAGGACGAGTAAAAGTAAAAAAACAGATGGTCGCATATATGTTTATAAATGAGGTACAAACATACTCAAAGTGCATAATTTAAAGGGCTTTTTAGGATTTATTTTATTTTGTATGAGGCAAAAATGTAAAAAGCAGGTATTCCAATTTTGAAAAATTTACCTTGATAAAAAAAACTATAAGCCTAATCTATGTTGCTAAAAATTAAACTAGTAGATCACAAAATTTTAGCAAACACGACAAAAGGAAGCCTAGGGAATTTCCTTTTGTTGCTTTTTAAGGAAGATATTTCATGCGATCTATGAACTACTGTGATTTCCGCTTTCGCGAAAGCGGTTGAATAAAAAATTATTTTTGCTGCATTAAGATTTAAGATAGGAACACATCTCTTGTAGAGTTCAATTCTTGGACTTTAGAAGAGCAGAAAGCAATCGTATTAATGAGTTTGTTATTCGTTAATTAGGTAAGGATGCTAAAACTATAAGGAAACTAACATTTACCCTTGAAATGTCTTCTTATCTTTGTAACAAAGAAACAAAATGGCAACTAAAGTATTAGTAATAGGCGCTTGCGGACAAATAGGAACCGAACTTACCATGAGGTTGAGAGAGATTTATGGTGGTGAGCAGGTGATTGCTAGTGATATACGAGAAGGAAGTGAAGAGATAATGGCTTCTGGACCATTTGAAACACTAGATGCAATGAATAAGAGCCAGATTGAGGACGTTTGTTTGCATTATGAGATTAACGAAGTCTATCTTATGGCTGCGATGTTGAGTGCTACCGGAGAAAAGTTTCCTAAAAAAGCCTGGAGTTTAAACATGGGCTCCTTAATGAATGTGTTAGATATTGCCAAGGATGGAAAAGTGGATAAGATTTTCTGGCCGTCCAGTATAGCTGTTTTCGGCCCAACGACTCCTAAAGAGAATACACCGCAGCACACGATTATGGAGCCTACAACGGTTTATGGTATAAGTAAACAAACAGGGGAACGTTGGTGTGAGTACTACCATCAAAAATATGGAGTGGACGTTCGTTCCATAAGATTTCCGGGATTGATTTCATGGAAAACATTGCCTGGTGGAGGAACTACTGATTATGCCGTAGATATTTTCCATAAAGCTGTTGCAGACGGAAACTACACTTGTTTCCTTAAGGAGGATACAGCCTTGCCCATGATGTATATGGAAGATGCGGTAAGAGCAACGGTAGAAATTATGCGTGCTCCAGAAGATGAAATTAAAGAGAGATCTTCTTATAACCTTGCTGGAATGAGTTTTACACCAAAAGAAATTGCTGCTGAGATACGGAAGCATATAACAGATTTCTCTATGGTTTACGAACCGGATTTTAGACAAGAAATTGCAGACAGCTGGCCCAGTTCCATGGAAGATATCGCCGCGAGAAATGACTGGAATTGGAAGCATGAATACGACTTAAGTAACATGGTTGCAGAAATGTTATCTCAACTCAAATAATTAATTCCTACTAGAGGAGCTATTCTTATATTTGCAATAACTAAATAAAGATTATGTCGTTTTCAAGTTTATTTGTATCTGGAGAAAGTGCCAGAAATAAAAGTCATTTTGCAACTTTAGTTGCTCTTGCACAGGTTTCTGGAATGCAGGAGGAAGAAGAGATTGTTCTCAATCGGTTCAAGGCTGTTCTGGATATTTCAGATGCTGATTTTGATCAAATTATGAAAGATCCAAAATTGTATCCCGTAGCACCGCCCATTACTAGCGACGAGCGCATGCAGTGGCTGCATGATCTTTTTAAAATAGTTTTTGCAGATCATCGTATGGATGAGTCAGAGCATAAGTTATTAAGAAAGTACGCCACTGCCTTAGGATATAATGATGATGATGCTGAATACCTTGTAAAGCGCTCTATTGAAATTTTTAGTGGACATTTGAATTTAGAAGATTACAGACACCTTCTTAATAAAGACAGGTAGGTTTTGCATCAATTTGACATTAAAATGACTGATTACATTGGGTTCTATTTCTCTGAGGAAATAAACTCGTGATGATCCCAAAAGCTATAGGGACTCGTTCTCATATGATGAACATATTTGTAGTGTGCTTGCCGTAAGATTATGCAAATTCACGTTCAACTATTTTTAATCTAAATGGATACTCTATCAAAGGAATTTTTTTAAATCGAGCATTTTATAGATGGAATTTAATAGCTCATCATCGGTATAGGGTTTCTTTATGATGTCTTTAAATCCCGCACGGCGATAGGTTGCCAGATCTTCCTTTCTTGTGTGTACAGTAAGAGCTATTATTGGAATATTCTTATTGTTTGTATTTGCAAATTGTTTTATGATGCCTATAAGTTCTATGGAGTCTACTTGTGAAATACTCGAAGACATTAAGATTAAATCGTACTCATGTTTTTCTACTGCTTCTAGTAATTCCCTAGGGTCGTTGTATATCGTTGTATCAAAGTTGTTTGAGCTTATTAGTGTTTTAAGAGTGGTGAGCTGAGCGGTGTTGTTTTCATCTGCAACGAGTACTTTTACTTTTTCGGCAAAATGGTGTTTTTCTATATATTCAGATGGCTTGGTTTTTAATTGAAGGTGATGCAAAGGAAAAGAAATCTTGAGGTTGATGATTTGCTGGGTACTGTTATCATCAATCTTTCTAATAGAAATAGTACCGTTTAAAACCTCTACCAGTTCTCTAATTATAGAAAAGTACAAGCCTTCTGGTTCAATTTTTTCTAGATCCCGAAGTAAATGTTTGTCCTCTAGATAATCTGGAATACTTCCTTCATGATGCACTACAAATCTTAGACTTGATTTACCGGCTCTTCTATTATTTTCAGTAATTTCTAGTTTTATATGATTGCCTTTATTGTAAAGAAGCGCGTTTTCTATTAGGTTGTTGATCATCTGTTCGATTCTTCCTTTATCTCCTATTAAGAATTCTGGGACATCTTTTGAAATTAGCATTTCAAAGGTGTTGTTAGAGATATTAATTTTTGCGTTAAAACGGAAATGAATGTGATTCAGCAAATCTTTAAATGAAAAAGGAGCATTAGCTAACTCTGGTTTTTCCTTTTTAAGCTGTGAAAGCTCCACAATATTGTCCAGATACTTTCCTAGGGTATCACTTTGCTCTTTTACAGCTTCTACCAGTTTAGTTTGTTCTAAAGCTAGCGCTCCTTTTAATAAAAGTGATGAAAAAGCATTAATTAGGTTAAGTGGTCCCTTTACTTCGTGAGAAAAATTATTTATAAATTTATATTTGAAGACTTCTTTCTCTTGGAGTAATTCGTTTTTCAAATTTAGAACCTCCTTAAAAATCGTCGATTCATCAGGTTTTTGCGCCATTTCTTGAAAACGGTTATAAAAGCCTGTGCGATCACGTAAAACGATCACACCAGTATTATCTTTTCGCGTTATTACTTCTATATCAAAATAATGTTCAAATAGGTTTACACAGTCCAATTTGATATGATCTGCTTTAGAATCAAATAAGCTAAGAACTGATTTAAAGAATGGATGTGCATCCTTAAGTGGCGTTTCTTCTTCGAATCGCAATAAATTTTGATCGGATTTTTTGATGTAACCTTTAGCGTTTATAGAAATAAATTGAATAGGTACAACAAAGTCATTAGTTGAATCATACGATGTCATGAGAGGAGTTTTTTTGCCATTCTTTCCAGTAGGCGTTTCACATTATTTCTTTTTTCAGCACTGAGGAGCATGTCTAAAAATTTCATTTTTTTTGGAGAGGCTTCCTTTAGGTAATAAATTACTTCTATTTCCTATGGTAATAATAGGCACATTGCCAAAATGGGTTTTTAAATAGTCCTTATGTTTAATATGGTTTGGATCAGTTTTAGGTCTAATAACATCAGTCTTGCTGACAAAACCCTGCGATCCCAGTAAATAAGCTTTTCTTGTTTCCTCCATATTATCGGTTCCTTCTGTACCCCAAATAATGAGATTTAATATGTTAGCTTTTATTTTTACAGCTTCCTTTAAGCTAGGAATATCTATAGCTACGTGGTAGTCTTCAGAAAAAGTGTGCTCTACGAAACGTCGTGTCAATGAAGTTTTAACAACTCCAAAACTTCCGAGTATTACTATTTTTTTTGATGTCATTTTCTTCTTCTGTGAATTTATATATTTAGAATCATTCTAATACTATTGATGCTATCGCAGCAGGATGAAGGAAAATCGTTTTTTATAATATGATTACTTATTTCAAACTTAGAATTAAAGCTCGTTTTCAAGCATTTCCGTAAAACGAGCCCTTCCTCCTGTCCAAACAGATAATGTTTAGAAGCTATACAAGTAGATTTTCTAGACGATCTAATCTCTAGCTAGAATATCATTTCTCTTTTGCTTAAAGGTACCTTTTCTATATGTTTTTTTGGAATTAATCATGCCATTTATCACATTTTATCTGACGCTTTTTAGTTGGTACGATTACTAATAAGATCACAGAGGATTTTTTAATAATAAATGTTCATTTTGTGTCTGCTTTTACAGGTTACGTTTTGCTAATGTATATCTTTTTTGTTTTGTTAAACAAAAGTTTATTTTTTAATTATTGTGTTAATATAGGTTACAATTCATACAAAATATCGGATTATGCCACTTCTATTTAAATTTGTAATAAATCTGATGGGGCATGATTCGTGTTTGTGGATATAAATCTATAAGCTTTGTTAAGTCATTAGGATCGCGTTGCAATATATCTGTTTCAATTATCGATCATTTTTTTAAAATGGCAAGTATTATAAAGCTTCTTTTAGGTGGTTGTTATTGGTGATCAATGGGTTTGCAAGATGTCCCGTATGTGGTTCAGTTTAATTATTTACAGTAATTACGAGACTTAGTTGTGGAACAGTTTTACGAGCATAGAGTGACGTGCGTTGACACTGCCTATGCCTTTAAGTCTTGGATCAATTTATATACCAACGTTGCAGTATGATGGTTTAAATGTGCTACCTACTTGAGTATACTAGTGTGGAAACCTTTTCAATACGTTAGCATATCATTAAAGATCACTTAGCGTTTTGCAATGAGATTTATTGTGATAGATCAAGGCTTAAATCGTTTCACTGCTGGGTCTCTAAAGAACCAAGCATTGAACCCCCTTTGGCTTCGAGAAGCTATGGATAGAACTTGATGCTTCTTCTATTTTAGAATAGCTTTTAAGTTCTGTTATAAAGCAAAGTCAAAATAAATTATTTGGGATATTTACTCATGAACTCCTCTGCCTTTGCAATCATGTTTTTACTTCCGCAATAGAAAGGAACACGTTGATGTAATTCTGTGGGCTTTAAATCCATAATTCTTTGATGCCCGTCGCTCGCATTTCCACCAGCCTGCTCTACAATGAACGCCATAGGGTTGCATTCATACAACAGTCTTAATTTTCCTTCTCTAGCTTTAGAGCTCTTAGGGTACATGTAAATGCCACCTTTAATCATATTGCGATGGATATCACTCACCAGGCTACCTATATAACGGCTGGTATAAGGTCTGTCTCCTTCCTCTTCTTGGCAGTACTTGATATAGTCCTTAACACCTTGAGGGAAATGAACATAATTTCCTTCATTAACGCTATAAATATTGCCATCCTCTGGAACTGTAATGTTAGGATGCGATAAGTAATAAGTTCCTAGTGCAGGATTAAGTGTGAAGCCGTTTACTCCATTACCAGTGGTATATACTAACATGGTAGAAGTTCCATAAATAATGTATCCAGCTGCTACCTGCATGTTTCCTGGCTGTAGAAAATCTTCTAATTGCACAGGAGTACCTACCGGGGTGATCCTTCTGTAAATGGAAAAAATGGTTCCTACAGAAACGTTTACGTCTATGTTAGAACTACCATCTAGAGGGTCCATTGCAACTACATATTTATTACCATGGTCTTTACGTTCTCCTTCAATAGTTATAAAATCGTCGTTTTCTTCACTAGCGATACCACAAACGATTTGTCTATTAGTCAGTGTTCTAATAAAGGTGTTATTTGCAAAAACATCAAGTTTTTGTTGATCTTCACCTTGAGTATTGATCTCGCCAGCACTACCTGTTATATCAACTAGACCAGCTTTATTAACCTCATGATTGACCATTTTTGCAGCCAGTCTTATCGAGTTAATCAGTCTCGAAAGCTCTCCACTACTGTATTGAAAATCAGATTGGTTTTCAATAATAAATTCTCCTAAGGATTGATTCTTTGTAGCCATAATAAGATTAGTTGTGCAAATATCTTAAATAAAAGGCCAGCAACTATAACCTTGTATTAGATACTTTTTACATTTCTTTACACAACGTCATTTATATTTACCTAAAATTAATTCCATGATAGAGGTAAGAGAAGCTGTAAAAAAAGATTATCCCAGAGTTTTAGAGCTCATCACAGAGCTAGCTGTTTTTGAAAAAGAACCCGATGCGGTAGAAGTTACTATGGAAGAACTGGAGAGAAATGGACTAGGTGCAGAAGCTATTTTTATCTGTTTTGTGGGCTTATACGATGGTAAGATAGAAGGTATAAGTTTGTGTTATCCACGTTTTTCTACTTGGAAAGGCAAGACTATTCATCTTGAAGATCTTATTGTGACAGAAAAAATGCGTGGCAAAGGTTTAGGAAAGGCTTTGTATGATAAAGTATTGAAGTATGCACAGGATCAAAAAGTACGACGTGTGGAATGGGTTGTGTTGGATTGGAATAAAAATGCAGTGGAGTTTTATGAAAGTACTGGAGCGACTATCGCTAAGGATTGGTATCTTGCTCAAATGGATCAAAAGTCATTAGATAATTACATTAATAGATAGATGAGAATATACAAATTTGGTGGTGCGTCAGTCAAGGATGCGGCTGGGGTACGTAATGTGTTGAAAGTATTACAGACCATGGGCTATGAAAACTTAGGAATAGTTGTTTCGGCTATGGGAAAAACCACAAATGATTTAGAAGATATTATTTACAGCTATCAAAAGAATGATCCAGCGTACCTCGATCTTATTGATCATTTACACCACAAACATGAGCAAATTATTGAGGGTCTAGAAATGCCTGTTGAAGGGATAGAAGAGTTATGCTTGTCTCGCTTTCGCGAAAGCGGAATTAAAAAGGACATTAAATCCATTATGGAATCCCTTAAAGGTGAAATGCTACGCAATCAAAGTAGAAATTATAGTTTTCTTTATGATCAGGTCGTGAGTCATGGAGAGTTGCTCTCAACCAAAATAGTGGCTGCTTTTTTTAATGCTTGCGGGATTCCTGTGTTATGGAAAGATGCCAGGCAGCTCATAAAAACAGATCGTAAATACCGTGATGCCGGTGTGAACTGGCTAGAAAGCGAGAAATTGATAGCTAATTCTTGTCAGGGTCAATTATTTATTACACAAGGTTTTATTGGATCTGATGACAATGGTTTTACAACCACTCTAGGTAGAGAAGGAAGTGATTATACGGCGGCTATTCTAGCGTATTGTCTCAATGGTTCTGGAGTAACTATCTGGAAAGACGTACCTGGTGTTCTTAATGCAGATCCACGCGTTTTTGAGCAAACTGTTTTATTAAATAAAATCCCATACAACGAGGCAATTGAGCTGGCGTTTTATGGAGCTTCTGTCATTCACCCTAAAACGTTACAACCGCTTCAAGGAAAAGAAATCCCTCTTTATGTAAAGTCATTCATACATCCCCGGAATGAAGGTACGGTGATTACTGCCGTAGAAACTATCGAGCCCTTGACACCATGCTATATTGTGAGAAAGAATATGGTTTTCCTTAAGATTTCCTCTAGGGACTTCAGTTTTATAGGAGAAAATAACATCTCGGATATTTTCCAAGAGTTGAGCAGTCATAAAATGCAAGTTGGCTTGATACAAAATAGTGCGATAAGCTTTTCTCTTTGTGTTGAGGATAAATATGCTAAGATAAACGAGCTCCTTAAGGATTTAGAATTGCGTTACAAAGTAAGTCATGTAGAAGGTGTTGCTTTATACACGGTAAGGCATTATGACGGAGATGCGATTGAATTTATAGAGTCTGGAAAAAGCGTATTATTAAAGCAACGTGCACAAGAAACGCTGCAATTAGTCGTTAAAGAATAGTCAGTTTACAATTACATTATATTTGTAAACTTATAACCAATCAATATTTATGGGATTAGTCAACGCAAAAGAGGTAGCAAAAGCTATCAACATAGATAAATATGGCTTTCTAGGTACACTGGGTGGTTGGACATTGATGAAGGTTTTGCGCATTTCCTCTCTCAATAAATTGTACGATAGGCATAAGGATAAGAATACTACAGAATTTTTAAACGCCTTATTAGAAGATCTTCAAATTGAATTTGAAATTCCAGAAGAAGATTTAAAAAGGATTCCTAAAAAAGGAGGTTTTATTACTATATCTAATCATCCTTTAGGTGGAGTAGATGGATTATTACTGCTCAAACTTCTTTTAGATCACAGACCTGACTATAAAATTATCGCAAATTTTTTATTGCATCGTATTGAGCCCTTAAAGCCTTATATCATGCCGGTAAACCCTTTTGAAGATCGCAAAGATGCTCAATCTAGTACCGCAGGTTTTATGCAGGCAATTAGACATCTTAAAAGTGACTTGCCATTAGGTATTTTTCCTGCGGGGGAAGTTTCTACTTATAAAGACGGTAAGCTAGTAGTAGATAAAAAATGGGAAGAAAGTGCTATGAAATTAGTGCAACGTGCTGAAGTTCCAGTCATTCCTATTTATTTTCATGCAAAAAACAGCAACATGTTTTACAGGCTTGCAAAGCTTAGTGATGTTTTTAGAACGGCCAAATTACCTTCTGAAGTGTTATCTCAAAAACGGCGTGTAGTAAAAGTAAGGATTGGTAAGCCTATATCTTTGAAAGCGCAAAAGGAGCACGAATCTTTGGATGACTTTACAGAGTTCCTACGTAAAAAAACCTATATGCTTTCTAAGCCTTATGAGAAGGAAGCAAAGAAATTGAGTGATATTCCTAACTCGATCAAAATACCGAAGTCACCTAAAAAAATTATTGATACAGGAGATCAAAATGCGATGATTCATGAAGTAGACGCCTTGCGTGAAATGGGAGATAAGCGTTTGCTGGAATCAAAGAATTATGAAGTGTTTCTGGCTAAGAAAGAACATATTCCTAATGTTTTAATAGAATTAGGAAGGTTAAGAGAAATAACTTTTCGGGCTATAGGAGAAGGTACAAATAATGCTACTGACTTAGATCGTTATGACGATTACTACCATCAAATGTTTTTGTGGGACCGCGACGCAAATCGTGTTGCGGGAGCTTACCGAATGGGTATGGGAAGTGAAATCAGTAAGATGTATGGTCTGGACGGGTTTTACCTAAATGAACTTTTTAAATTTGAACCAGAATTACACAAAATGATGAGTGAGTCCATAGAAATGGGACGCGCATTTATCATTAAAGAATATCAATTAAAGCCTATGCCACTTTTCTTATTGTGGAAAGGAATCGTACACTGTACGCTAAGGTTTCCAGAACATAAGTATCTTATAGGTGGTGTGAGCATTAGTAATAAATTCTCTAATTTCTCTAAGTCACTCATGATTGAATTTATGAAGAGCAATTATTACGACCCTTATGTGGCGCAATACATAACGCCTAAGAAAGACTTTAAAGTAAAACTGGAAGATGCTGACAAGGACTTTATATTTGATGAAAGCGAGGCAGACTTAAATAAATTCGATAAAATTATTGATGAACTGGAACCTAATGAGCTGAGGTTGCCAGTTTTGATTAAAAAATATGTAAAACAAAATGCTAAAGTCGTTGCTTTCAATGTAGATCCTTTGTTCAATAATGCAGTAGACGGTTTGATGTATATACGCATCGCAGATCTTCCAGAAAGCACTGTAAAACCAGTCTTAGAAGAGTTCCAAGCAGAGATGGAATCTAAGTATTTCAATGGACAAGATGATGCAAAAGAAGAGGAATAATATATAAAAGATGGGATTTTTACTACTTCCTTGTTTTAACAACTATCTCTCATGGATAAAAATTAATTGGTAATTTAATAGATAGTAAAACACCAGAATCCATAAGCAGTGCTTCTGTATATGCAGACGGCACAACTATAGGAGTAATTACCAACTTTGACGCTGATTTTACTCCTAAATTATCTGTAAATACAGTTGCTAGGTTGGTCATAAGAATAATGGGTTATCTATCATTGCTATTTAGAAATCCTGCAAAGGTAGATTTGAGTGGGATTCTATTAATTTAAGAGGTGGATGAATGAGGTGCTGTAAACATAGATCCAGATCCATGGACTAGGGTTAGAAAAGAAAACTATTTTAAACGATATTTTTTAGGTAGTACAGAACTAGCAGAAAGCTCTACGATTGTTGACGTTGATAGAGTTAAATTTAGATTTCATCTGTCTATCGCCATGTTATCTGCTCGTTTTAAAGTCTCTATAAAAGTCGAGTACAAAGAATTTGAGTATTTGATTGAAGTAGAGGTTGAGTTATTTGATATTCATTTAAAAAAAACGGATGTTTTTCGCCTAAGAAGCTGAGGTAAAGGAAAGCCTTTTTTAATTTCCTTGTCTCCTTGTCTCCTTGTCTCCTTTTCTAACATAAGGTGCCAGTACATCAAAGGTTAATGAATTGTTTTAAAGAGCGTAAATTAAAATGCCTGATTAAAAACCGTAAAAATTCTACCCATTGTCAGGTCTTTATTTTTATAGATTATTGTGTACGGATAGTTTAGACAGCTCTGGTTTTCAGCTTTTATACGATGCTAAGAAAGTGGCAATAAAGGAACATATAAGGGTTAGGAAGAAAGGAGAGTTTTATAAAGTACGTTTTAGAAATGAGGTGTATACTCCTATAGACCCCTGTAAAAGCATATCTAGAATAGCTCCATTATCACAGATTATACTTATTAATAATAATGGAAAAGCCATAGGAGTAGATGGTATTGCCACGAATAAGACTTCTTTAATATTTAAAGGTTATTTTGCTCGATTAGGAAAAAGCGGTTTATGTCTTTCAGATTATCTTCCTTATAAATAAATGTGTTTTGAAAAAAATAATCATATTACTTCTATTTCTTATTTTGATTCCTGTATCTGCTAGAGCGCAATCAATCAATGGAAGCATTGTGGACGCAGTTACTAATGAAGCATTACCTTCTGTAAATGTATACTTCTCAGGCACTTCAAAAGGAACTATATCAGATCTGGACGGGAATTTTGAGATACTTAATTATGAAAATAGTCAGAGTGTTTTCACGGTAAGCCTTTTAGGATATGAATCTCAATTTTTTAATGACCCTTTAAATACCGATTTCTCTTCACTCAAATTACAACCTAAAGTAGGAGAGTTGCCAGCCGTCTATATAAAATCAGATCCATGGAGTCGTGAGAAAAAGGAGCGGTATTTTATAAAACAGTTTTTAGGAACAACTTTAATTGCAAAGGAATGTAAAATTCTCAATCTCGATAAAGTGAGAATGCATTTTAACCTAACTACCAGCGTAATGAGTGCCTTTTCTCAAGAGCCTGTGCTGATAGAAAATAGAGATTTAAATTATATAGTAGCTTACGATCTTAAAGAATTTGAAATCACTTTTGAAGAGCTAAGCCTAGAACATATACAAATTAGTGAAAGCCTAGAGATTCCTACTCACCGTATGGTATCATCCTACTTTGTAGGGAGTGCCTTTTTTAAAGAGTTAAATGAAAAAGAGGCTAAAAAAGGATGGGTAAAGCGGCATCGCAAGCGTGCTTATAAAGTCTCTGAATTGCGATTATTTATACTAATTGCCGAAAATAGATTTGAAGAAGAAGGGTATCATCTTGTTTTTGACAGCAAAAAAGTAGCTGTAAAAGATCATATACGAAGCAGGAAAAAAGGAGAATTCTATGTGGTTGATTTTAGAGAAAAAACATACGAAATCTTAGATTCCAAGAATTTTAGATCAGCTATATATCTTGAAATTCCAAAATTAGTGATTTCAAAGGCTGGAAATGTTCTCAATTATCAAGTTTTGAAAACGGGCGGATTTGTATCTAATCTAAAGGTGTCTGGTATGCTGCCTTTAGATTATGATCCTGAGAAACGTTAAGACTTTTTTGTTTTTTTCTGTAGGTATTGCTCTGCAAATTCTGTGCAGTATTCCTGTAACTCCTTGCGGCAAGATTTAAAGGCAATTTTCAATTCTTTATCCGTTCCATGAGTTTTATCTAAATTATCCATTTTTATATGAAAAACCTTAGCTTTTTTAGCTTTTTCATTAGCTAGTTGATGTGCTTTATCTGAAAAAGTAATGATGTAATCAAATGTTATTTCTTCGACATCTGTAAAGTTCATTCTAGATGTCTCTACGGGTATGCCTAAAGAATCCATAACTTTTAAGGCCATGCGATGTATGGGCAAGGAGTTTATCCCAGCGCTTAGAACTTGTGTTTTCTTGGAGCTATAATAGTCTAGGAATCCTTGAGTCATTGGACCTAAGGTGGAGTTGGTAGTACTGAGAATTAAAATTTTTAAGGCCATTGGTTTTAACAACAATCATAAATAAGCATGACTGTGTTAAGGCAAAGTTAAGACCAATAATATTAGATCACAATAAAAGTCCTTAAACTTAACATTAAAGACATTAAATATTTGATAATGAGTAATCTAAAACCAAGATTTTTTATTAACTTGGTATGTGTGATAGAATTCTTCGTCTGACTTGGTGAGATAGATGATGCCTTCTATCAACCCTATTACTCCTGGAATCCAAACAAATAGTGCTCCTACAAAAATACAAGAGGTAATAATTCCTAGTAATGTTACCGCTGCTAGTATGATACCTTCTTGATTATAACCTAGAATAAACTTATGAACCCCAAATCCGCCTAAAAATATTCCAAGAACTCCTGCTAGAACCTTTTTGTTATCTCGGTTATTGACAGTTTGATTAAAGTATTGTTGAAAGTCTTTGGCACTTTCCTTTGCGTTATGAGCAGTATCGTTAAATGTTTCTTTTGCTTTTTCTTTAGCACTGTCAAAGTTGCTCTTTTCGCTCTCGTTTTCTTCGGTACTCATTGGTTAACATGTTAGATTAGTTGCTGTAAATGTATGTAATTTTTCAAATAGGTACTCCTTACTAGGTTTCCAAAGCTTTACTTCGCGACTATTGCAATCTCTACATCCAGCTAAATTTCCTATAATCAACATTTCTACGGTACTGATTGTTTTATTTCATTTGTTATCAGTTCTTTGCGTAAACCTCTTGAATTAGCGATGCGGTAATTAATTAGGAATTCTTGTTTGCTTAGATCAAAATAGTTGGTGTCCGTTTTATAAAGGCTCTTTTGCTGCTAGGAGATGCGGCTATAATGTTTTCACATGAAGTTTTTGTTACAACAGTATCTTTCATTCAACTAAAACGTCCTCTATTCGGGTTCGTTTTTTATTGTGTTTTTTGGTTAGTGATGATTTTATCTGCGATGACTGCCGCAAGCTTATATGCTGATGCTAAGGTCCATCCAGCCACATGCGGACTCAACAAGACTTGATCCATTTCTAACAGTTCTTTAAATGCTTTAGGGATCACGCTTGCTGTTTTTTTAGATAGAAGTTTATCTTGAGGTAGCTCCGGGCGAAATAGGGATTCAAAAGAGCCTTTCTCATACTCTAAAACATCAAGTCCAGCTCCTAAAATTTTATTTGATTTAATTGCAGCTACGAGATCCTCTGTGACAACAGACTTTCCTCTCGCGGTGTTGATGAGGTAAAAAGGCTTTTCAAATGCCGCAATGAATTCAGCATCAATCATTTTAATAGTAAGTTCAGTTTGAGGGATGTGAAGGCTTAAAACATCTGATTGTAATTGTAATTCCTGTAGACTTACCTGCTCACAATATTGATCTTCTACACCTTCTGTAATGTCATAACAAATTACTTTGCAATCAAATCCAGATAGTTTTTTTGCAAATGCTTTACCCATGTGACCATAACCTATAAGTCCCACAGTTTTCCCTTCGAGTTCTATTCCGCGGTTTTCTTCTCGGCGCCATAAACCAGATCGCACTTCCTTATCAGCTCTATTGAGATGATTGAAAATAGAAAGTAACATTCCTAATGCATGCTCTCCAACTGCATTTCTATTGCCCTCGGGTGCATTGTAACAAGATATTCCTTGTGCCTTAGCAAATGCTACATCTATGTTTTCAAGGCCAGCCCCTACACGTCCTATAAATTTTAAGGAAGTGGCCATCTTCAAAAACTCTTTGTCTATTGGGAATCTACTGCGCACGATAAGGCCTTCATAGTTCTTAATTAGTGGCATGATGTCTTCCTTAGAGGAGGTGAAATCAAAATAATTTTCAAAACCAGCTTGTTTTAGTTTTTCTGTAAGAATAGCATGATTGCTGTCGAGGTGAAGTATTTTCATAAGTACTGATACATATCTTTGTGTTACAAACGTTTCAAAACTGGGGTGTTTTAAAGCTATAGGTTCTTTTACAACTATAAAATTCTTAGGTTGATATAAAAATCAAGTTCTGAGGCTCCTTATTGTCATTTTTTTCATTAGAACTCTACCATATTTAGTTCTTGTTCAAAATCATATTGCAAGTCTTCATGTAAAGTTGAGATGCGGGTTTTTATAAGAATGAGCTGTCTATCCATTAAGTCACGCATGGTTTTACTGTGTAATACCTGAGAATGTGTTTCTCTCATTAAGCGACAGAAATGAATCAATACAGAAACTTCTGTTTCCTTACTTCCAGAATAGCGCACGTATTTTTTTGCTTCACGCAGTACTTTGCGAACTCCTTTTTGCAAGCGGTAATTGTTTGCGGTATTTAATCCTAGAAACATATTATCTAGCAGCGTTTTCACGTTTGCTACGTACTCATCTTCGTCTGTAGATTCGAATAGCAGGTACGTGAGGAGTTCTTTATTTTCTTTTTTAAATCTAGAAAGTCGCAGGACTATCTTCATCAAGTCCTCATCAGATCTGAATTTGAGTTCTTCCTTTACTTCTTTAACCGTGGCCGTTTTCATAGAGTGAAGATACGCATTGGAAGAGAGCTTTTAATAAATCAAAAGTTAGAAAAGTGTTTATGTATTTGTACAGTTTCCGCTTTCGCCTTGAGCTAGTTCAAGATAAACTTCCATTTTCTTAAGTAAAGAAAAAGTGAAAGTAAAATCATCTATCTAGATGCCAATAATAGCTTTTGCGATTAAAAAATAAATTAATATTCCAAAAATATCATTGCTAGTAGTTATAAATGGGCCGGTCGCCAGTGCTGGATCGATACCTCGTTTATGTAATGCTAAAGGGACAAAAGTACCTACCAGACCAGCCACTATAATCACCGCAAACAGCGATGTAGAAATGGCAAGCGAGGTAAGGATATCGCCGTCAACAGCAAAGGTATAGGCAAATAAAAGAAGGGCTAGAATAATTCCATTTAACATGGCCAGTAACACCTCTTTAATCAAACGATTACCGATACTTCCTCTTAGATCGTCATTTGCAATACCTTGTACAATGATAGCACTGGATTGTACTCCTACATTTCCTGCCATCGCAGCGATTAATGGTGTAAAGAAAAATAATACGGCGTGTTTTTCAAAGGTCTCCTCAAAGTTACCCATAATAGCAGCGGCTCCTACACCGCCTAGAAGGCCCAATACCAGCCAAGGCAAACGCGCTCGAGTAAGCTCCCAGATGCTATCATTTGCTTCTACATCTTGCGAAATACCACTCGCTAGTTGGTAATCTTTCTCTGCTTCTTCTGTAATGAAATCTACAATATCATCGATGGTAATACGTCCTACAAGTCGTTCTAGTTCATCAACAACTGGAATGGCTTCAAGATCGTATTTACGCATAATGCGCGAGACTTCTTCACCAGGTGTGTTTACAGTGACAAAATCTACTTTAGGAATGTAGACGTCTTTTATAGGCGTGGATTCTTTATTAGTAAGAAGGTCTTTTAAGGAAAGTCTTCCTTTGAGTTTATTGTTATTATCGACTACGTATATAGAATGGACACGGGTTACGTTTTTGGCTTGTGCTCGCATCTCGCTTACACATCCTGTTACGGTCCAGTTTTCATTGACACGAACGAGTTCTTTTGCCATAAGTCCACCCGCGCTATTTTCTTCAAAACGCAATAGGTCGACAATATCTTCTGCATGTTGTTCATCTTCTATTTCGTTAATTACCTTTTGAGCAATATTATCAGGAAGATCGTTTAAGATATCGGCAGCATCATCCGTATCCATTTCTTCCAGCTCTTCAGCGATTTCCTTTGGAGAAAGTTCATTTAATATGCGATCCCGTTGGTCTTCATCCAGCTCCATTAAGGCTTCAGAAGTCTTTTCTGAATCAAGAAGTTTTACAATAAAAACAGCTTGCCCGAGATTGAGCTCCTCAATAATTTCTGCAATATCTGCAAAGTGAAGCTCTTCCAGAATATGTTCTAGCTGTTTGCTGTTACTGGCTTCAATCAGTGATTGGACCTCTTCTATAAAGTCTTTTGTGATGTTAAACTGCATGATGGATTATTAATGGAACAAATATAATTTTTTGAATAAGAGAAATGGAAGTTTTCAAAGCGAAATGTGCGATGAACAGATTTTTTGACATGCGATTTAGTCAGAATTGCGATTTCAATTTATTTCAAAAATTGTATATTTTATAAAAAAAGCAATCTTTGCAACTTTAACCTACACCATAAGTGATTTCGTGCTCATCGAGCAATGCCAGCAGCTCTCCACTCACATTCACTTTTTGTAATCTAGCAGACATGTCTATGGAGATCTTTTCTTCATGATCTTTGATGTTAAAATATAAACGATGATCTCCTTGATGTTGATCCAGAGCCTCCTTTAAAACTTCAATACGTTCTTCTAAAACCTCACTCACATGTAATTCAATAGTTAACTTTTTAGCAGCACTTGCCATCACATCTTGTAATTGTGCCATTTGAGTGAATAAAATACGTGGATCACGAGGTCTTCCTGTGTTCTTATCGATCCAGCCTTGTTGTATTTTCACTTTGGCATGTAAGAAGCTATTGGGAACTAAGAAATGCCTAAATTTTAAATAATCCTCACCAAACATTCTGAATTCTAGGGTTTCATCATAATCTTCCATAGTAAAAATTCCCCAAGGCTTATTTGCCTTGCTCATCATGTGTCGCGCTTCCGTAATAACACCACAGAAGCTAAGCTCTCTATTGACTAGTGGTTCTAGTTCCTTCATAGCAGCGAGATTTGCATTACAAAAGAACTTTATCTCCTTTTTATAATCATCTAGAGGATGTCCAGAAAGGTATATTCCTACAACTTCTTTTTCCCTTTTGAGTTTTTCCATGGTTCCCCAATCTTCACAAATAGGCAACTGTGGTTCTGGAATTTGAACATCACTTGCTTCTCCAAAAAGACTCACTTGTGCACTGTTTTCATTTTCCTGAAACTTTTGAGCATACTTTACTACTTGTTCTAAGAAAATCTGACCGTTATCAAATTGATGGAAAAACTGCGCTCTATTTTCTCCACCCAATCTATCAAAGCCACCGCTGAGCGCCAGCGCTTCAAATGATTTTTTACTGGCAGCTCGTAAGTCTACACGTTTTGCCATATCGAAGATACTTTTGTAATCACCTTCTTTTCTATTATCTATAATAGTCATTACGGCTCCATGACCCAGCCCTTTTACAGCGCCCATTCCAAAACGTATGGCTCCTTTAGGATTCACCGTGAATTTATAATTAGACTCATTTACGTCTGGACCTAATACATCCAGTCCCATGCGACGGCACTCGTCCATGAATTTTGTTACATCTTTGATTTGGTTCATATTATTAGACAATGTGGCTGCCATAAATTCAGCACCATAGTTTGCCTTTAAGTAAGCCGTCTGATAAGCAATCCATGCATAACAAGTGGAGTGCGATTTGTTAAAGGCATAGGATGCAAATGCTTCCCAGTCTTTCCAGACTTTCTCTAAAATGGAGCGATCATGTCCATTTGCTTCTCCTGCATCCAGAAACTGCGGTTTCATCTTTTGAAGTGTTGCAATTTGCTTTTTACCCATCGCTTTTCTGAGTACATCAGCATCTCCTTTTGAGAAATTGGCTAGTTTTTGAGACAGCAGCATTACTTGTTCTTGATACACGGTAATTCCATAGGTTTCCTTTAGGAATTCTTCCATGGCATCTAGGTCATAGATGATGTTTTTACGGCCGTGTTTGCGATCAATAAATTCTGGAATATATTCTAAAGGTCCTGGACGGTACAATGCGTTCATGGCTATAAGATCAGCAAACTGCGTAGGTTTGAGTTCTCTCATGTACTTCTGCATTCCCACGCTTTCATATTGGAATATAGCGGTTGTTTCTCCGCGCTGGAACAACTCATAGGTCTTTTCATCATCTAATGGAATGGACTCTATGTCCACCTCTATTCCATGACGTTCTTTAATAATTGCAACGGTATCCTTGATCTGACTTAAGGTTTTTAATCCTAAGAAATCCATTTTTAATAACCCAGCACTTTCTACTACTTCGTTATCAAACTGTGTTACATAAAGGTCAGAATTTTTTGCTGTTGCTACAGGAACAAAATTAGTAAGGTCATCTGGCGTTATAATTACCCCACAAGCGTGGACACCGGTGTTTCTAACACAGCCTTCTAGAATTCTAGCTTGTTTAAGTGTCTCTGCGGTAAGGTCATTTCCGGCAGCGAGACTCCTCAGTTCACGAACCATATCAGCATCCTCTCCACGGAAATTACCACTTATTTCATTGTCCTCTAATGCAAAAATCTTCTTTAACTTGGCAAAATCGGGAATCAATTTTGCAACTCTATCGGCATCTTGCAAGGGTAAATCCAGTGCTCTTGCTGTATCTCTTATAGAGGACTTTGCCGCCATGGTACCATAGGTAATAATTTGTGCTACTTGGGAAGAGCCATATTTATTAATTACATAATCCATTACTTTGTACCGATTCTCATCATCAAAATCAATATCAATATCTGGCATCGATACACGATCTGGGTTTAGGAAACGCTCAAATAGTAAGTCGTAGTGAATAGGATCTACATTTGTAATTCTCAAGCAATACGCTACAGCACTTCCAGCAGCAGATCCACGCCCAGGTCCTACGGCAACATCCATTGCTCTGGCTGCTTTTATAAAATCCCAAACGATCAAGAAATAACCTGGATATCCAGTTTTCTGAATGACACTCAATTCAAAATCCAGACGTTCTTTAATGTCATCTCCAAAATCTTCTCCATAACGCATTTTTGCACCTTCATAGGTAAGGTGTTTCAAGTAAGCATTTTCTCCATTTTTGGTTTTAGCGGTGGCATCATTGTTATCTACAAATTGGTCGGGAATGTCAAAGGCTGGAAGCAGTACATCGCGAGCGAGTTCATAAGTTTCTACCTTGTCAACTACTTCTTGGACATTTAAAATTGCTTCTGGTAAGTCTTTAAAGAGTTCTTTCATCTCCTGTGTGGACTTGTAATAGTATTCCTGATTAGGCAAACCGAAGCGGTACCCGCGTCCACGACCTATGGGTGTTGCTTGTTTTTCGTTATCTTTTACGCACAATAAAATATCATGTGCATTTGCATCTTCTTTATGGATGTAGTAGGTATTGTTAGTAGCCACTATTTTAATAGCATGTTTACGAGCAAAATTGATCAATACTTCATTAGCACGATTTTCATCTTCTTGACCATGACGCATCACTTCTATATAAAGATCATCGCCGAAGTGTTTTTTCCACCACAACAAAGCCTCTTCTGCTTGGTTTTCCCCTAAGTTCAAGATTTTAGAAGGTACTTCGCCGTACGTATTTCCAGTGAGTACGATCAGGTCTTCTTTGTATTCTTCAACTAGATTTTTGTCCACTCTAGGCATATAATAAAACCCATCTGTGTAGGCCTTACTTGCCATTTTTGCTAGATTGTGGTAGCCGTTTTTATTTTTGGCAAGAATTACAATCTGGTAACCGTTGTCTTTGTGTGTGCGATCGTGCATGTCTTCGCATACCTGAAATTCACAACCTATAATCGGTTTAATGGGTTCTTTTTTTTCTCCTTCTATCCCATCAGCAAGACTTGCATTATAGGCCTTTACGGCTCTGACAAAATGGAACGCACCCATCATGTTTGCATGGTCAGTCATGGTAACTGTCTGCATATTGTTTGCTGCTGCGGCTTCAACTAAGTCTTTTACACTTGCCGTAGATTGTAGGATAGAAAACTGGCTGTGGCTGTGAAGATGTGCAAATTTTGCATCACTTAATTCATTTAGATTTTCTTTGATTTCTTCCTTAGAAATTTCTGGGCTATCATCAGTATGAAGTCTTTCTGATGCTTTTTTAAGGTTGATATGTTTTATCCCTACCGGTGGAATGGTTGTAGGGTTGCTTTCGCGAAAGCGTGCCATATATCCCTCTTCAAAACCTAATTTCTCTGAAGCGTATTGGCCTTTCCTAAGCAGTTCTAAAAAACAACGAGTTGTTGCCTCTACATCTGCGGTTGCATTATGTGCTTCTCCAAAAGATTGGTTAAATAAAAACTGGTGTAGTTCGGTAAGAGTGGGTAATTTAAATTTACCGTAACGACCTCCAGGAATTTTACAAAGATTTGCAGTGTGTTCTGTACAGGTGTCCAGAACGGGTAATTCCTGTAAATCGTTACTTATTTGAGCTCGTACAAACTCGGAACCAGTAACATTCAGATCAAATTTCAAATTTTGACCAACGACAAATTTTGTTTTGCTCAATGCTATGTTGAATTTCTCCAACATTTCTACAAGAGGAATACCTTCTTTTTGAGCCAGCGCAGTAGAGATTCCATGGATGCGCTCTGCATCATACGGAATATCAAAACCATCTGGTTGCACTAAAAAGTCTTGCGCCTCTATAAGATGACCCATTTCATCGTGCAGTTGCCAGGCTATTTGAATGACTCTAGGCCAGTTATCTGTATCTGTATAGGGTGCATCCCAGCGTTTTGGTAATCCAGTAGTTTCTGTGTCAAAAATGAGATACATAAGCGTAAATTATGAGGCGTTAAAAGCAAAATTATAAGAGTCTAAAAGGAACTTATAATCAGTTATAAATTACTGATTAATAGAAGTATAAAATTATAGTTCTAAATTTATTTTAGGACTTTAAATATAGGTTATTGAGCTCCTTTTTAAAAATGTTTTTATGAATAATAGCTGCAGTTCAAAGAAAGTTTCTAACAAAAAAAAAGCCTGATCAAAACATGATCAGGCTTAAAAGAATTCTTGTAGATTCTTTATGATGCTATTTCTATCTCCGTATATACTCTAGTAAGGGCATTTAATATGTTATTTCTATGAGCGGCTATCATGTTTTTTGTCGACGGCGGTAAAGTGGTTTCCATTATAATAGAATTGTATTCTTTTACTGCTGTTCTCTCTCCACGAACTACTTCCTCTAAAATTACTTCTTCATTATTTGATAGAAGTGTTGATTTGATGTTCATCCAGGCGTGATGTGTATCTCCTTGCCAGCTGGTTCCATCATCTGGTGTTTCACCGTAATATGAGATTTCTTTTTTTAATTCGTGCCCAAACTTATAGCGCTCTTGTTCTTGAAGTGTAAAGAAATGTTTTAATTCACGGCTTCTTACTTTTTCTGAAGCTAATCCGTAGCCAGCAGCTGCATCGTAATTTCTAGTTAGTAAATCATTTAATTTTTTAGATACTTCTTCATTGTAAGTCATAACTATTAGTTGTGAAGGTTTATATATTTTTCAATATACCCCTAGGAGAAAGTTGTAAAAGATTGTTTGTGATAGGTTTAAGTATAGTTTGGTATAGTTTTAAGGATGCAGGTATAAGACGAGGTAATTTGTGAACCGAATTAACTTTTAAAAGAACCGAGACTTAAAATAATGGATGTGTTGATAAATTCATTTTAAAGGGGTCTTAGAAAGTAGAATGACTTTTCACTTTTATAAAACCTATAATAGGCCTCCATCTTCTTTATTCTTCAAAAATGTCGTTAAAGGATAGAACCTTTAATATTTCTAAGCAGGTGTTTTATCGCTGTTGTAGATCTTTATCGAAGTTTCACATTTTCATATGTTTAGGTCTTATTTTCTTCCTTTTACATTTCGATAAAATCTACCTAAACTGCATCAGATTTACAGAGTATAAAAAAAGCCCTGCCTTACGACAGAGCTTTTTAGCTTTGATTAAAAAACGATCGTTATGAACCGCACATTTCACAGTCATCACCATTGCTAGCTGCTTCTTTGGCACGCTGAAGAATTATTTTATACTCTTCTGTACTCATTTCTTCATGTTCTATAATCACGTTGGTATTTACAATCGGTGTGGTTTGATTCATCACTTTTGCTGAGGAAGCAGCACTATCATCGACAAACAGCGATTGTGTTTGTCCCAGCTTTTGATCTTCTGGCTGCACGGAAACAGTCGGTTGCGCCTTTTGTTGTGTTCTAAGCATATTTGCAGCTTGTTCAGGTGCTGTTGTATTCATTACTGGAAGCTCTACAGGAGCAGGCGTAATTGGTACGGGTGCTGCTTTCTTTTCTTTAGTCACCGTAAATTTAATTGCGTCTACAGCTGCTTTAGTTCTCAAATAATACATTCCTGTTTTTAAACCGCTTTTCCATCCATAAAAGTGCATCGAGGTCAACTTAGAAGTGGTCACGTTTTCCATAAACAAGTTCAATGATTGAGACTGGTCGATAAAGTAACCCCTTGCACGAGACATGTCTATGATATCTTTCATTTTCAATTCCCAAACTGTTTTGTACAGTTCTTTGATGTTTTCTGGAATTCCCTCTATGGCTTGAATAGAACCGTTGTTCCTCATGATTGCATTCTTTAGGTTATCATCCCAAAGTCCTAGATCAACAAGGTCTTTTAATAAGTGTTTGTTTACCACGATAAATTCTCCGGAGAGTGTTCTTCTGGTATAAATGTTAGATGTATAAGGTTCAAAGGCCTCATTGTTACCTAAAATTTGAGAAGTACTTGCTGTAGGCATTGGTGCTACAAGTAAAGAATTTCTCACACCGTGCTCCATGACTTGCTTTCTTAGATCGGCCCAATTCCACCGACCGCTTAAATCACTATCGTTTACATTCCACATGTTGTACTGGAACTCTCCTTGAGACATAGGAGAACCAGAAAATGTAGAATAAGGACCTTCTTCTTGAGCCAGTTCCATAGAAGCTTCACAAGCTGCAAAATAAAGTGTCTCAAAGATATCTGAGTTCAATTTTTTTGCTTCATCGCATGTAAAAGGTAGTCGGAGCATTATAAATGCATCTGCTAGACCTTGGATTCCTAACCCTATCGGTCTGTGACGCATGTTGGAGTTCTCTGCTTCTTTAACCGGGTAATAGTTGCGGTCGATCACTTTGTTCAAGTTGCGAGTAACTCTTTTGGTTACCTTATACAAAGCTTTGTGATCAAAAGCGTCATCTTTCACAAACATGGGTAGTGCGATGGAGGCAAGGTTACAAACGGCAACTTCGTCTGGAGAGGTATACTCAATGATCTCCGTACATAAGTTAGAAGATCTAATGGTACCTAGGTTTTTTTGGTTGGATTTATGGTTCGCGGCATCTTTATACAACATATAAGGGGTACCGGTTTCAATCTGTGATTCTAAAATCTTGTCCCAAAGTTCACGTGCTTGAATAGTCTTGCGTCCTTTACCTGCTTCTTCATACTTGGTGTAAAGTGCTTCAAATTCATCTCCATAAACATTGTACAGATTAGGGCATTCATGAGGACACATTAAGGTCCATGTGCTGTTTGTCTCTACTCTTTTCATAAAAAGATCTGACATCCACATCGCATAAAATAAATCGCGTGCACGCATTTCCTCCTTTCCAGTGTTTTTCTTTAGGTCTAAGAAATCAAAAATATCTGCATGCCATGGTTCCATATAAATAGCAAAAGAGCCTTTGCGTTTTCCACCTCCTTGATCTACATAACGTGCGGTGTCATTATACACTTTTAACATTGGAACGATACCATTAGAAGTACCATTAGTGCCACCTATGTAAGAACCCCTTGCGCGTATGTTGTGAATAGATAGTCCTATTCCACCAGCGCTTTGAGAAATCTTAGCGGTTTGTTTCAATGTGTCATAAATACCTTCAATACTGTCGTCTTGCATGGTTAACAAAAAACAAGAAGACATCTGGGGTTTAGGGGTACCTGCATTAAATAAAGTAGGCGTGGCATGAGTGAAGAATTTTTTAGACATCAACTCATACGTCTCGATCGCTGCATCAAGGTCATCTATATGAATCCCCACAGATACACGCATCAACATATGCTGTGGACGCTCTGCAATCTGACCGTTAATTTTTAATAAATAGCTGCGTTCTAATGTTTTAAACCCAAAGTAATCGTACCCAAAATCACGATTATAAATAATGGCCGAGTTCAAGCGGTCAGCATTATCTTGTATTACTTTATACACCTCATCAGAAATCATTGGTGCTTTTTTCTCTGTTCGAGGATTTACATACTCATACAGGTCTGTTACTACATCAGTAAAAGTCTTTTTGGTATTTTTATGTAAATTAGAAACAGAAATACGAGCGGCTAGACGTGCATAATCTGGGTGCGCTGTTGTCATAGTAGCAGCTGTCTCTGCAGCAAGATTATCCAATTCGCTTGTAGTCACGCCATCATAAAGACCGTCAATAACGCGCATAGCAACTTTTACAGGATCCACATGATTACTTAAACCATAACATAATTTACGCACTCTCGCTGTGATCTTATCGAACATTACTGGCTCCTTGTGGCCGTCTCTTTTTAATACAAACATATTGAACTGGGTTTTTGGGTTTAGAGAAAGGGATTTTCATCCCTATCTCAACTAATTGGGTAAACACTTGTGAAAACATCTTGAAATATTTTCAATACTCTATAAAAACAGCGTATAATGCTGTTGCAATTAAATGGTTGCCTTTTAGAAGTCAGCGTCTAAGGCAAAAGAATCCATAGTACTCTTATCTTCTTTAGTACTATTCATTACACCTGCTTTTTGATATTCAGCCACTCTTTTCTCAAAGAAGTTGGTTTTACCTTCCATACCGATAAGGTCCATAAAATCAAATGGGTTGGTCACATTGTAAACTTTTTCACATTCTAATTCATCTAATAAACGGTCTGTTACAAACTCAAGATATTGTGTCATTAATTTTGCGTTCATACCTATCAAACTGGCAGGTAAGGATTCTGTAATGAACACACGCTCAATATTTAAGGCGTCTACGATAATTTCTGTAATACGTTCCTTGGGAACTTTATTGACTAAGTGATGGTTGTGAAGGTGCACTGCAAAGTCACAATGCATTCCCTCGTCACGAGAAATCAATTCATTAGAAAATGTAAGACCTGGCATCAATCCACGTTTCTTTAACCAATAGATAGAGCAAAATGCTCCAGAAAAGAAAATTCCTTCTACTGCTGCAAAGGCAATAAGTCGCTCAGCAAAAGAAGGACTATCGATCCATTTCATTGCCCAATCAGCTTTTAATTTGATAGCAGGAAAAGTTTCAATAGCTTTAAAAAGCTGATCTTTCTCTTTATCATCCTTTACATAGGTATCAATCAATAAAGAATAAGTTTCTGAATGTATATTTTCCATCATGATTTGAAAACCATAGAAAAACTTAGCTTCAGAGTATTGAACTTCATTTACAAAGTTCTCAGCAAGGTTTTCATTTACAATACCGTCACTCGCAGCAAAAAAAGCAAGAATGTGTTTGATAAAATAACGCTCGTCCGAATTAAGAGATTGTTCCCAATCTGTTATATCTACTTGTAAGTCTATTTCTTCAGCGGTCCAGATGCATGCCTGCTGTTTCTTATACCATTCCCATAAATCAGCATGTTGAATGGGGAAAATGACAAATCGGTTTGGGTTGTCCTGTAATATAGGTTCTTGTGTAGTTTGCATGCGTTGTTTATTTTATATTTATTAGTTTTTAAAACTCTGGTTAACAAAGATGGCAAATGTTTGATGCTATTTTGGGGATTTATCATTTGGCTTTTTCACAAGTTTTCAACATAAGAAAATTCTTAACAAAATGCCAAAATCATTTCTAATATCTTAGCAAACAAGTTGTTGATGTTTTAATGATTTTTTTGTATTATTTATAGGCTTAGAGTTTTGAAGTCATAGTTTCCATCACTACTCAGCTTGTGTTTGATATATTTTCCTACAGAGAGTTACATTATTTTTTTTAGAAGTTATCCACGCTTTTGCGAAAGCGGAATACCACAAAAATATTTTTATAAACGCATATTTTGCATTTTCATACCAATTTTTCACACCAAATTCACGATGGATGGATCAAAAAATATACATCAAAACGTGAAAAAGGTCATTTAAAAACAGCAACTATTTCTAAATGACTTTTTGACGTAATAGTGCTATGGAAAATAATAGTAAGTTAATTTAAATTCCTGCTAATGTCCTATTAAAAAATTGAGTCGCACGTATCAATCTTGCAGACTTATCTTCTGGAATGTTTTTTCTTAGGGAATTAATTTCCCAAGAATTTTTAGTTGCAAACTCATTCAGAATAGAATTTAAATTCAATGAGGGGTTGTTATTTTATGCTTTAAAAAACAATTTATATCTATCGTACTGGTGTTATAGGTTTGTTTAGACTGATGGATAATCAAATAATCTATGTCACTTGGAGCAGCACTATTTAAAAAACCTTTTTGATTTAATTGTAGAAGAGCGATAGCCTTTGAGTGATTCCGTGTTATATGATTGTCATTAAAGGATACAGCTTAATAAATATCAAAACTTCATTAGAAGAATAGTTCCTTTGGTTTACAAGAAGATCAAAAATCCTAAAATCTACCCTCTTGGTATCGATAATAGTGGCAGATTAGATATTAGATTCTTTTGTAACCTGATTATTTTCTGTCACATCAGAGCAAGAAATGGCTAGAACGATAAGCAATAGGCATATAAGTTTTTACAGGATTATTGTTTTGAGTTTAAAAATGTAGGTTAAGATGATTCGCAGCATGATGATGTACGCTAGCATCTGTTAACTTATAAACCCCTTCTTTTCCTGTAGGTTCCCAAGATAAAAGAGGACTGCTATATTCATTATCAATCGAGCTGTTACAACAATCCTCTCCGGCTGCCGCATACGTTCTTTTAGTCCCAGGGGACAAAGATCCATATCCAAAACATCTGACAGTAAAAAACTCGCGATAAAACTGACACGTAATGTTTTATGATTACTAATTATAGTGCTTTAGGTTAGCAATATATTAAAATAAAAAAAACGAATGAGCAAAGGATTTTTTAAATTGTTTGGAAGTAGCGTAAAGGATGTAATAGGAGGTCCCATTAAAAGTCCTTGGCAATTTCCTCGAGTTCCTTATACCATTCTTGACCGAATTTTCTGATCAAGGGCTCCTTTAAAAACTTATACACGGGAACACCTAATTCTTCCCCTAATGCACACGCGTCATCACAAATTTGCCATTTGTGGTAGTTTACCGCCTTAAAATCTGTGTATTCTTGAATACGCGCTGGATACAAATGACAAGAAATAGGTTTGTAGAAAGCAGTCTTACCATCTCGATAAGCAGATTCTATACCGCAAAGTGCTGTTCCATCTTCCTTGAAAGTGGTATAGGCACATTCTGCATCGTTTACAAGAGGTGTCTCTAGATCGCCGTTTTCACGTTCTACCCAGGTACCTTGTTTTTCGATTGCAGCGATACCTTCTGGACGTAAAAAGGGTTTTATATTTTCAAACTCGCGATCCAGTATATCGAGTTCTTTTTGCTCTAGCGGTGCGCCAGCTTCTCCAGCGACACAACAAACCCCTTTACAGGCAGTAAGATTGCATACAAAGTCTTTTTCAAGAAGATCATCAGAAACAATGGTTTTTCCAATCTGGAACATATATATAGGTGTTAGTATGCAAAGATACCTTTCCAAAATGAAAACAAAGTCAACATAACACCACTTAATAAAGGGCAAACTCCAAACAAATTTTGGATAAAAATTATGATTCAATCATTCTTGGAGAATAGTAAAGAGATCTAGGAAACATTTGGAACAGAATGAAGCTCACAACATAAAAGGATAAAACAGCAACTGGTCGTTGACAAATTTGAAAAAACAAGGTCTTGAAAACAAAAGTTTACGGAGATTCTGGGTTGACCATTTTCAGTGTACCGTCCCATTAGAGCAACTGCGACCATCAACTTTAAAATAAATACAGAAACCTTACAAGGATCTAGAAACACGAAAACGACTGTTTTTCGAACGGAATCAATTCCAGTAGAAACGTCGGGTTTCTTTAAACAACTTCCTGCGATAACAAAATAAAAAATTTAATGGGATTTCTAATTCATTTATATTTGCAAAACACACAATTATCTTATGAAATACAACCGCATCTTATTAAAATTATCTGGAGAAGCCTTAATGGGTGAGCGACAGTACGGTATCGATCCAAAACGCCTAGCAGAATATGCTCAGGAAATTAAAGAAGTAACTGATCTAGGTGTTGAAGTTGCTGTGGTTATAGGTGGAGGAAATATCTTTAGAGGAGTTGCAGGTGCTAGTAATGGAATGGATCGGGTCCAAGGTGATCACATGGGAATGTTGGCTACGGTCATTAATGGTCTGGCATTACAAAGTGCTCTAGAAGACGCTGGAGTGCCTACTAGATTGCAAAGTGCCATTAAAATCAATGAAGTTGC
>NZ_JBLIGN010000016.1:0-48366 GCF_047636915.1 Nonlabens sp. | reverse complement strand
CAATATCAGGAAGTGTCATTTGATGTAGGTTTATGAATTACTAATTAGGCAACTCCTTCCACATCTCATTTCCAAAGGGTTCCAACTCATTGCTGCCCATAATTTCATCATAAGAAACCATAGGTGAAGAATAACGAGAAGAACGGCCATTCAATAGAATATCATCCAAGCAGCGTGCTAATAAAGGTTCATTCACATCTCCCAGAATCCCCAAGTTTTCAAAATCTTCATCTTGAGCAATATCCGGAATTAAACCATCAAAATAATCTGTATTTCCTACAGAATTCAAGCTTTTAAGAACAAGTGGTTGCATAGCATAACGGTGTGAAGGATTTGCTGCAGATCTCCTAAAATCGGCACTGTCGTATAAAGTAACACTGGCCTGAAATTTCCCCGCTGTATCTCCACCTACTTGAACGACATTGATATACGGATCTAATGAGTTGATCACTAATTCACTTGCGCTGGCACTATTGCCGGTAGTTATAATATGAACTTTATTTAAGTCTAGTGTATGTAGCACTGTGCCTGAATTGGTTTCATTTTTAAAGAGGTTGGTAAGTTGTGTGGGATTGCTAGTTTGTAATTGTGTCTGGACATCTGGATTCCATTCTTCGGTAGAATACACATCTGAGACAGGATTTCCAGATATCAAACTGCCTAATATAATCGCAGTATTTACAGAGCCACCTCCATTATACCTTAAGTCCAGTACTAAATGTGTAACTCCTTGCGCTTTAAAATCGCCAAAAACACCATTCAATTGCTCATCAAATTGAGATAAGAAACCTGTATACATTAGGTATCCTATTTTTTGAGTTCCTTGATCAATCACTTCAGTAACCAGAATGGGATCTTGCTGAACAACTTCTTTAGTAAGAGTAATTTCTATACCGTTAGAAGTAGACACTCCAGAATTAAGGCTGGCTAATCCTATAACATAGTTGTTTTGAGTCAATAGAGAACTTACATTATCTCTAGTAAGACGCACCCCATCAACAGCGTTAAATATCATGCCGCGTTGTACGTTTTCTCTTTCGGCACTGGTATCAGGTTGCACATAACGTACATATCCAAAAACATCGGTAGCACTTCCAGTTTCTCCAACAAGACCAAATCTCATTCCGTTACTGAGTGTGTTCCCAGCGAGAATATTTTCAAGAGCTACATAATCTTGAAATATGACGCTAAATCGATCTGTTCTCGATCTATCAAAAACGAGCGATTCAAAGAATTCTTCTGGAGCGTTATATTGATCATGAAAGGCTTCCAGTTCTTCCTGGTTCGCAAAACGGTCGTTAGCTAGTACATCTATATCGGCTTTATAAAGATAAAAAGCATTCATACCTCGATATATGAAGTTGTTGATCTCGCTTTTACCAGCAAACACGTCGTCATTATCTTTGAAACAACTGGATAATGTACTACCTATAATTAAGCTAATTAGCGCGTATTTAAAAAATCTATTCATATTAATTTTTAATTAGTTGTTTCAAGAGAAAAAGAAAGTACCTATCCCCTTTGATATAACGAGTGTTATTTATTTATTATTCTTTTGTAACTGGTGTCTTTCCGGAATGTTCATAATAATAATCGATTGCAGTACTCATATTTGTTTTGTGTATTTCTTTATTTTTAATACTAGATCTGGACAATCTTTCAGCATCTTGAGATGTCTATTTTTCATCTTCCTACCTATTTTAATGAGTTTTTAATTCACAGACATATAATAGATGATTGATGATTTGTTATCTACCGTAACGGGAAGTAAATTACTGTCAGGTCCAAATCTCGTAGGAGTTTCTTCACCTCGAAATTCTTTTTCATATAGAACGATTGTTCCAGAGATCATTTCTTTGATAATTATAGGTTCCACATCACTGGCATTGTGTTTCACATATCGGTACTTTGTTTCTTCTATATCAAAGCCTATGACTTGAAGATGGCTATAGATTACAGGTTTGTCATCTTCGTTTTCTTTGAATTTAAGACCGTCATGACTCTTAGGCTTTATATAGCCTTCTTTGGAAGTATTATTTTTAAAAAGCAAGGTTCCTTTTTGAAACTGAGCATCCACTGCTATGAAGCCTAGTAAAAACAGTAGCCCAGTAATTTTTCTCCACATTTAAAAATATTATAAAAAGTAAAAGTAGGTAAAAGACTTGAAAAAATGAATATCGATTCTACCGTATGGACGTTTTAACTACTGAAAGGAGACAAGAAACTAGAAAAAAGAGGAATGAGGAATGAGAAAAGCTATATATTTCGAATATAAATATCTGTTGTAATTTAGAGAGCGAACCAGCCGGTTTATAAGGCAACGAAATGATAAATAAAAAAAAATAACACCACCTTGTAACAATTAAAAGGCAGTCTCGTCATAAAAGTATAACCAAGGAAATGAACCAAAAAACATTTGTAAAGACCTTTAAGGACGTACAGCAAAAAATGTACTTTCTTTCAAAGCGACTACTTACTTCTCATGAAGAGGCAGCAGATGCGGTGCAGGAAGTCATGGTGAAACTTTGGGAAAAACGTTTCAAATTGGAAGAAGTACAGAATAAAGAGGCTTATGCCATGCAAATGGTAAAAAATTACTCATTAGATCGATTAAAAAGCAAACAAGCCAGTCATTTAAAGATCGTGCACAGCAATTATGATAATGAAGAAAGAAACGTAGAAGAAGAGTTAGAACGTTTAGGTAAAGTAAAACTGGTACAACAAATGATAAGTGAACTACCAGAACAGTATAGAATGATGATCCAGCTGCGAGATATCCAGCGATATGATTTTGAAGCGATAGAAAACATACTGAATATGAAGTCTACAGCGGTAAGAGTAGGACTGAGTAGAGCAAGAAAAATGCTTAAAGAGAAAATAGAAGAACAATATAAAACCGAAATCGCATGAACGATTTATTAGAAAAATATTGGAACGGTCAGACCACACTGGAGGAAGAGCAGGAACTTAGAAACTATTTTAGTTCTGAGAACGTGATACCAGATCATGAGGTGTACCGCAGCGTGTTCAACACATTTGAGTTAGAACAGGTGATGGAAGAAGGAAGTTTTGATGCTTTTGCAAAAGTGAAACAAAAACAAGCTCAAGATAATAAGTTCCACAAAAATACATGGAAAGGACTCGCTATAGCAGCAGGATTTGCCTTGCTCATGACGGTAGGAGGAAATTACTATAACGAGCAGTACAAACCCGACCTAGGAACTTATGAAACTCCAGAAGAAGCTAGAGCCGCCGCCATGGATATGCTGGAATTAGTAAGCTCCAAATTTAATAAAGGTCGCCGTAACATGTCACCTATAAATACTTTAGATCATAAAACCGCAGCCGTTTTTAATTTGAAATAACAACACAATTCTCAATCACAATTTAATAAAAGTCAACATGAAAAATTTAATCCTAACCCTAGTAATCGCTGTAATGGCAACACCATTATTTGCACAAGATGCCTTTGAAAAGATGGGTAATCTTAAAAACACTTCGGAAACCGTTGTCACAAAAGACGCCTTTGAACTCCTTGCTGAAATAAACATAGACATAGAAGATGATGGCGTAAAGGCAGGAAAAGGTCTTCTTGACAGTCTTAAAGATGCGCGCTTCTATTCTACATCTAATACCGAGAGCGCTAAAAAAATGATCGCTATGGCAAATTCTTACATACAAAAAAATGGACTGGTAAAGCTAATGAGCGTCAAGGAAGACGATCAAGATTTTGCCTTCTATGTCAAGAAAGGATCTAACTCGAAGAAGGTAAGTACACTAGTAATGGTCATCGATGAAACTATGAACGTCGGTAATCCAGAAGCCCTTGTCATGAAAATCTCAGGAGATATCGATTTAGGTCAGATTTCTAAGATCACAAAAATGATCAATGTGCCTGGACAGAAACAGATAGAAAAAGCCACTAAAGAGTAGTAACTTTTTTTAAAAACCATTAACTAACCATAAAAACTCATATTATGAACAAGATCATATTTAAAATTGTCCTCTTCACTATGGCGGCGGTTGTCGCACTTGCATCCTGTGACACAGACCCAACGCTTCAAAGTTATATAGTAGATAGTGTTGATAAAGAAGGGTTTATAAGCACTTCCATTCCTAAAACGATTTTAGGAATAGACGATAGTCAGCTTTCTGAAGAGGCAAAAAAAGCATACCGATCTATCAATAAGGTAAGTCTGTTGATGTATCCTAAAACAGATGGTAATACGGCTGCTTTTGAGAAAGAAACTATGCAGCTAAGCGATATTCTTGATAATGAAGATTACAATTTGTTAATGACTCATAATGGACAAGGAATGAAAGCAAAATTTCTTTATCAAGGGGACAAAGACGCTATTGATGAAATTATTGTCTTCGGTATGGCAGCGGGCACCGGCATGGGCGTGGCTCGTATTCTAGGAAAAGATATGAATCTTTCTGGAATGATGAAAATGATGAAAGAACTAGAGAATTTAGATATCAACCCTACGGGAATAAAAAGCATGCTAGGTGGAATCGGGATCGATGTAGGTGATGCAGGTGAAATTAATAAAGAGGCTGTAAAATCCATATTGGAATCAAATGGTATCGACACTTCAGAAATGGAGCTGAATAAGGAATAAAATTAGTATACTAATTTATAAAAATCTGTATCATCCCGATGCAGATTTTTTTGTACTTCCATGTCTTTTAAATTTATTAAATGTGTAGGGATAAGTTATATTTGCAAGCTTTCGCGAAAGCGGAATAACAACAAATAATTTTATACATGAAAGCTGGAATCGTAGGACTACCTAATGTAGGTAAATCAACTCTTTTTAACTGTTTATCAAATGCTAAAGCGCAAAGTGCAAACTTTCCCTTTTGTACTATAGAACCCAACGTAGGAGTAGTAAACGTGCCAGATGCACGTCTTAAAAAATTAGAAGAACTGGTCAATCCAGAACGTGTGATGCCAGCAACGGTTGAGATTGTTGATATTGCAGGTTTGGTAAAAGGAGCTAGTAAAGGGGAAGGATTAGGAAATCAGTTTCTAGGGAACATTAGGGAGACTGATGCGATTATTCATGTATTGCGTTGCTTTGATAACGATAACATAGTGCACGTAGATGGCCATGTAAATCCCATACGCGATAAGGAAACTATAGATATAGAATTACAGTTAAAAGACTTAGATACGGTAGATAAAAAACTTGAAAAAGTAAAAAGAGCTGCTAAAACGGGTAATAAAGAGGCCATTAAAGAGGAAGAAGCTTTACTGAAAATCAAAGAAGCTTTAGAATCTGGAATTTCTGTGCGCGCTGTAGAATTAAGTGATGAGGTACGGGCAGAATTTGTAAAACCATTGCAGTTTATTACGGATAAACCAGTCCTGTATTTATGCAACGTAGATGACGAGTCTGCGGTTTCTGGAAATGCTTATGTAGATCTTGTCAAAGAAGCTGTAAAAGATGAAAATGCCGAAGTTCTTGTACTTGCTGTTGGAACGGAAGCTGATATTACAGAATTAGAAGATTATGAAGAGCGTAGAGAATTCCTTGCTGACATGGGACTTGAAGAGCCTGGTAGTGCAAAACTAATACGCAGTGCTTATAAACTATTGAACCAGCAAACTTATTTTACTGCTGGTGTAAAAGAGGTAAGAGCCTGGACTATAAACGTGGGTTCTACCGCGCCGCAAGCAGCAGGTGTGATCCACACAGATTTTGAGAAAGGTTTTATACGTGCTGAGGTCATCAAATACGATACGTATGTAGAATTTGGCTCAGAAGCAAAAGTAAAAGAAGCTGGAAAATTAAAAGTAGAAGGAAAAGAATATATTGTACAGGATGGAGATGTGATGCATTTCTTGTTTAACGTATAGTCGCGCATTGCATTCTCTTTATAGCGTATGAGGAATGTGGGATGAGGTTTTTACTTAGGCTATTTATGATGTCATGATAAATTTTAACCTCCTTTCTTTATTTAAGAAAGGAGGTTTTTGTTTCTAGCTATCTTTTTTTGCCAAAGGGTAGAATTAATTCTACCCTTTAAGAAAGTTTTTATCATTTCAACTTTGGTACTTTCTCTTCCGCAACCACATAAATACAATCCCAAAACCAGCAACCAGTAACAAAGGAAGAAGTACATTAATAAATTGCCATTTCAACTTTTCATCGATCACTTTTTTAGAATCTAAAAAAGGAACCTTAATATCTTTATTACGCAGTTTGATAAGTCCGGTATCGTCTAGAAGGTAGTTCACCGTATTCATTAAGAATTCTTTATTTCCATAAAGCTGTCCAGTTCTGATGTCAAAACCTAACTCCTGCGCTTCTCCTCTAACAATTTGGTTTTTGAGAATATCCCCATCGGCTATAAGAACAATGGCAGCCTCTTTTCCTTGATCTAAGTTTCCTTTCAATCGCACTGGTTTCACACGATTTTTATAGGCACTGGTAAAAGATCCTTGCGCAAGAACAGCTAGTGGTAGGTTGGAACGATTATAGATCTCTGGATTGATTTCTTCACCTATCTCTGATAAGGAAACTAAGGCGGGTAAAGTCACCACTTGTGTTTTAGAAGAAGTACTGAGTAAAATAGTTTTTTTAATTCCGTTTTTTAAAGTATCTATGGTTCCTGTATATTCAAATTTCACACCTTCTAGATTCTTAGTGATAAATTGAGCCGTTGCACTTGTGTCTAATGAGGATTTAGAAATAGGGTAGTACGGCCAGGCATAAGCTTCGTATTGTGTATTGCGACCTTGGCCTGCCGCGATTGCAATAGGTGCCTGTTGTAAATCTTTTACCAGACCGTTGTTCAATCGCAAGCCATATCTAAAAAGCATGTCGTCTAGATGCAGCTTTCTCGGTAATGGATATGCTTTTCCTTCTTGATTAGAAAGACTGTCGTTTTCCATAATTATGGGATCCACGGCAAGAAGTAACTTACCGCCTTGCATCAAGTATTGATCGAGTATGTATTTTTTGGTTTCACTGAAAGCTTCTGTTGGTTTAGGATCTACAACGAGATCAAATTTATTTAATGATTCTAATACCTGTTGCGGTTGAATGGAATCACTGGTAGTTACAAATTCAATCCCAAAAGGAGCAGCGCGGTAATATTCTTGTACACTTTGAATAAAATCGTGTATTTGGATATCTGTTAAGGTCCCGCTATCTCTAAGGAAAGCGACCGTTTTGGTCTTTTCTTGAGAGGATTTGCGCAATCCGTCTGCAAATTGATATTCTAGTTGTTGGATGCTGGAGTTGACGCGCTCTTCTACAGTAGCACGAGCTACCGTTTTAAGAAGCGGTACGGCAGTAGTCTTACCGTCGTAAAGAATTAGTGCGTATGGAAAAATAGTAACCTTAGTACTTTTTCCTCCTTCTTGAACAGTAGCTACAGCTCCTTTTACACCGCTTTTGGCCAGTTGTGCTGTAATCTGTTCGGCTTCTTGTTGTGAAGCGTCCTCAATAGGATTGATAAAATCATATTTTAAATTGGGATGTATAGCGGCTAGTTCTTCCAGAAATTGACCTGTTTCTAGTTTTAATTTGCGAAATTCTCCTGGAATCTCTCCGTCAAGGAAAACATCTATGACAATAGGTTTGTAGGCTTGTTCTAGGAGGTTTTTAGTTTCTTCACTAACCGTGTATCGACCGTCCTTAGTAAGATCAAAACGCTGGTAAACCGATGTCGATATCATGTTTAACACAAGTAATGCTATCACGACCACGATAAATCTGGTATAGGTTTTTTTCATAGCTATCGTTTTGAGGAAATGGATTTTAGAGATAGTTCGCTTAAAGCTAAAAACAAGACAGCACTACTTAAAAAGTAAATCACGTCGCGGGTATCGATCACGCCTCTAGCCATACTCTCATAATGGTATTTAAAACCCAACGAGACTAAAAAATCACTGTCTGACAAGTAACTTGAAATACCATCAAAACCAAAATAAAGAATAAAACACAGTACCGCGGCAAGTAAAAACGACACCACCTGATTAGAGGTCACCGTAGAACTGAAAATGCCAACAGCCGTATAACTCATAGCTAGTAATATAGCACCGAGATAACTACCAAAAGTACTTCCATAATCGAGGTTGTTAGTCGTTTCCCCTAACTGTCCTATACTAAAAATATAAAACAATGTAGGGATTAAGGCAATAACAATTAAGACTAAGGCTGCAACGTATTTACCAGCTACTAGTTTCCTAGAAGAAATAGGTCTGGTAGTCAACATTTCAAGTGTTCCCAGATTGCGTTCTATGGTAAAACTACGCATGGTAACGGCAGGGATTAAAAACATAAATAACCAAGGAATGATCAGAAAGAAAGGCGCAAGATCTGCAAAGCCGTAATCTAATATATTGTATTCGCCTTTGAACACAAAAACAAATAAACTACTGATAACAAGAAAAATACCTATGACTAAATAACCAGTTAGACTGGCAAAAAAACCGGTTAGTTCTTTAAGGAAAATTGCTTTCATAAAAGGCTATGAATTTTCACAACAGAGTTGGCTTGTGGTTTTTCGTCAAAAAGAGCTTTGGTTTGTGGCCATACCTGCGCAAATAGCTCACTTTTTCTATAGGTGTCTAACGCCTCTTCATTTTCCCAATAGCTATAGGTATAAAAACGTTGCGAATCATCTTTATCTTGATACAATTCTAGAAAACTACAACCAGGCTGGTTCCTGATTTGTTCCTTATAAGCGTCAAACATATTTTGAAATTTCCCTATTGAGGTTTCTTTAAAATGCATATTTACAATACGTACGATCATGATTCTATAAATGTAATGATTACTGGAGCGTTTATTTGCAGCCCGAACAAAGAACTGGCGCTTCCGACAGTCAGCGGATTTGATTTATATGTAGCTAGTTCGAGATAGCCAGCACTGTTAAAAATAACGAGACCCTTTCCGTCCACATCGCGCTTTTTTTCATCTTCTTCAAAGTTAATAAGATCGCTATATCGTTTATAAATTTTATTAAAACGTTCATTACGAGCAGATATTTCAAACTTACGTCCTTTTCCTTCTGCCTCAAAAATATCTTCGGTAATGTTAGTTACAGAATTACCGTAGTTATCGATATAAATTACTTGACCATGAATAACATTCTTACTATCAGATATCTTAGGGGTAACTCCAGATATGACTCTTATACGGGTGATAGGTTTCCCTATGACTTCTAGCGTGCCACCACGTGCGATATGGCAAGCCGTACTTACAAACGCGTCTAGTGTAGTGAAGTTGGAAGATATTCTATCATGAATATTGATTTGTACCAGCTTTTCTGGGTGTAATTTATTCATGATTAAAGCAAGTACGCCATTATCAGCACAAATAAAGTAATGCTCATTTAATAAAACGGCTATATGGATATTCTCAGGAGTATGCTCTGCATCAACACCTATAATATGTATGGTGCCATCTGGAAAAGAATGGTAAGCATTTTTTATAATGTAAGCTGCTTCTGCAATGTTAAATGGACTTACTTCATGAGAAATATCAACGATATTGATATGCTCTAATTCTTTGTATATAGCACCCTTTACAGCTCCTACATAAGGATCTTTCCATCCAAAATCTGTTGTTAGGGTAATAATAGGCATAAAGAATTTTATAGTTGTTAATTAAATATTGGTTAAAATGTGAGTTGGTAACCTTATTAACGACTCATTTTTGACTACATTTCTACTGTCTAACATATCAAGACAAAATTATAAAATTAAACATTTAAATACTTACTTATTCTACCGCTTTTGAACGAACTTATCATCGACCTATCAGAATCAAATCCAAGAGAATTTTTTGGAGTTAAAAATTCTAACCTTTCTTTTTTAAAATCTCATTTTCCTAAGCTTAAAATTGTAGCTCGTGGTAGTACGATGAAGATTTACGGTGATGAGGAGCAATTAGGAGAATTTGATAAACGCATCCAGATGATGCTCACACATTTTGGTAAATACAATAGCATAGATGAAAATGTAATGGAACGATTGCTTACCAGCGATAGCAGCCACGCAGACATGGGAAAAGGTCACGATGATGTTCTCGTTCATGGTAATTCAGGAGTGTTGATACGTCCTAAAACTCCTAACCAGCGCAAACTAGTAGACCTTACTAAGAAAAATGATATGGTTTTTGCAGTTGGCCCAGCGGGAACTGGGAAGACCTATATAGGAGTGGCTCTTGCCGTAAAAGCGCTTAAAGAAAAACGAGTTAAACGCATTATTATCACACGTCCTGCTGTTGAAGCTGGAGAAAATTTAGGGTTTCTTCCTGGTGATCTCAAAGAAAAATTAGATCCTTATATGCAACCTATTTATGATGCCTTAAGAGATATGATTCCTGCAGAGCGTCTAGCAACCTATGTAGAGAAAGGAACGATTCAAATTGCACCACTTGCTTTTATGCGCGGCAGAACCCTAGACCATGCCTTTGTGATACTCGATGAATCTCAAAATACCACTCACGCACAAATGAAAATGTTCTTGACTCGTATGGGAAAAGATGCTACGTTTTTCATCACTGGTGATCCTGGACAAATCGATTTGCCACGGCGTGTGACGTCAGGACTTAAAGAAGCTCTTCTGATTCTTAAAAATGTTGATGGAGTAGGCATTATGTATCTAGACGAGAGCGATGTGGTGCGTCATAGACTTGTGAAAAAAGTGATCGCTGCCTATAAAGATATTGAGAACAGAAATTAAGTTTGACTTTCCTTTCCCTGAAAGGGGGAATTGATAAGAACTATCTTAGTATTTTTTCATTTTTTTTATTTGCAAAACTGATGTATCTCAACAAAAGTGATGTTTTTAAGCTGTGGGAAAAAGGCTCATAATTATGATAGCGGTTCCAATGTTTATTACTTTTTAACTATTAGAGGCCAATTTTTGTTATCGGTATGAAATTAAAAAGCAGCTGTAAATCTTAAAAACATCTCCTATAAAATTAAGGAATGATCATTCTAATCTGTAGAATACTCTGTAAAGAATTTATTCCTCCTACTATAAATAAGGAAACTTGAACTGTAGAATAGGGTAGACACTTTATAGATTCTAAAACAGTCGTTACCACTCACCTTTCTTTTGCGATTTTAAAAAATTTTTATTTTCAAAATAGATGTTCATACTTTTTAAAATTGAAAATAACTGTTGCATTCATTCCCCACTTAGCTAAATTAGAATATCGATTTATCCCTTTTAAATTTTGTAGGATAGGTTGCGGATGGACCTTATCATGACACTTTTGTAAAAGTGGAGCTCGTTTTAATGATGATATAAATGATAGATAGAGTTTTATATAGGACGTAAAATTATCAAACATCATTTTTCTATTAACCGTATAAATAAGTTAAAAAAAGCATAACGTATTTGTTAATATTTTGAAAAACTGCTTTTATATGTTTAACCTTTTTATACTTTCGTTCCACAAATATATAAACACCTCCCATGAAAACTATTATTCTTCTATTTAGCGTAGTCGCCTCCCTGATCATCTTACCTAAAAACACTTCTCCTATCGATGACTTTCAAGGACAAGCAGTTTATATATCAAAAACGAGAATGGATTTAGGATCTTGGGGCGCACGAATGAGTGAAGAACAAAAAAAGCAAATGCAATCCCGTTTAAAAAACAGACTGGAAAAAACGTATGTTCTGAATTTCAATAAAGAAGAATCTATTTTCGATGAAAAAGAAAAGTTAGATGCTATGTCTGGTGCTACGGACTCGTGGGGTAATAATTTTGCTGCCGGAGAACAATACAAGAATGTAAAGAAACAAGAAATGGTGCAAAGTCAAGAGTTTTATGGCAAGCAATTTCTAGTAAAAGACAAGCTTGCTGCCATGGAGTGGCAAATGGGTTCTGAAACAAAGCAAATAGGGAAGTACACGTGTTTCAAAGCAACGGCTACTATTCCTAATTCAGAACTAACTTGGTATTCTTTTTCATGGAATGAAATTAGTACGGATACCCAAGAAAAGAGGGAAGAGAAAGAAGCAGCAGTTGATGGCGTAACTGCCACTACTGAGGTTATCGAGATAGCAGAAATACCCTCTACAAAAGTGGAAGCATGGTACACACTTCAGATTCCTGTAGGTCACGGACCTGCAGAGTATTGGGGTCTTCCAGGACTCATCTTAGAAGTAAGCGCCGGGGATACGACTATGTTATGTACAAAAATAGTGATGAATCCTAAAGAGAAGATAGAAATAGAAGCTCCTGATAAAGGAAAAGAAATTACTAAAGTATCTTACAAGGAGACCATTGTAGGTAAAATGATGGAAATGAGAAATAACAGAGGAAGAAGAAGAGGCTAGAAGTCAAAACCTTTCTTATTTTTATTTTCACTTTAAGCTCCCATTTCATCATGAAAAAAATATTTTTTTTACTGCTATTCTTAGCAGCGACCTATTCTTATGCCCAAATCAAACTTCAAGGAGTTGTTAGAGACAGTTTAAAACAGCCTCTAGAGCTAGCAAGTATTGTTGCTTTTAATCAAGGAACGAAGGCTCTAGAGTCTTACGGTGTTACAAATGAATTGGGTAACTATTCTTTGAATCTAAAAAAGAACGTGACTTATAAGATACAGATAAGTTATGTAGCTATGAAGATTCTAGAAGAATCTCTTGAGGTTAAAGAGGTGGATATTGCAAAAGATTTTACGCTTCAACCAGAGAATTCCTTAGACGCTATTGAGCTTATTTATGAAATGCCGGTAACTATAAGAGGAGATACGGTTACTTATAATGCAGATTCGTTTCAAAATGGGTCAGAACGCAAGTTAGAAGACATTCTTGAAAATCTTCCTGGAGTAGAGATCAATGAAGATGGACAGATAGAAGTAGAAGGAAAGGTGGTGAACAAGCTCATGGTAAATGGGAAAGATTTTTTTGACGGAGATACTAAATTAGCTTCAAAAAACATCCCTGCTAAAGCAGTAGATAAAATCCAAGTACTCCGCAATTATTCTGAAGTAAGTCAGTTGCGCGGTGTAACGAATAATCAAGATAATGTAGCGCTTAATATCAAGCTTAAAGAAGGAAAGGAAAACTTTTGGTTTGGTGATATTACTGTTGGTGCTGGAACTTCTCCAGATGATGAATTGTATTTATTACAGCCCAAACTGTTTTATTATACCCCTAAATACAGCATTAATTTTATAGGTGATTTGAATAATACAGGTGAATTAGCTCTGACAAGACGAGATATCAGGAATTTTGGTGGAGGTTTTAGATCGCCCAGTAGGAGTAGTGGTACGAGTATAAATCTTGGAGATAACAGTCTTAATTTTTTAACCAATCAAAATAATGCGGTTGAAATCGAGAATCAATTGGCTTCTGCAAATTTTAGTTATGCCGTGAATCCAGTTTTGGATATAAGTGGTTTTGCCATATTTAACAGCAGTCAGATTGCTTCAAGAGGAACTAGTTTTGTTCAATATGTAAAAAGGAATGATGAGAATGGAGACCCTATTATTATAGCCCCTGATGAATTTACAGAGCAAAACAATAACGAGCGCTCTAATCAAGGATTGGTAAAATTAAGCGCCTCCTTTCAACCCAATTTCAATAATCAATTGGATTATGACATATTAGGTAGAATCTCTAACGACAAGCAACGACAAAACCTTTTTTCTTCTGAATTAGGGAATACCAATCAAGAAGAAGAAGTAACTCCTTATAGCATCAATCAAAGCCTCCAATATTATTACACCCTAGATGAGAACAATATATTTTCACTAGAAGCACAGCACTTGCTTAAAAATGAAGATCCTTTTTACAATGCTATTCTTGAAAATGATCCTAATGGGGCCGATGCATTTGATAATACGGCTAGAGAATTAGGACTAGACGATACTTTAGATAATTATAACATAGCTCAGAATAGACGTATCAAGTCCAATCAACTGGATGCTAAACTGGATTACTTTCATATTTTGAATCAAAGAAGTAATATCAACATAACTTTAGGTACTATATTGAGTAGTCAAGAATTTAACTCTAATATTTTCCAATTTCTAAACGATGGCTCCACACTTAATCCTACGCCTACCATTAATAATGGACTTGCTGTAAACGATACTCAGTATAATTTTACAGATGTGTATCTAGGCGCTCATTACCGATTGAAGACTGGTAAGTTCACCATAACCCCAGGGTTTTCTGTACATGCCTACGGTAATAAAAACACCCAATTTGGTGAGACTTTCCAAGATAATTTTTTGAGAATCTTGCCAGATTTTGAAACACGTATTCAATTTAAGAAAAGTGAATCTCTAACATTGAGTTATAATATGCGCAATCAATTTACAGATGTTACCAGACTTGCACAAGGTCTTGTTTTGAATAATTTTAATAGCATACAATCTGGAACACCAGATTTACAAAACGCTTTGTCGCATAATGTGAACTTGATCTACAGCAGTTTTAACCTTTTTAATTATACCAATGTTTTTGCTAGAGCTGCTTATTCCAATAATATAGACCAGATAAGAAGTTCTACTGAATTTGACAACGTTATTAGAACCAACACCTTTTTGAATTCTGCTTTTGCAGATGAAAACGCGAGTCTTTCTGGACGTGTACAACGTACTTTTGGTAAGGTAAGGGCTAGTGTAAACGCTGGGTTTAATTACAGTAAATTCAATCAATTCATAGAGGAAGAACGTTCTGTAAATGAAGCGTATACACAATCTTACACACCTAGCATACGCACTAACTTTAAGGTAGCCCCTAATGTGACTCTTAGGTACCGTTACAGTATTAGTGATAACAATCAAGGTGGTCGTAAAACACAATTTATAACCACTTCTCCTTCCATAGATATAGATGCTTATATACTGAAAAGAGTCACCTTTAGAACCAACTATTCCTATACAAATCAGGCTACCAGTAATGGACCATCACAGTCCTTTCAGACTTGGGATGCTAGACTTTCTTATAGAAAAGATCGAGATGCAAAATGGGAATATGAAATTAATGCCACCAATCTTTTGAATATTTCATCTCAGGTTACTAACGGAGAGAATGGCATATCTGTATTTACTTCAGAAACCTTCATACAGCCGCGTTTTGTTACTTTTAGAGTAGTATATAGTTTGTGATAATTTATAGCAACTAAGTGCAGGTGCCGTCGGCGTCGGTTCATCAGTACTTGCTTATAGGTTCTTTATAGTTAGGCATATCTCGCTTTCGCGAAAGCGAAACGTTCACAAACCCCATTGCTCATATCTAGTAGATAACTTGACAAAATAATTGGAGATACCTTCTGTAAAATGATCCAAATTGTAGAAATTTGCCGGAGAATAAATACCACACCATGTCAGCTACAATTACAGATACCAACTTCAATTTCCCAAACCAGAAAAGCGTTTATAAAGGAAAGGTAAGAGAAGTGTACAACATTAACGATGAGTTGCTAGTGATGATTGCTAGCGACAGGTTGAGTGCTTTTGATGTGGTCATGCCCAAGGGAATTCCGTTTAAAGGCCAGATTCTGAATCAGATTGCTACACAAATGATGGCTGCTACAAAAGATATCGTTCCTAACTGGTTGATCGCTACCCCAGATCCTAACGTCGCTATAGGTCATCTTTGTGAGCCTTTTAAAATAGAAATGGTGATACGTGGTTATATGTCAGGTCACGCCGCAAGAGAATACAAATTGGGTAAAAGAATGCTCTGCGGTCTAGTTATGCCGGAGGGAATGAAGGAAAACGATAAATTTCCTGAGCCCATCATCACACCGGCTACCAAGGCGGAAATGGGCGATCACGATGAAGATATTTCAAGAGAAGATATTTTATTAAAAAGTATCGTTACTTCAGCAGATTATGAAGTTTTAGAACAATATACAAGAGCCTTATTTCAACGAGGCACAGAGCTAGCTGCAAAACGCGGATTGATTCTAGTGGATACCAAGTATGAATTTGGTAAAACTAAAGACGGTAAAATAGTTCTCATCGATGAAATTCACACACCAGATTCTTCTAGGTATTTTTACGCAAACGGATATCAGGAGCGACAGGATACCGGCTCATCTCAGAAACAGCTGAGTAAAGAATTTGTGCGCCAATGGTTGATCTCTAATAATTTTCAAGGACTAGAGGGACAAGCTGTTCCTGAAATGAGCGATGAATATATCACTACAGTAAGTGAGCGTTACATGGAACTCTATGAGCAAATCACAGGAAAGACTTTTGAAAAAGGAGAGACTTCAAATATTATGGCGCGTATAGAGACAAATGTATTGGAGTGGATGGAGAACAGGTGATTCTCTGATTTATTAATTTTATGATACAAGAAATTTGAGTTTGCATCATAGCTGCCTTAACCGCCACTTAAATACATACGACTGTTTTTCCCTTTGAAACAAAAGGGCAATAGTCTTGTCTTTCATTCTGTTTTTATTAACCTTCCTAATAAAAAACAAGAGTAAATGCTTTCTCTTTCGGATTTTGTTGGACCTAGTTTTAGCGAGAGCGGCATTACTAGGGATCATTTTTTTTCACCGTCTACCGCAGAAGAAGCGCTAGTGATGTAAAGGGTGTCAAAAGGTTTAGAAAAATTAGGTACAACCTATTTCATGAATAAGATATTTCGGGGATTTATAAGCGTTAAACCATTCTAAACTCCTAGTTATAATGATGATTCTTATTGTAATTTTAAACTAAAAAAATGATCACTACCATAAATCCCTACAACGGCAAACAACTTCAACAATATAAACAGCTTACTAAAAAAGAAATAAAAGTAAAATTAAAAACGGCTCAAAAATCCTTTGAGGATTGGAAAGAAACGAGTTTTGAACACCGCGCAAAACGCATGCGTAACGTAGGAGAACTGCTTAGAAAAAATAAAGAGAGCTATGCAAAATTAATCACCCAAGAAATGGGAAAGCCTATTTCTCAATCAAGAAGTGAATTAGAAAAATGTGCGGATTTATGTGACCACTTTGCTGCCAAAGCTCCAGAATATCTCGCCAAAGAATACATACAAACAGAACATTTCAAATCTTATGTGAGTTACGAGCCTTTAGGTGTTGTTCTAGCAGTGATGCCGTGGAATTTTCCATTTTGGCAAGTATTTCGTTTTATAGTGCCTGCATTGATGTCTGGAAATGTCGGTATTTTAAAACATGCCAGTAATGTTATGGGTTGTGCTGAGCTGATTGAATCTATTTTTTTAGAGGCTGGATTTCCTTTAGGTGGTTTACAGAATCTCATTATTGGAACCGATGAGGTGAAAGCTATTATCAAAAATAAAGCAGTTAAAGCCGTAACACTTACTGGTTCTAAACCTGCTGGAGCAGCTGTTGCAGCGATGGCTAGTAAACAGATTAAAAAGGCAGTGTTAGAATTAGGCGGGAACAACGCATTAGTTGTTTTTCACGATGCTGATATAGAGGACGCTGTGAAAAAATGTGTAGCAGCGAGATTTCACAATACAGGACAAAGCTGTATCGCTGGAAAAAGATTGTTGCTTCAAGAATCTATTGCTGAAAAATTTTTAGAAAAATTCACAGAAGAGGTAAAGGCATTAGTTTCTGGTGATCCAAAACATGAAGATACTTACATAGGCGTTATGGCAAGGGAAGATCTTGCCGTAGAATTAGAGGGTCTTATGAATGCTTCCATTGATAAAGGAGCAGCATTGCATTATGGTGGTGCTAGAGATAAAACTTATTTTGCGCCAACGATTTTAACTGACGTTACCACAGACATGCCTGTTTTTAAAGAAGAAACCTTTGGGCCTTTGATCGCGGTAACTACTTTTAAAACAGAAAAAGAAGCCATAAATTTAGTGAATAATTCAAAATTTGGTTTGGGAGCTAGCCTTTTCTCAGCCGACTTAAAAAAAATGGAAGAGTTAGCGGCTCAAATAAAAGATGGTGCGGTGTTCATCAATCACAAGGTAGCGAGTCATCCTGCGTTGCCTTTCGGTGGTACAGGGATTTCTGGTTATGGCAGAGAGCTCTCTTATCATGGTATCAGAGAGTTTGTGAATATCAAGACCGTTGTAATCGCATAATTATTGATGTGTTTCGCTTTCGCGAAAGTGAAACGATCAAGTTGCCTTCCTGATAAAAAAGTGCTTAAAAAAGCCTGTCCAAAGAAATGGACAGGTTTTTTAGTTTTGGATTTTTAGAATTACTTCTTGATAAACTTTTTTGGTACTATCTGTTTGTCATCATCGATTTTATTGAGGTAAGCAGTTGCTTTAAGATCTGCAATATGGATAGCATTCCCTTTTACCATTCCGGCAGCAATACTTTGATCACTAAGGTTATAAATAGTGTAAGTTACCTTTTCACCAGTTGCTGGAGTAAATAATTGCATGCTGTTTACTGAATTGGGATATACGCTGATCTTACTTTCTGGGATAGATACTATATTAGCTCATGATGGATCCATTCTTTCATAAAGTGTATTCTATTATACAACGCGGTCATCTAGGACATACGTATTCGCACTGTTATCAACAGAGCCAGAAGTAGCTGTAGTTCTAAGATCATCTATAGCGATGTCACCTTGCCAGTAGCTTTTGGTATCTAGTACCAGTATTACTTGCGCGGTTTTGTGCTTGAGGCAGTGGTTAAATTTATGTAGGGAGTTCCCTGACCGCCAGCCATAGTAAAAACAATAAACCATGAAGTTGCACCATCTGCTCTTGCTTGTAAACTAATTGTTCCAACAGCGTTTCCTGTCATTTGTTATCTAAAAGTTGCACCAGCAGGAGTAATTACTCTCGTTAAGTTTAAACATGGAGTTTAGAATTGCGGTTTTGCTAAAGTTAGTGTCAGAAGCTTTCACAGATGCATAGAAAGAACTTCGGTCTGCTCCGATGGTCCTGTAGTTCCAGAAGGAGTTTTGGCTGACGGTAATTTCCAGTCCAGTGTATCACCAGGATCTTCCGTCTAGCCAGCTAATGTATTTTCACATCTGTTAGAAAAAGGAAAGTTATTTATAAGTACTGTTATTTCCACCACCACCAGATAGAGGCTTGTATTTAGTAGATTGCTCAACAGCGGTATGAAGTCCACCACTTCATAGGTTAGCTCTCATAAGCGCTTCTTGACCTACCTTAAATAAGTTCATACAAGAATCATCAGAAGAATCCCTATGGTGTTGAACCATATCTGTCGTCCCACAAGAAACAGCATCTAATGAAGCAGTCACCATTAGACGCATCAGATTCTGGCGTGTCTGAGACAAAATTATCAGCACCACATCCATCACCCCAAATATGGAGCAGACTAAAAAGGAAAATATTTCGTATGTAGTTGTTCTACGTCCGTTTAATGGAGTAGAAACAGAGATTGTGCGACCGAAGTAATTATATCCCATCACAACACCGTCAGTCGCACGATTTCCGTGAGGAAACCCTACATAAACCAAAATACCAGCTTGGCATTACGATTTAGAGCCGAAACGGTCCACATATTAAGATATGGGGCGGTACCTCAAGGCGTTGTGCCACCTGCAGAAGAATTTTTCATTCTGTTTTGCGCAGTGTTCCGTTTGTTACATAAAAGGACTTTCTTTTAGTGCCAGTAGGGTCATTTCCATTAGGATTTATTTGAGCTAGACAGAATTCTGTTTGTTGATCTGCTGCTTGAGACAATACAGTATCTGGATGGCTGTTTGTTCTTCTAAAATCTTCGTTTAGAAGATCAATTTGAGATTGGATTTGACCTACGAGTATATTTTGTGTCTCCTTTGCATATGGGACTTGTACAACTGCGGGAATAGTAATAATACTTCTGTCAACCGCTTTTGAAAAAGAAGTTGGTTGGCTTTTTGCGGTGTATATTTTTCAATTTGATCTACACTTCTCGCAAGTGCTGGGTTTATAGACATCGCAATTTGTAAGTCTTTATGTTTAGATCACTGTCTTTGCTGTTCAAAAGTAACGCGCGTATGAATACGAATAGATCAATTATATTTTATGTTACGTTGTTTGAAAGATATATCTAGAGGCCTAAAACAAGAGCTTTTATCAATTATTTCAATAAATCATTTAACTGCCCTGTAGATATTTTTGTTTATTTATGGATTTACTGATAATTTGATCAGTAAACTCATACACTTAAAACCATGCATAATTAGTAGTCTAATTAATTTGATATCTAATTGTTAATTTTATTCTTAGACTGATTTTGGTACTCTTTTGTTCCTTCCAACAGGTCCTTTTTAGACAGGTCAATACTTTTAAAAAATCATCAGTGCAATTGTGAATTTCACCAGACTTAATTTTTGTGTGATCGATTTTTATTCTGCAAGTTTTATAATGAAATCTTAATAATTTTGAGTTGATCTGGTACTTCATTCTTTTAAATATGGATCTATGAGAACGCATCATTAATGGTATCACAAATGAATTTTATGAGCCGTTTGACTGTAAAATTTAAGAATCTAGCAGTACAGATACAGGTAATTATATACAGAACAGATGGAGAGATTAAAATGGATTTACAAATCATTCATATATTTATTCACATCTAGACTTTGAAATATGTTAATTAAAATAGTTTTTACGTCTGTGGATAAGGGTTTACAATCGTTATATTTCGGTTTGAGACAGATTTTATTTTAATGGACGGAACTACACAATATACGGAAGACAACATACGCTCACTCGATTGGAAAGAGCATATAAGAATGCGTCCAGGAATGTACATCGGGAAATTAGGAGATGGTTCTAGTGCTGATGACGGTATTTATATACTGCTCAAGGAAGTTATAGATAATTCTATCGATGAGTATGTCATGGGAGCAGGAAAAACTATTGAGGTTTCTATTCAAGCAGAACGTGTGATCGTACGTGACTATGGACGTGGTATTCCATTAGGTAAAGTAGTAGATGTAGTTTCAAAGATGAATACGGGTGGTAAGTATGATTCCAAAGCCTTTAAAAAATCGGTAGGATTAAATGGAGTAGGTACCAAAGCGGTGAATGCTTTGTCTTCTTTCTTTAGAGTAGAATCTTCTCGAGATAATAAAAGTGCTAGTGCTGAGTTCGAGCGAGGTGAACTTACGGGAAAAGAATTCTTAGAAGAAACGACTCGTCGTAAAGGAACAAAAATCACCTTTATTCCAGATGCTGAAATATTTAAAAATTTTAAATACAGACCAGAATATGTAGTACGTATGTTGAAGTACTATGTTTATTTGAACCCAGGTCTAACGATTATTTTTAATGGCGAGAAATTTTATTCGGAGCACGGTTTAAAAGACCTTCTGGGAGAAACCATTATCGAAAGCGATAGATTGTATCCCATTATTCATTTGAGATCTGAAGATATTGAAGTTGCTATTACCCATAGCAGGACCCAATATAGTGAAGAATACCATTCTTTTGCTAACGGTCAGAACACCACACAAGGCGGGACACACCAAGCAGCTTTTAGAGAAAGTCTGGTAAAAACCATACGGGAGTTCTACAATAAAAATTATGATGCCAGTGACGTTCGTAAATCTATAGTAAGCGCTGTTGCCATTAAAGTAATGGAGCCTATTTTTGAATCACAGACCAAGACCAAACTAGGTTCTACAGAAATGGGAGGAAACCTTCCCACAGTAAGAACGTTCATCAATGATTTCATGAAGACGCAACTGGATAACTACCTGCATAAAAATCCAGCAGTTGCCGAGGCGCTTCAGAAGAAAATTGTACAAGCAGAGCGGGAACGTAAAGAGCTTTCTGGAATTAGAAAATTAGCTCGTGATCGTGCTAAAAAGTCCAATTTACACAATAAAAAACTGCGCGACTGTCGGGTGCATTTAGGAGATACTAAAAAGGCCAATAATCTAGACAGTACTTTATTTATTACTGAGGGAGATAGTGCGAGTGGATCGATTACTAAATCCCGTAACGTAAATACCCAAGCTGTATTTTCATTGCGTGGAAAACCATTGAATTGTTATAACATGAGCAAAAAAATTGTTTATGAAAATGAAGAATTCAATTTGTTGCAAGCTGCCTTGAGTATAGAGGATAGTATGGAAGATCTGAGGTATAACAAAATCGTAATCGCAACAGATGCCGATGTGGATGGTATGCATATACGCTTGCTCCTTATTACCTTCTTCCTTCAGTTCTTTCCAGAATTGATCAAGAAAGGACATCTTTATATATTGCAGACGCCTTTATTTAGAGTGAGAAACAAAAAGGAAACCAGGTATTGTTACACACCACAAGAACGTAGTGAAGCAATGGCAGAGTTAGGAAAAAACCCAGAAATTACACGATTTAAAGGGCTTGGAGAGATTAGTCCGGATGAGTTTGTGCACTTTATTGGAGAAGACATACGTCTGGATCCCATCATGTTAGACGACGGTATGAGTATAGAAGATTTATTGAGATTTTATATGGGTAAAAACACACCAGATAGACAGGAGTTTATTATTGATAATCTCAAGGTGGAGCTGGATGTAATTGAGGATCAGTAAGAAGTAAAAAGAAGAGTACAATTAAAAGCTCCAAGATTTACAGTACAAATAACGAACGACAACGCTTAAAAGGGAGATACTTTCCCAATGAAAATAAAGTATACACATTCCATAAGAGCGGCAGCTTTAGGAATCATTTTTAATACTTTAGGTGCATTGGTCGAAACATTACATTGGGAGTTTGACTTAGACACTATAAAAGTGAACGGATCAAATTTACTTATGATAGAAGCTATATTTTGTATCGCAGCAACTTTTTCACTGCTCCTAAAAGCGGAGTTCGTAAGGGGTAATGATTCTTTGAATGGTTTAGAGATAGCAACTACATAGGCTTTCGCGAAAGCGCAATACATATAAAACAAACAGTTAACTAGTAACTGATAATTAATAACCGTTAACCTACAACTGTTAACCGAGGATGAGTAAAGAAAACGAAGAGTTAGAGAATTTAGGAGAAGGCGTAGAAGAGCAAACTACAGAGACCATAACACGTGTTACGGGCATGTATAAGGAGTGGTTTTTGGATTATGCGAGTTACGTGATTTTGGAACGTGCTGTTCCTGCTATCGAAGATGGTTTTAAACCAGTGCAGCGGCGCATCATGCAATCCATGAAAGATCTGGATGATGGTCGTTATAATAAAGTGGCAAATATAGTAGGTCATACCATGCAGTACCATCCACATGGAGATGCAAGTATAGGTGACGCCATGGTGCAAATAGGGCAGAAGGAGCTCTTGATAGATATGCAAGGAAACTGGGGTAATATTCTCACTGGTGATCCTGCGGCTGCTTCTCGTTACATAGAGGCCCGTATTTCAAAGTTTGGATTAGAGGTTCTTTTTAATTCCAAAATTACGGAGTGGCAATCCAGTTATGACGGCCGTCGTAAGGAACCTATCAATTTACCAGTAAAATTCCCTTTGTTGCTTGCTCAAGGAGCTGAAGGAATCGCTGTAGGACTTTCTACTAAAGTATTGCCTCATAATTTTATAGAGTTGATAGATGCTTCTATTAAGCATTTACAAGGCAAGCGCTTTAAGATATTTCCAGATTTTCCAACTGGTGGAGCAGCTGATATTTCTAATTATAACGACGGTTTGCGCGGTGGAAAAGTGCGTGTACGTGCCAAAATGCATTCGCCAGATAAGAGTTCCATCATCATTACAGAGATTCCGTTTTCTACAACTACAAGCACGCTGATTGATTCTGTTCTTAAAGCAAATGAAAAAGGTAAGATCAAGATCAAGAAAATAGAAGATAACACTGCGGCAAATGTGGAGATCTTGATTCATTTACCACCAGGATTATCTCCTGATAAAACGATGGATGCATTGTACGCATTTACAAATTGCGAGGTAAGTATATCGCCTTTAAGTTGTGTGATTGAAGATAATAAACCGCTTTTTGTAGGGGTGTCAGAGATGTTGCGTCGCAGTGCTGACCATACAGTAGAATTGCTCAAAGCAGAGTTAGAGATATTACTTTATGAAGTGGAAGAGCAATGGCATTTTGCATCTCTAGAGCGTATTTTTATTGAGAACCGCATCTATCGGGACATTGAAGAAGAAGAAACTTGGGAAGGTGTGATAAGCGCCATTGATAAAGGTTTAAAACCTTTTATAGGTCATCTCAAACGAGAAATTACAGAAGAAGATATTGCTAGATTAACAGAGATACGTATCAAGCGTATTTCAAAATTTGACATAGATAAGGCGCAGCAAAAAATAGATGCTTTAGAAGACCGTATAGCCGAGTTAAAACACCATCTCGAAAACTTGATTCAGTTTTCCATAGACTATTTTACAAAGTTATTAAAGGATTATGGAAAAGATCGTGAGCGTAAGACAGAATTAAAAACCTTTGACGACATTGTGGCTTCTAAAGTAATTATACGCAATACAAAGCTTTATGTGAATAGGGAAGAAGGGTTTGTGGGGACGGCTTTAAAAAGGGATGAATATATAGGAGATTGTTCTGATATTGATGACATTATTTGTTTTACTCAAGAAGGGGTCATGATGGTGACCAAGGTAGATGCAAAAACATTCATAGGTAAGAACATTGTCTATGTAGCTGTTTTTAAGAAAAACGATAAACGCACCATCTATAATGTTATTTATCGCGATGGTAAAAAGGGACCTAGTTATATCAAGAGATTTGCAGTGACGAGCATGACCAGAGATCGTGAATACCCTATGGGTAAAGAAGAAAAAGGGTCGCAAATGCTATATTTTAGCGCAAATATTAATGGAGAAGCAGAAGTGGTTACCATCAACCTGCGTCAACAAGGAAGTATCAAAAAGGTAAAATGGGATATTGATTTTTCTGAAATCATAATTAAAGGTCGCAGTTCTAAAGGGAATGTTGTGACGAAATATAATATCAAGAAAGTAGAATTGAAAGAGGAAGGCGTTTCTACCCTAAAACCTCGTAAAATATGGTTCGATGATACAGTACAACGTCTTAATGTGGATGGTAGAGGAGAATTGCTGGGAGAATTCAGAGGAGAAGACCGGCTGTTAATTGTTACTCAAAAAGGAATTGCTAAGACTATAATCCCAGAAGTAACCGCACGTTTTGACAACGATATGGTAGTTTTAGAAAAATGGATTCCTAAAAAGCCTCTTACCGCTATTTACTTCAATGGAGAGCGAGAATTGTTTTATGTAAAACGTTTTATAATAGAAAACGAGGAACGAGAAGAATCTTTCATTCCAGATCATGAAAATTCTTATCTCGAAGTCATTTCCACAGACTATAAACCTATGGCAGTATTGGTTTATTTAAAACCTAGAGGTAAAGAACAACCAGAAAATGAAGAGGTGAATTTAGAAGAATTTATCGCAATTAAAGGAGTCGCAGCGCAAGGTAACATGCTGACTAAAATTAAAGTGAAGCAAATTAATTTGATAGCACCTCTACCATATGAGCCAGAAGAAACAATTTCTGCACAGGAGATTGAGGTGAATCAAGAAGAGGTAGTAAATCCCAAGGAGGAAGACACAGATAGGAATGAAGAAATCAATGCTTCTAAAGTTGATCCCGATGCTCCAGATATAGATGATAGGGGACAGTCTAGTTTATTTTAAAGGCAGTCGAAATGTTATAAAAGCGATAAAATTAATGGGTGCTGTTTTCACTATTTTTGTTCTGATTTCCTGTTGGATCAAGTGAAACAGAATTATTAATAACAGTCCATACATAAGCCCTTGTGCGATGCTGCCAAATTATATTATAAGTAGGGTAAGAAACTATGCTACCTTAAATGTAACTTCAAATAAAATCAAAAGAAATCAACACAAATTAAAAAAGCTTAACAATGCTGCCATTGTTAAGCTTTAAGTTATTCATAATAACCCTTCCATAACCAGGGCAGCTATTTGGGATTAATTGTGTAATTCTAGATGTTTAGAAAGGATATTTATTTGCTTCTGTTACTTTATCGGCAATGGTGTTTCTTAAAGCAACAATGTTAGGAAGGTTTGCATACTTTGTGAAACGTTTTAGTCCCATAAGCATCATGCGCTGTTCATCACCTTCTGTAAAACTAGAGATTCCCTCTTCAGCTCTGTTTTGAACAATTTTCACAGCGTTGTATAAATAAAGCTGCGACATTGCAATTTGCTCCTTTTGCTCCTCAAGGCTCGTACGCGCAATGTTCTTTTGCGTTCTAAGAATAGTGCTTTCTGCCATATAGATCTCGATTAAAATATCTGACGCGGCAATTAAAAGCTGTTGGTGCTTATCTAATGCAGAGCCAAATTTTTGAACTGCATTTCCTGCCACCATTAAGAATACCTTCTTCATTTTTTTAATAATATCCATTTCTTCACTTAACGGTTCAGAGAAATCTGGAGTTTCAAAAGAAGGAATAGAAGTCAGTTCATTTCCTACAGCCATAGCTGGTTCTAATAGATTCACATGACCTTTCATCGCTTTTTTAACAAGCATACCTACCGCTAGCATACGGTTGATCTCGTTAGTACCTTCATAGATGCGTGAAATACGGGCATCTCTCCAGGCAGATTCCATAGGAGCGTCTGCACTAAAGCCCATACCTCCATATATCTGAATTCCTTCATCTGCACAAGCTTGCATATCTTCAGAAACGGCCACCTTAAGAATAGAGCATTCGATAGCAAATTCTTCAACACCTTTTAATTCAGATTCTGCAAACGTAGCTCCATCTTCTTGACGTTTGTGGATTCTGTTTTCAATGTCTTTGGCAGCTCGATAAGAAGCACTTTCACCTACATAAGCGTTGGTCGCCATTTCAGCAATTTTTTTTCGGATCGCTCCAAATTTTGCGATAGGTGTATTGAATTGTTCCCGTTCGTTTGCATATTTCGTAGCAAGAGTAATAACACGACGTTGGGCATCTAGACAAGCAGCAGCTAATTTGATACGACCTACGTTCAAAGCGTTCATCGCTATTTTAAAACCTTCACCGCGACCAGCTAACATGTTTTCTACAGGAACCATGCAGTCATTAAAGAATACCTGGCGAGTAGAAGAGGAGTGGATACCCAACTTGTGCTCTTCTTCACCCATGGTAATCCCATTACTGGCATCATTATCTACAATAAAGCCTGTGATATTTTTATCGTCTCCCATTCTAGCAAAAACTACAAATACATTACAGAAACCGGCATTAGAGATCCACATCTTTTGACCGTTGATCTTATAATGCTTACCGTCTTCGGTAAGCTCGGCTTTTGTTTTTCCAGAGTTAGCATCAGATCCAGCACCTGGCTCTGTTAAGCAATAGGCACCGAACCACTCACCCGTGGCTAATTTAGGTACGTATTGTTTTTTTTGTTCTTCCGTACCGTACAAAGTAATAGGCAGCGTGCCTATTCCTGTATGAGCACCAAAGGCTGTTGCAATAGATCCTGTGGCACCAGAGATATAATCACATACCAGCATGGTAGATACAAATCCCATTCCTAATCCATCATATTCTTCTGGAACAGAGATTCCTAAGAATCCCATTTCTCCAGCTTTGCGCATCACCTCTTCTGTAAGTGCATAGTCTTTCTTTTCAAAACGTTCTTTATGAGGTACTATTTCTCTATCTACAAATTCCTGAACGCTATCACGCATCATTTTTTGCTCATCAGTAAAATCCTCTGGAGTAAACACGTCTTGAGGTTTAGTTTCTGTAACGATGAATTGTCCACCGCGTATCATTTCTGTTTTCTTTAATGTTTCTGTTGACATAACTTTCTTTTTATTTTGCTTTACTCATAGTATTAAGTACCAATTATTAGGTACAAAGACTGTGTGGAAAGCTGTTCATATTTTATTTAATACTCTGTTGAAGTCGGTAACTTTTAATCTAAAAATGCTTCTTTTGGTTCAATAAACCTTCTAGTTTTGATCGTTTCAGTTCATTCTATTTTACAGATAAAATGTTTGGGTTATAAAATCCTAAGTACTGCCTTTTTCCTAATACTCCATTGTTTAAATTTCTGCATAACTATTTTTTCTTGATCATTTATACTTTAAAAAACGGCTCCACATTACACGAACTGCTCCTTAGTCGATTCTTATTTCAAAAACTCATAAACCCCACAAGCTCCTTGGCCCGTCCCTATGCACATTGTCACTAGACCGTATTTGCTTTTCATTTCTTGTTTTCTCATTTCATCAAACAGTTGTACACTTAGCTTTGCACCGGTGCAACCTAGAGGATGACCTAGTGAAATAGCACCGCCATTAGGATTGATAATATCAGGGTTTAATCCCAATTCACGAATGACAGCTAGAGATTGTGAAGCAAAAGCTTCATTAAGTTCAATCATGTCTATATCTTTCAAAGAAAGACCTGCTTGTTTCAATGCTTTAGGAATAGCTTTTACGGGTCCTATTCCCATAATTCTAGGAGGTACGCCAGCCGCAGCAAAATTGACCATACGAGCAATAGGCTCTACGTTCAATTCTTTTACCATTTCTTCACTCATGACAAGAACCATTGCAGCACCATCACTCATTTGTGAGGAGTTACCGGCAGTTACAGAACCACCAGCAGCAAATACTGGCCGTAGTTTGGCAAGTATTTCCAGTTTGGTATCAGCACGAGGTCCTTCATCTTTGTTTACTGTGTAAGATCTAGTTTCCTTTTTACCAGCTTCATTTAAGAAAGTTTCTTCAACGGTTATAGGAACTATTTGATCTTGAAAACGACCTTCAGCTTGCGCCTTGAGTGCCTTTTGATGTGAGTTGAACGCAAACTGATCTTGATCTTCACGAGATACATTGAATTCGTTTGCAACAGCCTCAGCTGTTAATCCCATTCCCCAATAATAATCTTCGTGACCCGCTTTTGCTATATGGTAATCAGGAGTAGGTTTGTATCCACCCATAGGGATAAATGACATAGACTCAGCTCCACCAGCAATGATACAACTCGCCATTCCAGATTGGATTTTTGCGGTAGCCATAGCGATAGTTTCTACACCACTTGCACAGTACCGATTAACGGTTACACCTGGAACATCATCTATTTTAAGTCCCATCAATGAGATCAAACGTGCCATATTTAATCCTTGCTCAGCTTCTGGCATTGCATTACCTATGATCACGTCGTCTATACGAGTTTTATCCAGGTTAGGAATGTCCTTGAGCATTGCTTCAATTGTTTCGGCAGCAAGCTCATCAGGTCTTTTAAAACGGAAAACTCCTTTAGGTGCTTTTCCTACAGCTGTTCTTTTTGCAGCTACTATGTATGCAGTTTTCATCATAATCTTTGATTATTGAATCAAGAGTCGAGAGTCAAGACTCAAGATTTGATTCTGTCCATGAATGAGTTTATCATTCGTTACATTAATGTTATATTCATCTCATGTTTTTCAAAATATTCCGTACTGATATATTCGATTTTATGAGCTATAATTAATTGTGTTTGCCATTCAAATAAAGAGTCTAGAGCATTCTCTAAAAAAATATAAAAGTATTTATTAGATGATTTTGCGGTTCCCTCGGCCATATTTGAAGGAACTGAAACAGAGCATCTGTTCATCTGAGAAATAAGCCCAAATTTTTCTTCTTAGGAAATTTACCGGTAAGCTCATAACTACTCATAGCTAATTCGATTCCCTTTTCCCAAATCTTTAAATTTTTAAAGTTGTGCCTTTTCATAATAGACTCCTCTTTTTTTCTTGACTCTCGTTTTTTGATTCTTTTTTAGTTTCTCAAAGGTTTCCCTTTCTGTATCATGTGCTGTAACCTTTCTAAAGTTTTACGCTCTCCGGTAAGACTTAAGAAAGCTTCCCGCTCTAGGTCAAGTAAGTATTGCTCAGAAACTAATGTTGGAGCACTTAAATCTCCACCAGCCATCACGTAGGCTAATTTGTTAGCGATCTTTCTATCGTGTTCCGATATGTATTTACCAGCTTCCATTTGGTCTGTTCCTACTAAGAACATTCCTAAGGCCTGCTTTCCTAACACCTTTACATCTTTACGTAATACTGGTTGTGTATACCCTTTATCTGCTAATAATCGTGCTTGCGCTTTCGCGAAAGCGATACGTCTATGATCATTTACGACTACATGATCAATTCCTTTTCTAAGGATGCCTAGGTCAAAAGCTTCGTATGCACTGGTAGCTACCTTTGCCATACCTACCGTAAGGAAGTATTCTTGAAGTCGGTTCAATTCCACATCGTTTTTCTCAAACGTATCACTAGCACGTAGCGCCATCTCTTTCGAACCACCACCACCAGGGATTACACCTACTCCAAATTCTACGAGACCGATGTAAGTCTCAGCACTAGCAACGGCAACGTCTGAGTGCATGGTCATCTCACAGCCACCACCTAATGTCATTTGATGTGGTGCTACGATGGTAGGAATACTGCTATAACGCAATCTCATCACTGTGTTTTGGAATTGTTTGATCGCCATGTTCAGCTCATCATATTCTTGCTCAACGGCCATCATAAATATCATACCGATATTTGCTCCTACAGAGAAGTTGGTGCCATTGTTTGCGACTACAAGACCGTCAAAGCGATCTTCTGCAATGTCTATGGCTTTGTTTAAACCAGCAAGAACATCACCACCTATAGAATTCATTTTAGAAGTAAACGCTACATTTAGTATTCCGTCACCTATATCGTGTACAATTACACCAGAGTTTTTAAAGACAGGAGCTTTGGCACGTAAATTATCGAGGATTATAAATCCATCCTGACCTGGTTTTTTTACATAATCCTTATCCGGAATAGAGTAGTAATACGTAGCGCCATCTTTTACAGTATAGAAAGATTCAAATCCTTTTTCTATCATTTCAGTTACCCAAGCAGCTGGTGTTGCACCTATTGCCTCCATGAGTTCCACACCTTTTTCAATACCTACGGCGTCCCAAACTTGGTAGGGTCCGTGTTCCCAGCCAAACCCTGCACTCATCGCATCATCGATGCGATACAATTCATCAGATATTTCTGGAATTCTATGCTGTACGTAGGCGAATAAAGAGGCAAATGATTTTCTATAAAAATCACCAGCTTTATCATTTCCTTTAATTAATATAGGAAAACGGTCGGCTACGTTATCAATTGATTTAGTAAGTTCTAAGGTAGCAAATTTTGCTCTTCCTTGATTCTCATATTCCATGGAGTCAAGATTCAGGGCTAGAATTTCTTTCTGTCCATCTTTAGAAACGTTCTTTTTATAAAAGCCTTGGCCAGCTTTAGAACCCAACCATTTTTTTTCCATCATGGTATGGATGAAATCTGGTAGTTTAAAAGTGTCCTTATGCTCGTCATTAGGACAGTTTTCATAAACACCATTTGCCACGTGCACTAATGTGTCTAGTCCCACTACATCTACCGTTCTAAAAGTGGCTGACTTTGCACGACCTATAACTGGACCGGTCAATTTATCTACTTCAGAAACGGTCAACCCCATTTCTTTAACAGCATGGAATAAACTCTGAATCGAGAATATACCTATACGGTTACCTATAAATGCAGGAGTATCTTTGGCAAGAACAGCTGTTTTTCCTAGAAATTTCTCTCCATATTCCATTAAGAAGTCAGTCACTTCAGTATCGCAATTAGGTCCTGGAACTACTTCAAATAATTTTAGATATCTAGGCGGATTGAAAAAGTGCGTTACGGCAAAGTGTTTCTGGAAATCTTCACTTCTTCCTTCATTCATAAAAGAGATAGGAATTCCAGATGTGTTTGACGTGATTAGAGTTCCTGGTTTGCGGTATTTTTCAATTTGTTCAAAAACGGACTTTTTAATATCCAGTCTTTCGACAACAACCTCCATTATCCAGTCGGTATCCTTCACTCGAGCAAGGTCATCAGTAAGATTACCAGTAGAGATGCGATGAGCAAAAGCACTGTTGTATAATGGAGCTGGCTTACTTTTAATAGAAGCGGTAAGACTATCGTTTACCAGTCGGTTGCGCACAACTTTATCTTCCAGAGTAAGTCCTTTTGACTTTTCTTTATCGGTTAGTTCTCTAGGAACGATATCCAAAAGAAGCACCTCGCAGCCTATGTTTGCAAAATGACAAGCGATACCACTTCCCATAATTCCGGAACCTATTACAGTTACATGTTTTATTCTACGTTTTCCCATATTATTTTTGAGCTAATAGAGTGTGTTTTTTGAATATTTTTTTAGAGTTCACTATTTCATTGATTTTGAAGGCTACTTCTAGAAAGACGTCTAATTTTTCTGGTTCAATTTCATTTTTAACCACCTGGTCAAAAGTTTTAACGACCGACTTAGAAAAATCCCGCATTTCCATACCGAAGTCGGTAAGATGTATCAATACACTCCTTCCATCTTCAGGGTTTTTACGTCTTTCAATAAGTCCCTTATTTTCCATCATTTTAAGTGTACGGGAAAGAGAAGTCGCTTCCATTCCCATTTTAGGACCTAAGGCTGTACTTGGTGTTCCTGTTTCAGGATCAATGCTAATAAGAGCAAATCCAGTAGACATCGTGCTCCCTTTTACAGAAGCTTGTTCATTGTACATTTTTGACACCGACATCCATGTCGCCCTTAAAATATAATCAATAGTTTTATCTCTCATCTTTTATATTATAGTGCAATATACATTTTTATGTTATGCACGCATAGTAAATAGGTAAAAAATATCAATCGTTATAGTAAAGGTCTATGATTTGGGTTTCGCTTTCGCGAAAGTTAAATTAAGTCAAAATTAATTAATAAATAAGAACTCCTAGCTACTTAAAACTAGGGCATCTAAAACGGTAAAATAAAATTGTTATTATAAGTTGGTATAAAAACATCTAGCCTTGCTTTCAATAGCTGCATGATGGTATGGAATTACATAGAAATAAACACTGGCAAGTAATAATTCATCAACATCTTGATCTGTTAATATAAAAGGACTACAGCCATCTATAGGTACATTATCACAGACTTCAATATCCATAGAGAGGAGATGGAAGGTAAGCCTAAAACTACAGGACAAATTGGAACAGTACCATAACAGTCTAGAGTATTACAAACGGATTTTACACTATCTGCTCTTTTTTCTGTACATCTTGTTTTAAGTAATGTTTTTCTGCCAGCAACACACCAAATAGACCTACATGAAGAGTCCTTTCAAATTTAAAGTAGGTATCGGGAACCTCACAAAAATCACTTATTGTAAAATGAAATATACGGTAGAGGTTCTGATGCCTTGATTACATTTGCTGATGGAGTCGGAGAATTTCTAACTTTAAGTTACTTTTATTGGGCCTTGCTTTATTTTTTTTTGCACAGCCTTTTTTACCATTAGTAAAAAACAGATACTTTTCTTTTCACTTGAACTACATGCACACCTTTCTGTGCTTTATGTTTTGCATTAAAGTATCACTAAAAATGATTCTTAGGATCAAGAGTAAATGAATAGGTCAGTATTATCTTTAAAATTCTACCAATAAGATTTGTTTTGCGCGTGTTGCTAAAGACTAAGAATTAAAGTGAAGTTTAGAAGCAGTGTTTTTTATCTTTTCAGGCTTTCTTGTTTGAAACCTATTGTAGGTATACAAAGCCAGCTTCAGGCTTTGTATTAGGTTCATTCAATTCTAATACGTAAAAATAAGTTCCAGTAGGAAGTTTTTTACCAGGGTATAACAGTCCCGTGTTAGATGTGCCGTCCCAACCTCCAGATTCATTATTTCCTTCCCAAATTTTTTGTCCATATCTGCTGTATATATGCATTTTATGTTTATCGTAAATATCGTAGAGTCCAGAAACAATTAGCGTATCATTTTGCCCATTACCGTCGGGTGTAACAACATTAAACACCTCTACAGGACAATTTTTTATTTTTATTAAAAATGAAAATAGTTCATAACAATTTTCATTTGATACTCTTATATAAACTTCTTGCGTAGCAGATAAGTTGGTATAAAAAGAAGGATTTAATATGGCATTTTGGTCTTCTACTGCATCCAGTTCTAATTCATAAAATGTTACTGTTTGATCGCTACTGGTAGAAATAAGGTTTCCAATGACAGTCAAATCAAAAATTGCCTGATCAAAACCTTCTTCACATACCTCTAATTCCTCAGGAAAATCATTTACAGCAACTGTTTCAAAAACTTCAATAGTCATTGTTAGGATAAAACTTTCTACCAAGGTCTCCACTGTAGCGGTAACTGTATATATCCCCGGATCTGAAAATAAATGAGAAGGTTCTAATGAAGTAGAGAAATTCTCATTTCCAGACGTAGGGTCTCCAAAATCCCAATCTATTGCAACTACATTTGCAGTGGTATTGATATTAAATAATTGTTCCTTTCCAAAACAATGGTCCATTGCTTCAATCTCACCACTGAGAAAGAAGGATTGAACAAAAATAGGTAAGCCGTACCAAGAAGTTGCATTCTGAGTTAATGCAAAGGAGTTGTACGTGTAGTTAGCACTAACGCCACTAGCATCAGGGCTATTGATAACGCTCAGTGCGTTTTGTTGACGTCTAGAGTGGTAAATTTTATTATCAAGGCCCAATTGTAATGCTCCTCTAAAAGCGTTGAAGTTATCTTGATAAATGACTGTGGCACTGTTTGCAATGTTAGACACCGTCAGGTCATATTGAACAATTTCTCCTCTAATGAGTTCAAATGTTTGGGTAGTGGACGCATTCATATAATCCACTTCTGCATATAAAAATTGGCCATTACCAGAGAACTCTACTCCATAAATAGAGCCGCTGTCTTGTTTAGTAAGTAAGGGTTGCGGATTAGAGACTATTCCAGTAGCATTGTCAAAATCATAAAGATACAGCTCACCACCATTTGTATAAGCGATGCTTCGTGCAGTGGTAATATCTGTAATTCCGTCAAAATCTGAGGTGGTATTGTTTGAAAAGTGAGCTGCCACTAGTCTATTACCTCTTGTGTTTATTTTTATGTAACCCCTCATAGCGGCTACATCTACATTTGTAAAAGGTGTTGTAATCAACTCTACAAATGGAGCCACTTGTGAAATAACAGCGGTAGCGCTCAAACCATTTGCGGTTAATTCATAAGAATAAAACAAATCTTGAAATTGAGAAATGATCCAAAAACCGTCGCCCGTAGCATTAGAAACAGCTGTTAATTTTTCTGAAGTTACCGGAAGTAAATTGATATTTTTATTGAAAACATCTATATCTCCGGTGCCATTATTTAATGACATATCTACAATGGAATAGTGCAGTCCATCGGTATCTCTATAGAACTCGTCATTAGTATCTACGGTGAAAATATAGTATTGATTTGCGTTTCCAGGTAGAGGAACTATAATAGCGCTGCTTGTGCTGGAAGAACTACCTAGGAGCTCAGTTCCATTGGGCATGGTTACATGATTTACATCATAAACTAAAGAGCCATCGGTGTAAAATAATAGGTTGCCTAGTTCATCTGAGATGGTGGCACAACCTTCTCCAGTGGCTAATTGTCCATCACTAATTGCCACTGCGCTTCCTGAGTTAAAGTCAATACCTGAATTGATCCCAAAATACCAGAAGGATGATTCTAGTTGCGCTTCTGCGAAAGTGGAATAAATAAAAACTAATAAATATAAAATATATCTCATTGCACAGTGGTAAAAATAGGCAATCTCGATTTATCTCTTCAATGTAAAATGAGAATAAAAAACAGTTCCATCCATTAAAGTAGCTTTAAACCAGTAATCACTGGAAGGTAATGGAGCACCGTTATAGGTGCCGTCCCAGCCCACGCCTTGTGGTGAGATTTGTTTTAATAGTTTCCCATAACGATCAAAGATGAATATTTCTGAATTAGGTTCAAATACTACAGAAACCCCTATTAATTGCCAGTAATCATTGAATCCGTCGTTATTAGGAGTGAAAAACCGAGGGTAACCTACAATGCTAAAATTTTGAGTAGTTGTCCCACAGCCATTTTTATCTCTTACATAAGCGGTATAAAAGCCAGGAACAATATTTTCAAAAACAGGACTGTTTTGATAGGAGTCTTCAAGATTGATGCGGTATTCATAGTCACCTAACCCAGTGACATTGATCGTTGCAGCACCTGAACTAGTAGTGCCGGCATTTACAGATTCAATACTAGTAATCGCAGCAGGTTCACTTATAATGACCGTGATCAACCTTTCTCTAGAGCAGCCTTCTAGGTTAGATACGGTAACCCGATAGTCTCCACCTACAGTCACAGAAATGGACTCTGTAGTTTCTCCGTTATTCCATAAATAGGTATAGTCAGTTGTGGGTCCTGTAAGGATACCACTATCAATAATTAGGGCTTGAGGATCATTACCGCAGTAATCAAATAATTCTGATAGTTCTATAACAGGACGTTCGTTTACTGTTAATATAACCTCACTGATACCAAAACAGTTCCCATCAGGAGATTCTGCTCGAGCATAAATCCTTTGACTGTTAGTGGTAGTATTGGTATATAAATCAGGAAGTATATTTTGTTCTGTTAAGGCATCGTTTAAGGATATATAGTAGCTTACTGTGACATTTGCAGGTGCACTTATGAGCACATCGCTATTTGCAATAGAAAGGTCAAATTCGGTAAAGCCATCTTCCGTACCATCGTTATCGCATAAAGATAAGCTTGTATTTTGAGCATCACTTGCGCTTACTGATAAACGAACAATAGAAGTATTAAAACAACCAGTTATGTCATCAGTAACTCGAGCAATGATGTTCTGTAAAGGGGCAATATTTGTGTAACTCGTATTATTTAATTCATTGCTATTATTATCTGCATTAGTTTGATTAATAAAGTAGGATAATGTAACACCTGCAGCACTTCCGCTTATGGAGTCATCGAAGCTCATTAGGCTAAAAACAGTTCTTCCATCTGGAACTCCATCTTCATCACATTGAAAAGCTTCAAAGTCATTTGCTACAGGTCTTGGATTAATAATCAAGTTAAAAGATTGTGTAGTATCGGAACAGCTATTTTGGAGATCATTTTCAACCCGAATAAATACCGTTTCATTAAAAGGCGTTGTGTTGGTGTAATTGAATGGTAAAGGTGCCGTATTTAAATCGGCATCATTTTGTGATGGGTGATATGTCACATTAAAATTTGTTGCGCTTTGTGATCCTAAAACAATGGCCGTTTGATTGTTAAGATTAAAGCTAGCAATCCCATCAAAATCATCGTCACATATTTCCATATCGTTTACTGCGTTAGAAATAGGTTGTTCAAAAAGGCTAATATCAAAACTCAGCGTAGCATAGCAATCTTGATTATTTGAATTGTATATTCTCGCAATTAAGGTTTGTTGTGCGACTTCCATTTGATAAGATGATGAAACACCACTTCTATTTATATCAGCACTTGCTTGATCTATAAAGTATCTTACTGTGAATAGGTTGCGGTTTTGCGAGCCTAAAATTTGAGGTGTCGCTAGAAGTTCCAAATCAACTATTTCTCTGCCGTCGTTATTCGTATCACAGGCGGTTATATTATTTATTGTATTTGCTACTGGTGTATCATAAATTTGTACATTTTTGCGGTAAACTCGTGTGCTTCCGCCACTGGTTAATGATAGTACAACATTAAAAATCCTGCTAGATGCATAAGTATGTGTTGGGTTTTCTAGTGTAGAAGTAGTACCATCTCCAAATTCCCATAAGACTGAATCTGGTGGTGTATCTGATTGAAATTCAAAGGTAGTTCCATCACCCAAGCATAAATTTTCGGCTTCTATTAAAGCAAAAAAACTTTGAATAAACGGAGGTAATCCCTGAGCTGACATGCGTCCTGCGAGAGCTACTGCATCGTGTTGATAATTGCAACCTGATCCAACTATGTTGGGATTGTTAATAACACTTAGAAAGTTTCTTCCCACGCTGAAAGAATCTGCAACTGCCCTATATATTTTTCCATCGATACCTAACTGTAAGGCTCCTCTATATCCGGGTCTTGTGTCGATCTCTATACCATTTAGAATACCTGTAGATAAGTTTGCAGTAGTTAACTCAAACTGATAAAGGGTTGATGAATGATTAGCAGCATTATTTCCAAAGGCATCATTGGACGCTGTTATGTAAAGTAAACTTCCATCTGGTGAGAATTCAGCACCATAACCAGCTTGATTTATAGTTAAATTTAATTGTCTTTCGTTAGATACAATTCCCGTGCTTTGATCAAAATCATACAAGTAACTTTGTGCGCCCATTGTGCAAGAAACTAAAAAGCGACCATCTGGAGAGAACTTTAAATAACCTCTTCTGGCTAAAGTAGGCGTTGCAACAGTAGAGATAACGGGAATAGGATTTACCCCTGTAGCAGAAACTGTAAAGGTGTGGAAAGAATCAAAAAAACCAAAACCAGTAGAGTTAGCATATGTGGTAACAAAAATTTCGTCATTAACAGAATGATTTATAGCGCTTAGCTTTTCTGATGCTTCTTCTATTAATAATGGAGGGTTATTAATATCTGTGGTGACCGCACCAAAACCAGAATTAGCGGTCATATCCACCTCATAGTAATGCACCTTATCACCTCCATTACTTTGTGCTATAGCTACTGTAAAGATGTAATAAATGTTAGGATCTTGAGGTTTGGGAATTATAATAGCACTTTGGCTGCTAGATGGATCACCTCTTAAACCTTGACCGTTTTGCATTATCTGATGCGATCTATCAAAAACGACACTTCCATCTGTGTAAAATAATAACTGACCACTTTCATCTGAAATGGTCGCACAGCCTTCATTTGTAGATACTTGTCCGTCAGTAAGTGCTGTTACTGCTCCACTTGTTGGATCAAAGTTAATACCCGCGTTAAATCCAAAATACCAATTTGAAGCCTGCAATTGAGCGTTAACTGTACTAGCAGACAGCGTAAATACCAATACAGAAAAGGCAAGTAAGGAGATTTTTTTTTGCATGCGGCGAATTTACGTTACACATACCACAATTTATAATTTTTTAACAGTTCTTCAAATCTATCTCCTTACTTGTAATTTTTATTTCATTCTCTTAATAAGGGAATGAGTTTTTATTCCAATTCAAAAGGGTATATCTAGTTCTCTAACAAAATTGACTGATTACAGGTCTCTGCGTTTTAATAAAATATAGGACCAATAAGTAAATAGCGCAGTCCATATTGCACAAACAATCACGTTGATCCAACGCACACCGTAATCTTTTTCAAATTCACTTTGAGACAACGTCTCGATGCCAGTTTTAACTATGCTTACTTTGCTAAAGGGTTCTACTACTAAGTTTGATATAGAGTTTAAAGGCAATACATCTCTTAATAGATCCCATACACTCCATCCAAATTTAAGATCTAAATAAGAACTGATACCAAAGATGACTAATTCAAAAATGCCCCAAATACCAATTATGCCCAGAGCAAAGGCGCTGCGTTTCACTAATACACCAGCAAATAAGCACATTGCAAAAAAGGCAATGTGACTTATAAAAAAAGCTGCTATAAATTCAATATTTATGAAAATAAGATTTGGCTCAGTAATACTGGAGTATATCAAACCTAATAGGAGACAAACTAAAAAGACTAAAGCGGTAAGCATAGTCGTAAAGATCAAAATAAAATAAAATTTTGAAAGAATTAATTCTTTTTTACTCAGACCATCTATAAGGTTCTGTTTTAGAGTCCTGTTGCTGTATTCATTTGCTACGAGTGATACAATTACAATAGCGATAAGAAACTTTAAAAAGCTAATTAAATAAGTGCTTAAATGCCATATAAATGGAAAGTCAAAAATCCCTAAATCGGAGAGGCTGGCCTTTGTTCCTTTTATTTCTATTTCATATAAACCTACAAACATCAACGCCACAACTATGACTAAATAGATAATGGTAAGTACCTTACTGCTTTTACTGTTTCTGAATTTGTGAAATTCTATATCTAATAATCTGTTCATGGCTTGGATTAGTTTTGGCTGGTTAATTCTATAAATTGGTCTTCAAGACTCTGTTTTTTATGAAGAAGTTTACTTAAAACAATGCCATTTTCAAAGGCTTCTTTATTAATTTGTGTCATATCTATCTCTTCATAAAGTGTTACTTCTAGACCATCTTCATGTGTTGAGATTTTGCCTACATACGTTTTTTCTTTTAGGAAGCTATGCAGTGCGGCTCTATCATTGGCGTCTATAAAGATAGAGCCGTGATTGTGGTTCATTTCGTCTACAGGTCCAGAATAAAGCATCTTTCCCTTTCTTAGGACCAATACATGGCTGCACACTTTTTCAACTTCGTCCAGTAAGTGAGAAGCGAGCAAGATCGTCGTTCCACTGGCTGCTATTTTCTGGATGATATCCCTAATTTGGCGTATTCCTTGTGGATCCAACCCATTTGTAGGCTCATCCAGTATTAATATCTCTGGGTCATTAAGTAAGGCACTTGCAATTGCGAGACGCTGTTTCATTCCTAAAGAGTAGGTTTTAAAGGGAGAATGCTTACGCTCGAGTAAATCAACAAGCGCTAACTTTTCTTGAATCTTAATTTTGTCTACATTTTTAATCTTGCAGACCAATTCAAGATTTTGAATGGCACTCATGCTTGGATAAAAGTTAGGATGCTCAATAATAGCTCCTATTCTTTTAAGAGCGTCATGATTTGAAGTAGTTCCTTCAAACCATTTATAATTACCACTTGTGGGGTTAACCACATTAAGCACCATTCCTAATGTGGTAGATTTTCCACTGCCATTGGGACCTAAGATTCCATAAACATGTCCTTTTTGAATTTTTAGAGTAATATGGTCCACTGCTGTCAGTGTGCCATAATTTTTGTGAAGTTGGTTAATTTCAAGGATGGTTTCCATGAATAGAGTTTTTTTGTTGTAATATGTGACTGTAAGAAACAACAAATGTTACTGTATTTATGTCAGAAAATATTCTCAACGATAAATTATTGTCTAATAAGAAGCCCACGTTCCCCATAGGGACCTCTTTGTCAGATTATGTAAAGCGATATAATAGGAGCACCTCAATACCTGTTTCTTATGAAGATTTATTGAGGTTTGCAGGCTGTATTGCGGTTTATGATAAAAATGATGAAGATACCTTATGGGTACGTTGTTATTATTCAGATTCTGATCGCGAGCAAATAGACATGCATTTAAAAAAGATATATGATATCCTTCATAGTGATGGAAGGGATAAGACACTAGATTATCTAAATGTGGATGCTGTAGATTACTGCACATTCGGGAATACAAAACCTTTTAGAATCAGAATCAGGAATATTCTTAATGATGGTTTTACCTATTTTTATGTAAAAAAAGCAGATGCATCAAGAGTCTATGGTCTGGAACTAGAGCATTTACTTTCTCCACATCGCATTAACTTTTTAGTTCATAAGAATACGCTCATCGAACAACATATAGCGGGCATCCCTGGGGATGATTTTATTGTCACCTATATGGATGGTTGTGATCAGCAAGAACTGACTCAAATAGCAAAGGAGTTTGTAAAATTTAATGAACGCTGCTTGATTCGATTGCTAGGCGATATGAGATCTTATAATTATGTGGTAATTCCTACACATGATTTTGATCGTGTAAGTTATGCTATACGTGCGATAGACTTTGACCAGCAGTGTTATGAAGGGAAACTTAAAGTGTACAGGCCTCAGTTTTTTAAAGAAAATCTGGCCATGGTCATGAATGTTTCTAATTGTCTTAAAGATGAAAGTATCGAGCAATATAAAATGGAGGAGAGAGCTCTCATTGCAAAACGTTTGATCAACACACAAAAACGCTATAAGCAACTTATAAAATGCATGCGAGCTGATTATATATCTTCCCCTTATAAATTTAAACAACTCAAAAGAGAGCTTCACGAATATACTGGAGATATACGATTTAAATCAGCTAGGAGTATGGGAGGAGTTTTAAGTACGGCATTAGACTTTGTTCAAAGAAACTACTATGATGTAGATCATTAGATCAGGGATCTACAAAATTAAAATTTTAATCAGGCAGTTGATAAGGGATTCTAAAAGAGTATTACAATGACATATGATCTAGATATTAAGCTCAAGATTCATTAGACAATAAAAGTTCTAATCACGATATGAATAACAAAAAGACAGTTAAAATAAACGAATTAAATCAGCTGGCTTTTCAGAACACAATTTTGTTATTTTAATCATAGCTCCTGCCAGATGCTATTTCTTTTCCTCACGATTGAAATATACGAGATAATAATACATTTGTTTTTCTTCGTCCCATCCTTTTTCTATAAATTTATCAGCGCTGTCTGAATTGGTAAAATCCATCTTAATTTGTACGTGAGTATCTAGATTGATGACACTTTTAATTCCTTTGCGAGCCGCACTTACTGCAGTGTTGGAAATAGGGAACGTAGACACATCCTCTATAGAATGTTTTGCTCCTTTTTCCATTTTGTAGTTCTTGAATTCAGGAATTAGGTCAGGGTTGTCAAGAGTGTCATTTAAAAAAGCTGTTTCTTCAAAGGTGTCATTTTTGGCAAAATGGTTGACTGCTCGGTTCATAAACATGACCTCTTCTTTTTTATCTTCTGCAGGAAGCACGACATCTTTTGCGAAATCTTGACAAAATTTTAAATACTTTTTAGTAAAGAAATTTTCATCTTCAAAAACGTCCACTCCTAAGAAACTTTCTAGCCAGTATTTTGCATCATAACGGTTAGAATCTACCGATAGAATTTTATATCCTGCTTCTTCCTCAACGTTAAAAATAATCGCTCCTTTGTCCAGTTTATTTAAATTCACACCTTGTTGAAGTATCATTTTGAGATCGGTTTCTCCTTCTTCAAATTGTAAAAACTCTTGCTTGATTTCGCTTTTAAAAATACCTATCGCATCCGTTTTATTATTGTCCACCATCACGTTATCAAAATAACAAATATACACCTCGCCACTGCGTATATGTGGATGGTCTGACTGCTCATAAAGGTGTTTTGCCATCTTCTTACTATTTTCTAGTAAGGATGCTGGCGTGGAGAATATTGCTTTTGCAAAAGCGTATATATCATGAAACTCTAAGCTATCATCATGAAAGAAACTGTAATACGCTTCTTCTTTTGAACGAAAGGGTTTTAAGAAATATTCTTTTAAAAGAGAGTGCATTTCGTCATCCAGTGTCGCAGCACTGTTTGATGTAAGTAAAGCTTCTCCTTTATTTCTATTGCCTACACGGTGTATGGCAAGGCTTTCAATTCTCGTGTTGTATAAATTGATCATAGTCTAGTATAGGTCGTTTTCATCAAAGGATTCATCGTCATAAAATTCATCATCACTAGTATCTGCATCACCTCCATAACCTTCATCGTCCTCTTCATTGTCATGAAAACGGGGGTCTGCTTCAAATTCTTTATCTGGAGCACTGTCCGGCAATTCCCCTACAGAAAATATTACTTGTGGATAAGCCGTCCCAGGATTCGTAGGAACCACATCTGCTAGTTCTACAGAGAATGTCCACAGACTCAAGAAGTCATAAATGTAGATCATTTTGGTCTTCTTCTTACTCATGGCTTTCTCTAGGAGCGTTTCCCCCATCTTTTTTACAGGTGCCATTCCACCACTCATATCAAAAAGGCAGTATTCCTCCCCTTGATTCCACTCTTCATCACTGGCATAGAAACTTGCCATTTCATCACCTTGCAGCTGGAAAGCTTGCACGATGACATTATGAAACTCTTCCAGAGTACTTTTATCATCAATCTCAATGTCTCTAAAACAGTCGTCATTTGCATCAAGAAGAACTCTTAATCTATAGATCATTTATTCCAATTTTTAAGGACGGTAAATATAAGATTTTTGACTAGGAATTCGAACTTGAAATCGAATTTGAATTGGAATAAAGTTGGAATTAATATTTACGTAGAACTGATGGGATATATCTCACTTTTGGTATGCAGGAAAATCTCTCTAAAGACTCTATTCTATTGGAATGTCTATTTATTATTTCACAAAAAAAAAATACCTTCTTCAGCGTTAATATTTTCAAACAATTCAAGAAGTTGAACTTGACGCTAAGTTTCTCGTGAGATTAATTTTGGTTCTCTTTTCTAAAAAAAAAAGTTTCCACATTTCTTTAGTATGAAGATAGATAATTTGAAACCTCTAAGATTTTGCAAATACACTCCAAGTAAAAGGGTTAGGCGTGCTTTATAAGTAATTTGTAATTATAGATTAAGCCTGATCATTCTCGCATTCCACTGCTTTTTTTTAGTATTCAATATTTATCCGTTCTAAATTCAAATACGGGTGAATATAGAACGGATAAATTTTAAGCTTAACTACTCTCTCTTAGCCTTCTTCAATCTCTTTTCTTCTTTTTTTTCTTTAGGAGTTTTAGTGGCTTCTTTTTTGACACTTTTCTTGGAGTCTTGACTTTTTCCCATGATGTTATTTTTAAATTATTTCGATACTTAGAACTTTTTGGTCCTAACTTTTAAGAGAAGCAATATAACTAAAAATGGGTTGCATATTTTTGAATAAAATCAGTTTGCTTATTTTATTTGAAATAGTGATGTGCTTCGCTTTCGCAAAAGCGTATCGTGTACGTATAAAAAAAAATAGCGACTATAAATGGGTTCTAGAAAGTTTGCAGTTAGCCTATTTCCTTTTGTGTAATTTCCGTTCTAGTACAATTTCTACAAAGGTGGAAATTTAGGTTAGGGATTATTGTTGAAGCTCTTCGATGAAGTCAGTTGTTGGTGTATCTATAAGGAAATTTTATAAGCTTTTGTTTAGAAGTAGTTGAGGAACACCACCAGCATGATATTTATTTCAAAGCCACACGCAATCGCATCCATAAATAAAATTGCGCACCAAGAATAAGGGAAGCAATAACTAAATGTAGCGCTTGAGTTCCAAAAGGGAAGTCGAGATAATTCATCAATACACCACTAAAAATTGTTAGCGCAAACAACCCTCCAAGAACATAATACGGCTTTTTAGGATGCTGAAACTTCTGTATCATTTGATAGAAAAACCAAGCATGAGCGATTATTAGTAAGATGGAATAACTTCTATGTATAAAAAAAATTATGGGGCCATTTTCTAGCCATTCTGAACTCAACGGATAACCAAATAAGTCTACTTGATGGTCTATAAATTGCCTTACTTGAGTTCCCATAATCACTTGAATGAGCGTCAATAATATCAAAAGTGAGGCAAAGCGCACCATCTTTTTATTGCTTTTAAAGCTGTAATCTATTGGTTTTACCTCGTGGAGCAGGTAAATCAGCAACCCTACAATTAATAATGCAGCGATCATGTGAAAGGTAATGAGCGCTGGTGATAAATTGGTATCCACCACTATTTTACCTATTACGGCTTGAATTCCCATAGAAAGTACTGAGACAAAACTCAGAATAGTAAGTCTCGGTCTATCCTTAACATAGCGAAGGGAGAATAGGAACATGATTAAAACTACTACACCACCTAAAGCGCCTATGAGTCTATTGATGTACTCTGTCCAAGTGTGGTAGACATTGAAAACAGAGTAATCGTGTTTTGTGTAAGCTTCCCAATTATTCGGATTGTAAGTCTCGTCTGTAAAAAAATCATTTTTGGCAACTCGCAGTTCTTGGTCCACAATAATTACCATTCCTTCTTTGTATGGAGTCTCAGGAGAAAAATCGAGCTCCGCTTGCTCTGTAGGCGGGATCCAATATCCAAAACATTTTGGCCAGTCGGGACATCCCATACCGCTTCCAGTCATGCGCACCACGGCACCAGCAACGATAATTAGATAGATAACTATGATACTAGCCATCAACCACCATCGGTATCGGGATTCTGAAAAAAAGTTTTTTATGATTTGGTTCATTTTAATTTTTGTCGTTTTTCATAAAGTCGATCCCTTTAAAGTTGAGGGGAAACAGGTTGCTACTCTTTCTTTAGAGGTCATGCAAAAGTGAATTTTGCTTTTGTAGAATTATGAGGTCTTTTTTGGTATTTTTACTGTTTAGCATGATGTAATCAACTGCTTATTTCTGTAATGGAATGATTTTCTATTTTATCAGCTATCAACTTAATCAGTGCATTCGATCACCGCGCACCTCAAGATGAGGTAAAAAATCAGCTTCATGGTCCAGCCAGTATTGCCATCTCGCCACCACTTTTTCTTCTTCAAAGAAATTTTTTGCAAGTTGGAGGAACAATTTGTAATGAGCTGCCTCAGCTACCATAAATTGATGGTAGAAATCCTTGAGTTCTTGTTCTTCCAGTTGTTGAGAAAGTATTTTAAATCGTTCACAACTGCGTGCTTCTATCAAGGCACAAATTAATAATTGGTCTAAAAATAATTGCTCGCGTCCAGTGCCTTTGGGTTTTCCTTTCATCAATTCTTTGATGTATTGATCTGGCCGCTGGATGCCAAGAGTTAAACCTCTTTTCTTCAACTCGGCCAGCACCATTCTAAAATGTCCCCATTCTTCGGTAACTATAGGTGAAAGGGCTTCAACTAACAGAGGTTTGTCAGAATGCATTTGAATGATAGAAATGATGGTGCTCGCTGCTTTTTGCTCACAAAAGGCATGATCTGTTAAGATATCTTGCATGCTCATAGCAGCAAGATTTATCCATCGTGGATCTGTAGGTAAGTTCAGTCCAAGTGTTGTTTTAGAAACAATATTTTCCATGCTACAAAGGTCGTTTAGAATGTTGATTTATAACAAGAATTCTTAATAATATTCATTTAATCAAGTCTCAGTTTGAGGCGCTATGGAAGTTTTAATTTTTAATAAGCCTTTTGATTTGTTTTATTTGCTAAATTTAGAATGAGCAGGTAGCTCGATCTGTTATGGGTTCACATTCTTTTTTTGCTTTGATGCGATAGGCAAAACATATTCAGGTATATGAGAGCATAGAGCTAGATTTATTTAGTCTATAAAGCGTTTTTTCTTAGGCTATCTTTTTAGTTAAAGAGTTTATGGAATGCGTTTTTGTATACGGACATTAATTACCATAGAAAAGTTAAGGAGAATGCACAATTTACTGGGTAAAAGACAGAAAGATACTTTTATTCAAAAGTATATGTTCCTAAACGGTAGTTTTGTAAACACCCGAACACAATAGGCATATCAAACAGTTTGCCTTGAAAATAATCAAGGAGAAAAGTCCTGTTAAGTATTCTATTCTTTCTGAAAGGAACTCCTTTTAAATCATCCAGTCTATAAAACAAATTCCAGATTTTGAGGGATTAAAAAAAAATGTAGTTGGGGTAATAAAATTTCTAAATTCTTGGGAAGCATGTTTAAGAATTGGTAGTAGTAAATAATCAATTGGCAATACACTTTTGATGGATGCAAGACATAAACTTGGTGGTGATCGTTTTCTAGTTGTGGTGGTAGATCGGTTGATCGGGTATGCGAAAAAAAGGTTTTGAACAAATAGTTCTCTTTAATCATTAAAAGTATTATTAATTAAGTGTTGTGTGGGAGCGCTCACGAATAGATTTTTTTTTTTTTTTTGCTCGCATAGGTATTATGTCGGCAGCGCGGTTGCATTTCCATTTATTTACAAATTAACAAAGGATTTCAAGGCGCGATATTCGTTCTAGAATAATAAGGAATGAAATTTGTGTTTTAGAAAAATTGTTTTAATTTTTAAACAGATGAACTCTTTTTGGAATTTTTAAGCGTTTAAAGAGATTTAAACATGGATAGGTGCCGTCAGGGTTATTTTTCCTAGATATATGTAGCGTCCAAGAGAGTTCTTTGTCCTAATGGAAACAAGTCGTTCAGATTATTGCACAAGAGTTGACGTATTTTTAGGTTTGCGTGTGGAAACACACGCTCATTCTAGTAATAGTTATAAGTATTAGAGCAATTTTAATAGTTCTGATCGCACACATATTATTTGATCAGAAATAAAATATGTGAGGTGGCATTATTGAAATGAGCGATCCTATAAAAGTCTTTAAAAAACTACGTACAATGTTGCTAGCTGTTTATGCCTTAACGTTTAGTTTTTTATGAAATTCAGTCAGGGTAAATTAAAATTATTTTACAGGAAGTGGGTACGTAGAAGTATTTATTTAAAGGTTTCCTTAGAATTACGTTTTGATAAAACTAAGTACAACCTAGAATTTATTAAGCAAAGGAAGAAGTTCCTTATTTTTCATTGTGCGGTGAAGAAGGTTTGGTAATAAATCAATCGGGAGATTAATTATTAAAAACTCATGTAAAAGACAAAAATAAATTAAACTTGCATTCGTTATCCGATAAGTAGTTTTAAAATCATTTAATGCGTCAATTGTTTTATCTTTTTCTTTTATGTTCCGCTTTCGCGAAAGCGCAAATAGGAGGACAATCTACCTATCAATTTTTAAATTTGGTATCTGGGACAAAACAAGCCGCGCTAGGAGGCAGGATATTGACAGGCGTAGATTATGATCCTACTTCTGGAATTTATAATCCAGCCACTATAAATGCTAAAATGGACCATCAATTACAAGTTAATTATGTAAATTAT
>NZ_JBLIGN010000015.1:0-49429 GCF_047636915.1 Nonlabens sp. | reverse complement strand
GCTAACCGGATCGACTTTTATACTTTCTACTTCTTGTTCAAAAAGATCCTCCAGCTGATTGTAGAGTACATAAGCCCCATATGGGATTTTATCACCACTGGTATAACTTTCTTCCCAACTCAGCGGCTGTGGCGTGATGACTTCTAAAAGGAGCATCAAGGCAACCACACCAAAAATAATATACAGGTATATTTTAGATTTTTTATCCATCAGGCAGCTCTATTTTTAAGTGCATTAAACTCTGTAACTGCTTCTCGATACAAATTCTGGTCTATAGCAAACTCTCCATACCAGACATGATCGTATAGATAAGATATTTTCTTAAAGTGCTCTTTAGTCTCTATATGTGTGAGCTCTCTGTAGTAATCAGTATTGGTTTTTTGAAAGTCCCAATCGATTAGGTTTTTAGCACTTAGGCTTTTTAATAATGCGAGATATTGATACCGTACCGCATTTCTATAATTACCTTCTCGCTCATTTTCTTGAATCAAATTTGTTAAATCTATTTCTCCTATATGATATTCTTCTATAACGACACTACTGGTTTTAGTTGCTGTCCTTCCAAATAGTTTTGAAGCCTGTTCATTACCTAGCAGTTTCACAATCATAAAAACAACTACCGCACCAATAAGAAAATAAAATAAATAGGTCAGTAATTTTATTGTAGTTGGAGATAATGTAAATCCGAAAATATTTTGAATCCCTTCCAAAATCCAACTCAAAAACCTACCGAAAAGATTCTGACTGCTATTTTGAATACGCTCGTAGTTGAACTCACTTCCAGAGTATTCCTCCTTAAGGTCTTGATCTATTTTACGGACTTTAAGTGCTCTAGTATCATAATTTCTACCTAGGGTATCCACTATTTCAACAGGTTGTTCTTCCATATTTTTGATCAGATTTTCAACGATCTGTGCATTTCCTGTACGGGAGCAAACAAGTACGAAGAATAGAGTGAAAACATAAAATTTATTCTTCATTATAGACTCCTAATTTTGAAATGCGACTCTTTAAAAATACATTGTATTTGGTCTCATGAAGATTAAAATACAAATACCCCATGACTAACATGACTAAAAAAAATGCCAGTATTCCAGTAATGCTATTAATGGCATAAAAGAAAAACTCTACGGCTTTAATAAAAATATTATTGTCTAATTCTAGATTGTCTTCTGCACTGTTATAACTATAAAAACCAATAATAAGCGCCGGTAATAATTGAAATAACGTGGAGGTAATATAGATAAGAATAGTAGATATAAAAGAAACTCCGACAGCTTTCCAGTATTTAGAAAACAACATTTCCCATCCTTTTCCTAATGCAGCAACAGCGTCTAGATGCTCCTCATAAGCATAAGAAAACATACTCATCCCTATCCAAGTAAAATAAGAGATCATGATAATTGGAAATATAAATAGCACCCCTACAATAGGTATTATGATAGCTATAACGGAAACTATGGCTACGGGTATTATAGCAATACCGCCTATAATTAAAAGAAGGAACATACCTCCTATTTTCTTTTTTGCAAAATGAAATATTTCTTTATAATTGGGATTATTAGCGCGATCTCTTTCATACAAACGCAAATAAACTCCTGCTAGACTTGCGTTTAAAAGTATCACAATCACATTGATGACAGCACCTATTACACTAGCAGCGACACTTGTTTCTAAAGAACCCGACAAAGCTTGATCCATATAAGAACCATTAGATATTGCTATTAACGCGTCAAGGCCCGTATCTGCTAGATAATTGGTCAAAAATAAAATGATAATAAAAATAAAGTTATAGGTGATAAAAACCTTGAAAATATTTTTATGATCGCCTTTTAGGAAATCAAAATAAGCAGTTATAACGCCGCCAAAATCTCTGCGTAACCTAGGCTCAATGTATTTACTCATATTTGTTTTTAACTATTCTAGGATAAATTCCATAATACCATATAATTAAAGCGGCGCTTCCTATAACGATGGCCCAATTGAGAATCGCTGGCATAAAAGCGTATCTAGTAACAAATCCCTCTATAAATCCTGCAATGATAAATAAAGGAATGGTGCTCACCATTACTTTTAAGCCAGCTTTGGCACTTTTTACCAACGAATATTTACGTTCGTAAGTGCCTGGGAAAAGTATCCCATTTCCTAAAATTATTCCAGCAGCACCGCAAACTACGATTATAGAAAGCTCTATGGTGCCGTGAAGCATTATTACTCGCCACGCATCTAAAGTTACTCCTTCTCTATAAAACATAGTAAAAAAAGCACCTACCATAATACCGTTGCTAAAAATAACATATAACGAACCAATTGAAGTAAGCAAGCCTAATGCAAAGCACATCATCCCTACTCGTATATTATTGATTGTAATTCCAAGAAACATTCCTCCTTGACCACTATCTTGATAAATAGCAGTAGGATTCCCATTAGCTATATTCTCTAAAGTCATATTAACATAGTAGTCTCCTAAAATTAACCTTACAAAACTATCATCATATAAGGTACTTATAGTTCCTATAAACACGGCAATTGCGAAAGCGAGAATAGCAAATAGAAATTCTTTTTGATAACCTGAAAAAAACAATGGAAAATCTGTTTTAAAGAATTCTACAATGCTATTTTTGCTTTCTTTCTTATTGATATATATCTTTTGATGTGCCTGACTGGCGAGCGAGTTCAAATACTTCAACGTATTTGAATTTAAATAATAAGTCTGTGCATAAGCAAGATCATTAGTAAGATGAATATATAAGTCTGATAAATGATCTGGATTGATCTTTACATTTGCATCTAGTGCTTTTTCAAAAGCGATCCATTTTTCCTTATTTTGCTTGACAAAAGCTGCTTCACGCATGGGCTATTTTATTGGATAAAAATATTAAAGATATAAATTTACAACCGAATGTCAAATACTGCAATTAACACAGCACAAAATGTAAACATTGAATATGAATTTGCTGGAATCGGTAAACGCATCGTTGCTTTTCTACTTGATCTCGTAGTGATGATCATCTACCTCATCACCATGACCATGACTGTTTATAGAGCAGTCGGTTTATTTGACGAAGATAATGTACTGGGAATACAAGAGTTATCCCTACTGCCTATATTTTGCTACTCGCTCATCCTGCATCTTGTTTTTAATGGCCGCACCGTAGGTAAATTTATCATGGGAATCAAAGTGGTAAAAGAAGATGGCTCTCCAGCTAGACTATCTGATTTTCTGGTTCGGTGGATTCTAAGACTTATTGATATTGTTTTATTTTTTGGAACTGTAGGAGTTGTAGCTATTTTATTTTCAGAAAGAAAACAACGACTAGGAGATATTGCTGCAAAAACAATAGTCATCAATACCAGGAAGAGCGCTAAAATATCCCATACAATTCTAGAAGATCTAGAAGCTGATTATCATCCACAATTTCAAAATGCCTATATGCTCTCTGATGCAGACATTAATGAGATCAAAGATATCTACCGCCTTGCCGGAGAAAGTCGCGATTATAGGACACTAAAGGAATTGCGTATCAAAGTAGAAACACTTTTAAACACCCAATCTGATTTACGAGATGGTATCTATGTGCGCACCGTACTAAAAGACTACACCTACCTAACTCAAGGACGATGAATTATATAGAAGTAATAGACTTATTAGGAACTATAGCCTTTGCAATATCTGGTGCGTTAGCTGCCTTTTCCAAAAAATTAGATCCCTTTGGAATTGTTATTGTATCCTTTGTAACTGCTGCTGGTGGTGGCACTTTGAGAGACGTCCTTATAGGTGTCGACCCTGTTTCTTGGATGCGAAATATGAATTTAATCTATACCGTTCTCATTTGCGTAATCATCACTTTCTTTTTTAGAAAATATTTATTAAAACTGAGCAAAACTCTGTTCTTATTTGACGCCATAGGAATAGGATTTTTTACTGTAGTAGGTCTTGAAATGGGACTAACTGCAGGATTAAATCCATTAATTTGTATTATTTTAGGATGTATTACGGCTTGTTTTGGTGGTGTTATAAGAGATATTCTAGTTAATGAGATTCCTGTTATCTTCCGGAAAAATATTTATGCAACAGCCTGTATTCTAGGTGGTGGCATTTACTTCTTACTTTTAAGGTTCGAACTACCCAGTGAAATTGTTTTCCTTGTCTCTGGGATTATGGTTATCGCTATACGTGTATTTTCCGTTGTATTTAAGATCAACCTGCCATCGCCTTATCCTAAAGAAGAACTTATAGAAGAATTGCATGATAATTCCGCTTTCGCGAAAGCGGAAAACAAAACAGAAAGCGGAAAAAGTAAAATATCTAAAAAAGACTAGTCTTTCCCAGCCTTGAACAGGTAATCTTTCTCCGATTTAGAGAGGGATTCATAACCGCTAGAAGAAATCTTATCTAAAATCGAATCGATCTTAGCCTGATCGGTAGACCTTGCCGCGGTAGCCTTTGAACTAGTAGTGGTCCCCTTATATACCGTTTTCATTTTTGCTGCACGCTCTGCCTTAGGTTTTCTTTCACCAGACTTAAAAACCGTCGCAAAGAAATCTCCTATTTTTGCAAAACTTTCCATTACATCGATACCTGACTTCATACGTGTCGCGGCATAATATCCTACAGCTGCTCCTGCAAGATGTGCTAGACTACCTCCAGTATTTAATTGTAAGACCACCATTAGCAAATTAGTGGAGAGAAAGAAATAGCCAATATACTTTAATTTAATATTTACAAAAATAAGACGGTACTCGGAATCTGGAAAGTATGTACAAGAAAAGAATATCAGCGCAAAAACACCGGCACTTGCCCCTATCATACTGCTACCTCTAAAAAAATTAGGAATCAATCCTGTGGCTAGTATAAAAGAAACTGATCCCGCTAAAACCCCTATAAAAAATAAGGACAAAAACTGCCTCGCTGTAAATAAATTCAGGATATATCTTCCAGTGATATAGATACCAAAAGCATTACCTATAAAATGCCAGAGATCTCCATGAAGAAAACCATAAGTAATCCAGCTCCAGGGTTGTAACAAAGCAGGTAAAAAACCTTTAACTACTACCAGCTGCATATAAACAGGCTCGTAAACACTACTCAAAATCCAACCTGTCAAAGTTGTGAAAAACAGAACGGTAATCAATTTACCACTACTATCAAAAGAGGCATATTTTGCCTTAAACTTATCCCAAATATTCATATCTAATTGATCCTATATTTATCCATTTCATTTTTCTTCCAGTACCATATCATAACAAATCCAAAAATCGCACCACCTATATGTGCCAGGTGGGCCACATTTGCACTACTTGCAATAAAATTAAAGGTAGCTAGTAATTCCTTGACCATATAGAACCCTATCAAATATTTAACTTTTATAGGGATAGGAATTGGAAATAACACCAAAGTTCGATTAGGAAACAACCATACAAAAGCTGCCATAACTCCATAAATAGCACCGCTGGCTCCCACTGAGGGCCTATAAAAACCATTGCTCATAAAAGCTTGTGTATCGTAAGTGAAACTGTAAAAATCAACAGCAGAAACTGTCAAAAAAGCCCCTATTCCACACATTAAATAAAAGAATAGAAATCGCTTTGATCCCATCCAATCTTCTATAGCTGGCCCTAAAAATATCAAAAAAAGCATATTGTATAATACATGAGTGATTTCTGGACTATGCATGAACATGTGCGTTATGGGCTGCCAGATTTTAAAATTAGGATTCTCAAAAAACCATAAAGCAAACGTATTGAAAAGAAAATCATCGTAGGAAACTAATTTGAATCCTATATAAATTATAACGTTAAGAATAAGAAGGTTCTTAACCATTGGTGATAAACGAATATTAAACATCTAATTGAATTTTGAATGAAGACTATCTCCCGATAGATTGATAAATATTTTCTTTCCAGAAGCGGTAATTTCGGGTTCTTTGCAGGCAAACAATTCATCTACTAGGTTTTCCATCGCTTCTCTAGTTAACACCTCTCCTGTTTTAATAGACATGTTTGCTGCCATAGTTTGCGCAAGTCGATCTGCTGGGGAATAGGTGTTTTCTGGCAAGTCATGCTGTTCTTTTGCTATAACTGCTTCTAAAACTAACGGAACATCCTTCTCTTTTAATTCTAAAGGAAGTCCTTCTATTTCTACTACGTTGTCTTTTAAATTTTTAAAAAGGAAACCGGTATGTTCGAGTTCTTCTTGCAAATTCATAAGAACCGCTACTTCTTCCATTGGCAAATTGATTTTGATAGGAAAAAGCAATTGCTGGCTTACTCCATTTTGCACCGTGAGTTGTCTTAGTAATTTCTCATAAAGAATACGCTCATGGGCTCTTTGTTGATTGACCACTAACAGACCACTCTTTAACGTGCTGATCACGAACTTGCGCTGTAATTGAAAGATATTGCGTTGTTCTACTTCATGTTGCTGGAACATAAAAGAAGTAGATGCTTCACGATCTGTTTCATCTATTAATTGAGAAGTTTCTTCTATCCCAGCATAAAGTGCTTCCCAAGGTTGCGCTGGTGGCTTTTGAAAAGAAGGTGACTGGTAGGTTTTTTTATTACTTTTTTCTTGCTGAAAAGGATTAAAGTCTGAATTAACTTCGATTTTAGGAACTTGTGAATGTCCATTTTTAGCAACGTCATAGGGGACTTCATACTGCTTCTCTTGTTGAAAATCAATAGAATTCACAGAGAACTGTCCTAAGGCGTGTTTTACACTAGCCCTTAGAATGGCATATAAACTATGCTCATCATCAAATTTTACTTCTGTCTTAGTAGGATGGATATTAATATCCAAACTATCTTTAGGTACCGTTAGGTATAAAAAGTAAGCTGGATTGGATTTATCTTTTAAAAGACCTTCAAAAGCGCTCAACACAGCATGATTCAAATAACTATGCTTAATAAATCTATTATTGACAAAGAAATATTGGAGTCCGCGTGTTTTTCTGGCAAATTCTGGTTTGCTTATAAATCCTTTTACCGTCATCAAATCTGTTTCTTCTTCTACAGGAACTAATTTTTCATTAGTCTTCGCTCCCATAATCGCTACGATGCGCTGTCTGTAGTTACTTTTAATAAGATTGAATAAAGAAGTGTTGTTATGAGTAAAACTCATCGCTACCTCTGGATGTACCATGGCAACACGATGGAATTCATCTGTAATATTGCGCAATTCTACTTGATCTGATTTGAGAAATTTCCTTCTGGCAGGTACGTTATAAAATAGATTGCGCACACTTATCATGGTTCCTTGAGAAGTTACCACTGGCTCCTGTCGAGTGACTTTACTTCCTTCTATTTCTAGTAAAGTTCCTAGGTTATCTTCTTCTCTTTTAGACTTTACAGAGACTTGAGATATCGCAGCTACAGAAGCAAGTGCTTCTCCTCTAAAGCCTTTGGTATGTAGATTAAAAAGATCATCAGCGGTAGCTATTTTTGAGGTTGCGTGACGTTCAAAAGCCATACGGGCGTCTGTCATGCTCATTCCTTTGCCATTATCTATAACTTGCACTAATGTTTTACCAGCGTCTTTTATGATCATGTGGATTTGTGTCGCTCCAGCGTCAACCGCGTTTTCAAGCAATTCTTTTACCACACTGGCTGGTCGTTGCACGACTTCTCCAGCTGCTATCTGATTAGCAACATGATCTGGTAATAATTTTATTATATCTGACATGAAGCCAATTAGAATCTAAAGATGGTTAAATCAAAATCGATAACCCAAAGAAATAAAAATACGAGTATGGCAATAATAATCAAGAGTCTTCTCTTCACCATTGCATCTGCTCCTTGCTTTAAATCTTGTATGGCATTCCCGAATTTTCCTTTCAATCCTACGTGTTGAATGGTAGAACGTTGATCATCAAATTTATGTTTGATCTCAAAAGGTTTGTCACCAGTACTACTCTTATAATAGCGTGGTGCATAATCGTATTTTTTATTCTTTCTGCGACCTATAATCCCCATAAGTTCTGGTATTTTACAAATTTAACGAATACTCCTTAGAGATGATGCAAAGATTGTTCCCAATAAAAAGAAAAAAAAGAAAATCAGAACTTAATTGGCAATTGAAATAATAAAAACCGCATCGTTACTTCTGCAACACAAAAAGAAAGCCGCAGGGAACTACTTCATTTATAAAAGCGGCACTTATTCCACTCATTGTTATATTTTATCGCTATTGAAATTTAAAAAAAAAACATGAATCAAACTGATAAAAGCCAATGAAACCCCAATAGATCTGACACTTGCTTTTCATTTTTTACCATCATATTACCAGCTTTTTTTTTGGAAAGACAGGTAAACATTCAGAATATCTGAGAGTTTGGCGAGCAAATAGCACCCCTTTTTGACTACTTAAATTTGCGAGCGACTCATGCTAAACTTCTGAAGTAATCAAGTGCATGCACCTACAACCGCTACTAACCTCCTAATAAAGTGCCACAACAAACCGCCGACTCTTTGCTTGCTACTATACTGAACTGATCACTGCATCATTCTGACTACTAAAAACGGTGACTGATCACTAAACCGAATACATCTTATCTCTCAGTTCCTTGATCTTCTTATCGTCCATGTATTCTTCAAAAGTAGTGTAGCGATCTATAACTCCATTAGGAGTCAATTCTATCACACGATTACCCACTGTTTGGGCAAATTCATGATCATGGGTGGTTAGCATCACAGTTCCTTTAAAGTTCTTAAGGCTGTTATTTAAGGATTGGATGGATTCAAGATCTAAGTGGTTAGTAGGCTCATCTATTACAAGAACGTTTGCTCTCTTCATCATCATTCGGGATAGCATGCAGCGCACCTTTTCTCCTCCAGAGAGGACGCGAGCACTTTTTAAGGCTTCTTCACCTGAGAAGATCATTTTACCTAAGAAACCTCTAATATGAACTTCTTCTCTCTCTTCTTCTGTTTGCGCGTATTGTCTCAACCAATCCACTAGGTTTAAATCTACATCAAAAAACTCTGAATTATCAACAGGCAAGTAACTTTGAACTGTAGTAACACCCCAATTGAATGTTCCAGAATCAGCGGTTGCGCGATCATTCATAATATCGTAAAACAAAGAAGTAGCGCGACTATCTCTTGAGAAAACAACCACCTTATCACCTTTGGCAAGATTGATATCTACATCCTTAAAAAGCACTTCACCATCTATAGAAGCCGCAAGTTTTTCTACGTTGAGAATTTGATCACCAGCTTCACGATCTCTTTCAAAGATTATGGCAGGATAACGTCTTGAAGACGGCTTGATCTCAGAAATGTCTAATTTATCAATCATCTTCTTACGAGATGTTGCTTGCTTAGATTTTGCCATGTTTGCGCTAAAACGAGCAATAAATTCTTGAAGCTCTTTTTTCTTGTCCTCAGCCTTTTTATTAGCTTGCTGGCGCTGTCTCGCAGCTAGTTGAGAAGATTCGTACCAGAAGGCGTAGTTACCTGTATACTGATTAATTTTACCAAAATCTATATCGGCTATATTAGTACATACTGCATCTAAAAAATGTCTGTCGTGCGATACGACAATTACGGTATTTTCATAATGTGCTAGAAAATGCTCTAGCCATGCAATCGTTTCATAGTCAAGATCGTTAGTGGGCTCATCCATTACCAGCAGATCTGGCGTACCAAAAAGTGCTTGTGTCAATAATACACGCACCTTTAATTTATTATCCATATCACCCATTAGGGTGTAATGATATTCTTCTCCTATTCCTAAGTTAGAAAGAAGGGATGCCGCGGCACTGTCAGCATTCCAGCCATCCATTTCTTCAAATGCTACTTGAAGCTCTCCTATTTTATCTGCATTTTCATCACTATAATCTGCATACAGGGCATCAATTTGTCTCTTTAATTCATAAAGTGGTTTATTCCCTTTAAGAACTGTTTCCAAAACTGTGTCTTCATCATGCGCATTGTGATCTTGCTCAAGAACAGACATTCTTTTGCCCGCTTCTAGATTTACGTGACCACTAGTGGCATCCATTTTACCTGTGAGGATTTTTAAAAAGGTAGATTTGCCAGCACCGTTTGCACCTATAATCCCGTAGCAATTACTACCACCAAATTTTGCGTTTACTTCGTCAAATAATACGCGCTTACCGAATTGTACTGATAAATTAGAAACAGTTAACATAGATTAATTTTTGGATTTGCAAAAATACTCATTCTATTGTGTTTAAAAAAAACTCTTGGCTATGATTTTAACAATGCATTAACTCAACTTTTAGTTCAATAAGCCGTTTTTTGTTATAATAGTTAATTTTCTAAGTTTTTATGTCCAGTTATATCTTGCTTTCGCGAAAGCGCAATTACATTATATTTAACGCGATATTTATCATATTGTGCTTGATATGTATAACTTCTTGTAAAGAAAAAAAGACAGGTGAAACGCCTTTAGTAATTACCGGAAAAATTATAAACCCAAGAGCCAACTATGTTATTTTAAGAAACTATTCTGACATTAATGACACTCTTTTTTTAAATAAAAAAGGCGTTTTTATAAAAAAGTATAATTCTTTAAAAACTGGACTTTATACTTTTCTACATCCCAATGAGTATCAATCCATATATATAGGGTACGGAGATACGCTCAGAATGAGGTTAAATACAAAAGCTTTTGATGAATCGCTCGCATTTACAGGAGCTGCAGCAAAAGAAAACAATTACCTCATCAATTTATTCACAGAGATTGAAAATGAGAATAGATCTTTATTAATTGAATACCATCGCGAGCCTAGTGATTTTAAGAATATGATTGACAGCTTGTCTGTTGTTAGAAACGCAGATTTAGACAGCGCAGCTGCAAAAAATAAATTTCAAGAAGATTTTGTGAAAAGCACTAGCAAAATTCTCAATTTCAATTCGTGGTCCCGATTAGAACGCTATGCCTACACTCACTTTGGTAAAAGTGATATTTTAAAAAGTGATGTTCTCCCTTCTAATTTTTACTCGTACCGACACCATCTAGAAATATGTAGTACAGAATTACTAAATAACTATGCGTTTAAACCTTACATTATTTCACTAGTTTCAAACGTTGCTCTGTACAATTGTGCTCGTAAACATGGATCTGGTAAAACAGTAGATCGCAACGGTCTTGAGTACCGTAAAGAGAAATTGCACGTCATAGACAGCCTTTTTACTGATGAGCAGTTAAAAGGTTTATTTGCAGGTATAGAGACGAGGAACTTTATTAGAAGCAGAAAAAATGCTGAAGAGATCAACCATCTGGTCGCAGAGTTTCTAGAAATCTCTCAAGACAAGAGGCTTAATGATAATATTACTAAAATAGCCGCTACTTACATCAATCTTGACCCAGGCAACAAGCTTCCTGATTTTGACTTGTATCAATACGATAAAAGAATTACCCATTTATCTTCTCAATTACATGAATTGAATGTTTTGTTTTATTGGTCTAATAAAAATGAATCTTACGCCTTACATATTCACAGTAAAGTTAATGAATTAAGAATAAAATATCCTGAAATCAATTTTATAGGAATTAATTTAGATAATCCAAAAAGCAACGTATGGAGCGATACCAGCGAGAAATTTGGTTTTTTAAAATCCTCAGAATTCCAGTTAGTGGACAACCAGTCTATAAGCAAACAACTCGCTTTAAGAAATGATAATCGAAGCATGGTAGTGGCCTCGGGACTTACCATACTGGACCCTAATATTAATTTATTTCATTATCAAATAGAAACGACTTTATTAGGCTATTTAAGCAGGTAATTTTAATTTAAAGGTTTGTGAAAAAAAAGAGCCTTGATTTTAAAATCAAGGCTCTTTTTTATTACTAATTTTATCAATTAAGCGTTTCCTTTTTTATAATCTGCAAGAAATTTTGCAAGACCTATGTCTGTTAATGGGTGCTTTAACAATCCTTCTATAGAAGATAACGGACCAGTCATTACATCTGCTCCCAGTTTTGCACAGTCTATAATGTGCATAGTATGTCTTACAGAAGCCGCAAGGATTTGTGTCTCAAAACCATAGTTATCAAAAATTAATCTAATCTCTGCAATAAGGTTAAGACCATCTGTACTGATATCATCTAATCTACCTATAAATGGAGATACGTAGGTGGCACCTGCTTTTGCAGCAAGTAATGCCTGTCCTGCACTGAAGACAAGTGTAACATTAGTCTTGATCCCCTTATCTGAAAAATATTTACAAGCCTTAACACCATCTTTAATCATAGGGAGCTTTACGACTATCTGACTATTAAGTGCCGCTAGCGCTTCTCCTTCTCTAACCATTCCTTCAAAATCTGTAGAAATCACCTCTGCACTAACGTCTCCTTGGACCAGTTCACAGATTTTTTTATAATGATTGATAATATTTTTCTCACCTGTTATTCCCTCTTTAGCCATTAGAGAAGGATTTGTAGTTACTCCATCGAGAATACCCATATCCTGGGCGTCTGCGATTTGGTCTAAATTTGCCGTGTCAATAAAAAACTTCATGGTTATGTATTAAGATGTTAATTGTAAATTAGTACAAAAATGGAGATTACCTTTGTCATTTAGGTAGTTTTACCTTCTTAAATATCATTTTTTTTTAACAAGCAATCTTTATTTCCCTTGGTATCCCAGTTGCCCAATTGTATTTCCGGCATTTCTAAAGAAAAAAATCAATTTGTTCGGCTTTCGCGCCAGCATAAAACAGCTACTCGACTGGGCTAAGAATGATAGAAAAAGCAAGGTGATTCATGAGGCGTTCCAATTGATTCAGTTTATCATCAGTTTTCCTTAAACTAGGCAACTTAGGGAGGCGCGCTACATAGTAAATTTGATTATCTGCCATGTCTAGCATAGTTGTAGCTAAAGCAATAGTATAAGTAGACTGGAAATTGATTTTCAATAATATTTAAGCAATTTTATCAACTAATTCTTTACGACTTTTAAACATACCTTGACGATTTTCATCATATACATCGTGATGATGTATCGCCTTTACAAATTCCCCAACGAGAAGCTTATGTAGTAAGTTTTCATTTATATACTCCGTCCTTTAGATGGCTCAGAGGATTGTAATAATTGATGAATAGTGCGTCTTAATTGTTCTTCTTGACTTTTAATCTTTAAAGTTTGGATGTGTATAAGATAATGCACCCATTCCCAATACCAGCAACTTAAAAACACAAGTAGTTGGTGTTTATTTTCAAAACTTCTGAATATCGAGGCTTCCGCAGATTTCATTTCTATATCGAGTTTCCTAAACGTGAACGCTTCAAAACCTATTGGAGCCATCAGTTCTACGGTATGACTGAGGAGCCGTTTCCCGTACTTAGTCTCTTAAGGAAACTTAAGGAATAGGTGGTTTGAAAAAGAAAACTTGATACCTTTAATCATGACCTTATCGATCCTAGAAATATTTATAGCAAAACAAATTTTTAGGAAACTATAACAATACTTTATAATCATAGTACCATGATACCATCATAATAAATGAATCAAAGACCTATTTGATAGGTAAAAGCAACCCAATGTTAAGGCATACGTTACGCATAATTACTGCCTTTGCTACATTTACAGGACATGCGCAAGTGGAATCTTCTCAAACTGGCGCCTGGTATATGCTTTTCTATAAGGCAAAGTTTAAAAACTCCAACTGGGAAATTCAGGGAGACTTTCAATATCGCGACTGGCGTGGTTAAGGGGACATGGAACAGCTGCTATTGAGAACCGGCATTACTTATAGTCCCAATGATTCTGACTCAGTCTTCGCTTTAGGTTATGGTAATGTGACAACTGGAGACTATGGTGAAGCGACAGATACAAGCGGTGAAAGCCGCATCTAACAAGAAGCTTTGTTACCACAAAATTAGGAGAACGATTTTATATCACAGAGCGTTTTAGATACGAACAACGCTGGGTAGAAAATCAAGATGTAAGAACTAGATATCGCTATAACTTATTCTTAAACGTACCTATGAATCAGAAATACCTTTCTAAAAACGCAGTATACATAGCAGTATAAAACATACTCTTTATTCATGATCAAACGGACATAGGGGCAAATCGAAGTGTAGAGCTGTTTGATAGAAAGAGAAGCTACTTAGGAACAGTATACTCATTAAGTGATGCCCTAAGGGTACGATTAGGCTGGATGAATCAGAAAACAGTAAACTGGGGCAAAGGCTAGCTTGATTTAGTTTACACCTGACTTGGTAATGATCAACTTTAAACTGAACAAGATAAAAAACACCTTTAAATTAATGCCAATCGCTATCGTCATGACCTGCCTCGTTTCATACCATCCAAAAGCAGGACAAACAGTTGAAAATAGAGGCACTCTAAAAATACAAGGAGTGGAAACAACTCTTACGAGTATACCTACTGCCGAGGACCAAACAGGTGCGGCAGCAGACGAATTTATAGGCCGTCTTAAAAAAGGAGGTGAAATTTTAAAAACAACAACTTAACTCGCAGAAACTACTCAGAAAAAGAAGACTTGCTGCCATCGGACTATATCCTAAAGCAATGGTCCTTTCTTGCGTAGATAGTCGTGTGCCAGTAGAAGATGTTTTTGACTAGGGGATCGGTGATATTTTTATAGCTCGTGTAGCTGGTACTATTGAAAATGCTTCTATCGCAGGCTCTATGGAATTTGCCAATGCTGTAGCTGGCTCGAAGTTAATTACAGTGCTAGACATACGTCTTGTGGTGCTGCGCAACATGCTATTGACAATACCGATGCAGCTGAACTAGGAATGAATAATCTTCAAACCTACTTAATGATATCAGGCCCGTACTTACTCGCCATAAAGACGTAAAACACACTTCAAAAAATATAGCCTTTATTGATATGATCATAAATGAAAATGTAACTAAAACACTGGCTGACATATAGAAAGTGATTCCTACTTTAAAAAAAATGCACAAGGATGGGCAAATAAAGATTAGCGGTGCTGCTTATCATATGAAAACAAGCCAAGTTATTTTTCACTAAAACAGTTCACAAAAATTAGGGAATCTAATAATCTCCATTGTTTTTTTATTTTCCGCTGCAATAGATTGCTATTATCTCCTATTTTTGACCTTTTAAAATAATCACATGAGCATCTTTTATTTAATAATAGGCTTCGTACTTCTAGTCGCCGGTGGTGAGTTTCTCGTGCGCTCTTCCGTAGGTTTATCATTGAAATTAAACTTGTCCAAAATGATCATTGGACTCACGGTAGTTTCATTTGCTACCAGTGCTCCTGAATTGATCGTCAGCGTTCAATCTGCCCTAGATGGTTTTTCTGGCTTTGCATTAGGAAATGTGATAGGCTCCAATATTGCAAATATTGCATTCGTACTAGGAACAACAGCTCTTATTGCTCCTCTAGCTATAGATAAAGACTTTTTTAAGTTCAACTGGCCGTGGATGATGGCTTTTAGCATTTTGTTATATGTATTGCTTCTTTCAGGTAATAATTTGGTGCGTTGGGAAGGTGCTGTATTACTTGGCTCCATTGTTATATTTCTAGTCCTGCTGATAATACGTGCTCATAAAAATAAAGAAACGCTAAGGGTTGACGAAGAATTACAAGAGTCTGTATGGTGGAAAATCATCCTGTTCTTTATTCTTGGAGGTATTGCGTTATGGCAAGGAAGTGTGTTACTCGTAGAGGCTGCTGTAGAGATAGCAGCTAGCTTAGGAATACCAGAAAGTATTATTGCTGTTTCTATGGTAGCTCTAGGCACTTCCGTACCCGAACTTGCCGCTTCTATAATTGCGGCATTGAAAAAAGAAAAGGCCATCTCTTTAGGAAATCTAATAGGGTCTAATATATTTAATATAGGTTCTGTATTAGGAATTACAGCCATTATTCAACCCATACAGATTGAAGAAAAAGGAATGGGGTTATTGAATAATGACATTTACTGGATGTTGGGAATTGCATTGGCTCTTTTACCTTTAGCTTTTTTACCTAAAGCTTATCACATATCGAGGTATAAAGGAATTATTTACCTCTGCGCTTACGTACTTTTTTTATATGTAGCTTTTTCAACCCTATAAAAAGTAGGGCTTCTTTACAATAATTATATAATTGTTGAAATCTAACCTAACTTTCTTTAGGGCGTAAGCAGGGTATTTCATTATTTTTGTCATTATTACCATAATAACAATAAACACAACAGATGTCTACACTAAGATTTCAAGCTTTAAAAGAAACACTTAACCGCAAAGAAATTGCTGTTAACGAGCCAGCAAGACGTAGCGAAATTTTCGGAAACAACGTATTTGATAAAGGCTCTATGCGCCAGCATTTGAACAAAGACGCTTATAAAAGCGTTCAAGATGCGATCATTAACGGCAGCAAAATAGACCGTAGCGTTGCTGATCATGTTTCTACAGGAATGAAGGAGTGGGCTATCCAAAATGGAGCGACTCATTATACGCACTGGTTTCAACCACTTACAGGTGCCACTGCAGAAAAGCATGATGCTTTTTTTGAATTAGAAATGGACGGTACCGTAATAGAAAAATTTGGCGGTGGACAATTAGTTCAACAAGAACCAGATGCTTCTTCTTTTCCTAACGGAGGTATCAGAAACACATTTGAGGCTCGTGGATATACCGCATGGGACCCTACATCTCCTGCTTTTATTATGGGAACAACACTTTGCATCCCTACCGTTTTTGTAGCCTACACGGGTGAAGCACTAGATTACAAAACACCCCTTTTGAGATCTTTGCAAGCAGTAGATAGCGCAGCAACTGATGTTTGTAAATATTTTGACAAGAATGTTTCAAAAGTAATAGCTACTTTGGGATGGGAACAAGAATACTTCCTTATAGACAGTGCACTGGCTGATTCCCGTCCAGATTTACAATTAGCTGGACGTACCTTACTAGGACATTCTTCTGCAAAAGGACAACAACTGGATGATCACTACTTCGGTGCTATTCCTACACGTGTGTTGAACTTTATGCGTGATATGGAAACAGAATGTATGCTGTTAGGTATACCTGTTAAAACAAGACACAATGAGGTAGCTCCTAATCAGTTTGAGCTCGCCCCTATTTTTGAAGAAGCAAATCTTGCAGTAGACCACAACTCGTTACTTATGGATGTGATGAGAAAAGTGGCCTCGAGACACTTTTTTAAAGTATTATTTCATGAAAAACCATTTGCGGGAGTAAATGGGTCTGGAAAACACAATAACTGGTCACTAGCTACTAATACTGGAGTAAATTTACTTTCTCCTGGCAGCACCCCTATGAAGAACCTTCAGTTCTTAACCTTCTTTGTAAATACCATCAAAGCAGTTCATGACCATGAAGAATTGATAAGAGCCACTATCGCAAGTGCATCTAACGATCACCGACTGGGTGCAAATGAAGCACCACCAGCAATTATATCTGTATTTATAGGTTCTCAATTAACAAGAGTTCTTGACGAGTTAGAAAAAGTAACCGATGGTAAACTTTCTCCAGAGGAGAAAACAGATCTTAAATTAAACGTAGTAGGTAAAATTCCAGAAGTAATTCTTGATAATACCGACCGCAACCGTACGTCTCCATTTGCTTTTACAGGTAATAAATTTGAATTGCGTGCCGTAGGTTCAACGGCTAACTGTGCCAACCCTATGACAGTTCTTAACGCGATTGTTGCACAGCAATTAATCGAATTCAAGGCTGAAGTAGACGCTCTTGTAAAAGACAAGAAACTCAAGAAAGATGAAGCTATTTTTAATGTATTACGAGAATACATTAAAAAATCTAAGAAAATACGCTTTGAAGGAGATGGATACGGTGAAGCTTGGGAAATAGAGGCTGAAAAACGTGGGTTGAGTAATAATAAAACAACGCCAAACGCTCTGAAAGCAAAAGTTTCTAAGAAGTCCATCAAGTTGTTTGAAGACTTGAACATCATGAGCAAAGTAGAGTCTGAATTGCGTTATGAAATAGAAGTAGAAGAATATGCTTTACGCATACAGATTGAAAGCCGACTTTTAGGAGATATTGCCCGCAATCATGTAATTCCTACCGCTGTAAAATATCAAAACAGATTGATCGAAAACGTTGTTGGTTTAAAAGAAATCTTTGGTAAAGACTTCAAGAAAATGGCAAAAGAGCAAATGACTCTTATAGAAAAAATCTCCGAGCACATTGAATACATCAACAAAGGAATTACAGAAATGACCGACGCACGTAAAAAGGCAAATAATACAGGAGATGCTGAAGCTACTGCTGCTGCCTATTGTGATGAAGTAAAACCATTCTTTGACCAGATACGCTACCACTGCGACAAATTAGAACTGTTAGTAGATGACGAAATGTGGCCGTTAACTAAATACAGAGAATTACTTTTTACTAGATAATTCAACGTTATAAATCCTTTTACAATGCCCTAGAATTAATTTTCTAGGGCATTTTTATATAAATTAGCTTTTGCCAAGTTTAGATAAAAACATGATCTTTTCAAATTTAATAGTTGTTGTTAGTGTCTAAATTTTATTTCATGAGAGCATATATCTATGTATGACCCTTATCATCTCGTTAATTTCAAAGTCAAGTAATTTTAAGTGATGGAAGTTCCATTAGTGGATTTAGCTCCATCCCATCAAATGGGGCATTCTCTGGAAAGATTAAATTTAAGACAAACAAAAAAGCAAAAGTGGCTAATTATAAAGCTGAGAATGTCCACCAATTCATTACAAATTTAGACGAAGGGAATACGTATATATTTAAAACTGGTACAATGGCTTTTGTTGGAATGAAGCATTTGAAAAAATCAAAGGATAATCGTAACCATAAGAAAAATCTTAGTTTTTAATAACTTCCTATTCTGATAAAATTACTACATAAATAGGGTGACAATTACGAAATCAATAAGAAGAATATTATGGTAGTCAAGTCTAGAAATTCTAGAGGTTGGGCATCTGTATATTTATTAGTGAAAAGAAGCGACAAAAGCTGCATGACAATAATGGGAGAAAACTCCTATGGAGCGCAAGTTATAGGTCAAGAAAAACCTTTAGAAGATCTACCAGCAGGTATTTTGCAGATCAACCAATTTTAGTAGATAGAATTAAAAAAAAGAATTTAGGATTGAGAATCTACAAATCCTAGTCGATGAATACCGTAAATTAATCTAAAAACATCTTCTAAAACTCTTAACAACCATTTCATATCTCCACACAACAGTCTTGATACTTTATACGTAAAACTTAATACTTAACGCTAACTTTGCACTATGAGCCAAGACATTTCTAAAAGATATGCGCAGCGCGGTGTGAGCGCTGGCAAAGAAGACGTACATAACGCAATTAAAAACGTGGACAAGGGATTGTTTCCACAAGCCTTCTGTAAAATTGTGCCCGATACATTGACAGGATCAGAAGAGCACTGTCTTATCATGCATGCAGATGGCGCTGGGACAAAATCCAGTCTTGCCTATATGTACTGGAAAGAAACGGGAGATCTATCCGTATGGAAAGGAATTGCTCAAGATGCTTTGATCATGAATGTGGACGACTTACTTTGTGTAGGAGCAATAGATAACATTTTACTTTCTAGTACGATAGGAAGAAACAAAAACCTGATAACGGGAGAAGTGATAAGTGCCATCATAAATGGTACAGAAGAACTCATAGCAGACCTTAAGTCTCACGGTGTTGAAATCATCTCAACAGGTGGAGAAACTGCCGATGTTGGTGATCTTGTAAGGACAATTATCGTAGATTCTACCGTTACAGCTCGCATGAAACGCGACGATGTCGTGGACAATGCCAATATAAAGGCAGGTGATGTAATTGTAGGACTTTCTAGTTCTGGGCAAGCGACTTATGAAAAAGAATATAATGGCGGTATGGGTTCTAACGGACTTACAAGCGCAAGACATGACGTTTTTAATAAAAGCCTTAAAGAAAAATATCCCGCAAGTTACGATGTAGCAGTTCCAGAAGAATTAGTGTATTCTGGCTCTAAGAACCTAACCGATCCCGTTGAAGGAAGTCCGCTGGATGCCGGTAAACTGGTCTTATCTCCTACTCGTACTTATGCGCCTATTATCAAGAAAATTCTTAGCGATGTCAACCGAGTAGACTTACATGGTATGGTGCATTGCTCTGGCGGCGCTCAAACTAAGATTTTGCACTTTGTAAAAGACTTGCATATTATAAAAGACAACCTGTTTGAATTGCCACCGTTGTTTCAAATGATCCAAGAAGAATCTGGTACCGACTGGAAAGAAATGTATCAGGTTTTCAACATGGGACACCGTATGGAACTCTATGTAAATGAATCTATTGCACAGCAAATCATCGATATCTCCAAGTCGTTTCATGTAGAGGCTCAAATCATAGGTCGCGTAGAAACTGCTAGTTCTAAAAAACTGACTATTGATAGTGAGTTTGGAGTTTTTGAATATTAAAAATCCATCACGCTGTATGTATGTACCTCGGTAACCATCGAATTGTCGCGTCATTGAGGTCCAGATTAATGTTGTCAAAATGAAACTCTACCTCGTTGCCATTTGTGATACTTGTGTACTTTTCATGACTCGCATTTAAAGGAGCTAAACTGCTGATATCAAACTTAGAAGTATCAATAACATCTTTAACACGCACCTTAATCGCACTCGCAGTTCCCATATTTTCAAAACAAATCAAATAATCGGGGTACTCACCTACCTGGCTAGGATCCATGTTTTTTCCCTGTAAACAGGTCTTATCATTAGGGTCAAAACTATTCACAACGCTCTGAGCTAAATGAACAGTATTATTAGAAATGTCTGTATCAGCTCCAGTAAGATAAGTCGATGCGTTCAAGTTTAAAATAGCACCAGAATTCAAAGGAAAAGCAGGAGGTATAAGTAGATTAAAGTTAAGCTCAACTCTATAGATGGCACTATCAAAAGGACGAAGCGTGTAATTCCATGACAGACTAGCAGAAGTAGAAGATGTTACCACTGGCATAGCCGTTAGAAACGTCACGTAATCACTAGGATAAGTAAAGTCTACCACATTAGTAAATGCTACGGTTCCTTGATTTGTTAAAACGACTGTATAGGTAGTACGAAATCTCGGTTTGGCTTGTGTTTCAGGAATAATAACAACCAACATATCTTCTTGCATTGCAGTAGCCGGCAGACAAAAATTTTGATTTAAACTATCAGTGCCACTAGGGAAGCTTATGTTAATTGTTGTAGGGTGAACAGAAATAATAGAGTTGTTGACCATCACCGTTACATTATAAGTAGCGTCTGGCACTTATATGGTATAATCACCAGTACTATCAGAAATGCCAAAGTATTCTGCCATAGATGTGGTAGAAGAAGCAGTCACAGGAATACCAGTTGCCAAGCGGTCTGAAGTAGTACAACCATTTGAATTTTGATCAAAAGTTAGTCTCCCAGTTATCGTATCATAATTCCCTGGAAGAATTAAAGGTCTAGCAAAAGCAGAAACTTGGTTCTGATTACATACAGATCTGATATAAACATCATAGGTTGTATTAGTCGACAGCCCTGTAATAGGGAAAGGAGTATTAAACAGAGTATCCAAAACACCTGTCCCCGGAGTCAACCCATAAATACCATATTCAATCTCCCATAATGTCGGCATGCCTGCTGCATTCCACTCAATAACGACAGATGTTCTTGTACAACCTGAATAACTCATTTAGGTAATCGATGGACATACTGAAACACAAGGAGCACAAGAAACAGCAGGTTTTTCATAACCGGTTGTTTTACAGCTCATAAAGATATCGGAAGTTATAAAAATAGCGGCTGCATCTTATAAATTATCAGTTTAGAATCTATAGCATCCTCAATAGTTACCCTAAAGTAATGCTGATAACCATTTTACAACTTCTAACTTCGGCTCAATATAGCGTTTACAAAACGGCGCATCAGGTCTAGTCTTATAGTAATTTTGAACGTTTTCCCAAGAGGGTTCGAAGGATACAAATGGGATGATTTGAGTGATGTATGTTTCATTTCGCTTTTGCGAAAGCGAGGTCATTACTGCTTCTATTTTACTTTTCATTTCTTCATTAAAATAATAAATCGCACTGCGATACTCCTTGCGGCGGCTGTGTTCTTTTGTTGCAGCATGCGTCTGTAGATGAAGGTCAATTAATTTCTCCAAATTCACCTGGTCGGAGAAATGGATAACGATTGCTTCACTTCTATCAGCAAAAGGAGCCACGCTGGAAATATAACCTTGCTCCACTTTATCCACACCATCAACTGCCTGAAAAACTGCTTCTGTACACCAATGACAACCACCACCTAATCCTAATTCATACATTAAAATACGTTTGTTTAAAGCGGTAAGAAATACCTATTTGCCCTAGGAAGCTAATGTCCTCTCCAACAGTTTGCCAGTTTTCTGAACCTCTTAAAGTAGTAATAGGATCCGTCCATAAGAGGGCAGTTTCAAGAATCAAACGAGGTTTTTCATGAAGCCTTAAAGAGAAAGCACCACCAAACGTAATGCTCATAAAGCGAGCCTCAACAGCTTTCCAGTTGGTATTCTTTTGTTGTTTAAACTCCTGCTGCGTAAGTCCCATTCCAATATGACACCCTATGTTGAACATTTTATCTGCTCTTATACGCTCATACAATAAAGAAGTTATAAAAAATTCCACCGTTCCATCTATCGCAATACCGGTTTGATAATCTTTCCCCACTACATGTACACTGGTGCTTTGAATTCGCAATTTGATTCCGTCCATGCGATCTTTAAAATGATGCGTTACGTCAAAGTAAAATGAGGCTTGAGAATCATAAGCAAACAACATATCTTTATCTGCTTCTTCCGTAAAATAAAAAGCTCCAGATCCTGCTCCAGCTCTTATTTCAGTAGTCTGAGCAAAAGAAGTCATCGAGAATAAAAAAGTAAGTGCTATAAGTAGGTTTTTCAAGACACATTGTTTTTTGATTACGCAGCAATCAGCAAGTTTTATGCCGAAAAATTAACGGTTAATTCCGTATTTTCGCAGGACTTGAATTAGACCATGATAGATAAATTAAATATTGTAAAAAATCGTTTTGACGAGGTAAATGACTTGATCATACAGCCAGATGTAATTTCTGACCAAAAACGATACGTACAACTTACCAAAGAATATAAAGATCTTAAAAAACTCATGGACAAGCGTGAGATTTATGTAGAACTTGCAGCAAATCTAGAAGAAGCAAAACAAATTATATCAGACGGCAGCGATGCCGACATGGTAGAAATGGCTCAAATGCAACTGGACGAAGCTAAAGAAGCCATTCCTGCGCTAGAAGAAGAAATACGTATGATGCTGGTTCCTAAAGATCCAGAAGATGCTAAAAATGCTGTCATGGAAATACGTGCCGGTGCTGGTGGAGATGAAGCCAGTATTTTTGCTGGAGATCTTTTTAGAATGTATGAAAAATACTGTTCTAGCAGAAACTGGAGCACCAGTATAGTTGACACGAGTCATGGAACTAGTGGTGGTTATAAAGAAATCATTATGGAAGTAAACGGCGATGACGTTTACGGTACCTTAAAATTTGAAGCTGGCGTGCACCGTGTGCAACGTGTTCCTCAAACAGAAACTCAAGGTCGTGTGCATACCAGTGCTGCAACGGTTATGGTACTTCCAGAAGCAGAAGAATTTGACTTAGAACTGGACATGACAGAGGTGCGTATCGAGCGTACTACCTCTACAGGTCCTGGTGGGCAGTCGGTAAATACTACCTATAGTGCCATTAAATTACACCACGAACCTACGGGAATGATCGTAAGTTGTCAAGATCAAAAATCTTCTCACAAAAACCTAGAAAAGGCCTTAAAAGTTTTGCGCTCCCGTCTGTATGATATTGAGCTCGCAAAGAAAATGGCTGCCGACTCTGAAAAGCGTAAAAGCATGGTAAGTACGGGTGACCGTAGTGCCAAGATTAGAACCTATAATTATTCACAAGGTCGCGTTACAGATCACCGCATCAACTTGACCTTGTACGACCTAGATAATATCATTAATGGTGACATTCAAAAAATCATTGATGAACTTCGACTGGTGGATAATACCGAGAAGTTACAAATGAATGATGACGAGATATAACGGTGCATAGCAGTATAGAATGTAAATGACTTTAGAAAACCTTACCACCCAAATACTTGAGAAAAAGTCCTTCCTATGCATTGGACTGGATATTGATTTAGAAAAAATACCTCCTCATTTATTGGAGGAGGAAGACCCTATTTTCACTTTTGCCAAAGCGATCATAGACGCCACTCATGATCTCTGTGTAGCCTATAAACCCAATACAGCTTTCTTTGAAGCTTATGGAGTAAAAGGCTGGCAAGCTTTAGAAAAAACAATCCATTACCTCAACGAGAATTATCCAGATCACTTCACCATTGCCGATGCTAAACGCGGCGACATAGGAAATACTTCCACCAGATATGCCAAAGCATTTTACGAAGATTTGAATTTTGATAGTGTCACTATTGCTCCTTATATGGGTAAAGACTCTGTAGAACCATTTTTAACTTTTGAAAATAAATTTGCTATTCTTCTTGCCCTAACTTCCAACCAAGGAGCTTTTGATTTCCAGACCAAAACTGTAGATGGAAAACCACTCTATCAAGAAGTACTTAAAACCGCTTCTCAATATGAGAACAGCGATCGATTGATGTATGTAGTAGGTGCTACTAAAGCAGCATATCTAATGGAGATCAGAAAAATAGTACCTCATGCTTTTCTATTGGTTCCTGGGGTAGGAGCCCAAGGCGGCTCACTTGAAGAAGTCGTAAAATATGGTAAGAATGATCAAGTAGGATTGCTGGTCAACTCTTCTCGCGGCATCATTTATGCATCTCAAGGGAAAGATTTTATTCGTGCCGCAAGAGTCAAAGCAATGGAATTGCAGCAGCAAATGGCTGGGTTGATTTAATTATCTCGTCATTTTATTGATGCCTATCATCGGGTCAACCCCTTTTGATTCTCAGCAAAGCTGAGCAACATAATTTCTATTTCGGTTAACTTAAACCTGCGTCAGAACTTTAAGGTTGAAGGTTAATTATCTGTGGCATGATTATCATAACCAACACCATTCAATTTAAATCAAGCGAAAAAACCAATAACCACTAAAAAGATCCTCTCTTGAAAAGAAACTATCTGACCAGTGGAATTTGCGTATAGTGAGAAAAATGAGTACCACTAGCTTTGCTAGGAATGCTTGAGAAATGCAGGAAATATGGTAAAGCCTAAAAGTGTTGAAGACAAATTAAAAACATTGACGAAAATTCTAGTTCCTTAAACACCCGTGACCCCATAGATAGTTACCTGAAGGGAAAACCCATTTGAAAAACAATAAAATACATCCCTTAAAAATTAGGAATTACATATGGAAAATGAAATTAAAGACACAGCATTCGCTCTTAGAGATTCCGTTATGCAGTGGAATGAGATTTAAATGAAAGCCTTTACTTTCTAAATATCATTATCAACCGATCTGAAATTTCCTTATCGTAATCTTCCAAGTGATAATTACCGTACACCTCTATTAAATCTACACCTGCAGCTGAAAAATATCCTTGAAAATCCTCTAATGTTAAAGCACTTACTCTTTCTGTAAAATGATAATCGTGATCATTATCTCTAAACCTTATGTCTTTGTATATAAAACCATTTTCAAAACGTCTGGAATTATTAAAAGTGATGCCTTCCTCTGTTTTAGAGTTTTGCCCTACTAGATTTTTAATGACATGACCTACATTCATAAAATCAATGACTCCATACCCTCCAGGTTTCAAGTTTTCTTTTATGGCTGTTATCGTCTTTAAATTATCTGCGGCATCATCAAAATACCCGAAACTAGTAAAAAGATTAAAAACGGCATCAAAGCTTTGATCGTAAGCTACGGTCATGTTGTGCACGTGAAACTCGATGCTAGAAGCATCGATAGGATTTAAGCTGTTATGCGCTTTTTTATCAGATACTCCCGATATATTTTTTCTCAATTCCGCTTTCGCGAAAGCGATACTACTATCACTCAAATCAACACCAGTAACCCGGTATCCCAATTGATTGAGATACATGCTGTGACGACCACGGCCGCAGGCAAGGTCCATAATTTGCGCATTCTTATCCAATTTTAATCGCTGGGTAAGTCGCTTCATAAACGCTCCAGCTTCCGCATAATCCCGATCGCGGTAAAGGATGTGATAATAAGGCGTGTCGAACCAACTGGCGTACCACTGATCTGATGTGTTTACATTGCTCATAGACCGCAAAAATACCTTAATTTTGTCGATCCAAATCCACGATGATGTCCCAAAATTTTAAGATGATTGCCAAAACGCTTTTTGGCCTAGAAGAAGTCCTTGAACAAGAACTAAAACAGCTAGGTGCCACAAACATAAAACGCGGTGTGCGCATGGTAGAATTTACTGGAGACCAAGGATTTATGTACAAGGCAAATATGATGTTGCGTACAGCCATCAGAATTCTTAAACCTATTTATAGCTTTAGAGCACGAAATGAAGTAGACCTTTATGATGGGATCTATCAATACGACTGGTCTAAACATTTAACATATCATGATACTCTAGCCGTTCATGGAACAATTGCATCCCAATATTTTAATCACAGCCAGTACGTAGCTTTAAAAACTAAAGATGCTATAGTAGATCAAATACGACGCAATACTGGACAGCGACCAGATGTAGACACTAGGCATCCAGATTTGAGAATATCGGTACATATTAACGACCAGAATGTTGATGTATCGTTAGATACAAGTGGTGAACCTTTGTATAAACGAGGATATAGAACAATGACTAATGAGGCTCCTATTAATGAGGTTCTTGCGGCAGGAATCATATTATTGAGTAATTGGGACCAGCGTTCTACGTTTATCGATCCTATGTGTGGTAGTGGAACAATTGCTATTGAAGCGGCTATGATAGGGGCAAACATTGCTCCAAATATCAACCGCAGTGAATTTGGCTTTGAGAAATGGCCTGATTATGATAATGAGCTGTTTGAAAACATACAAGCAAGTTGTTTGAAGAAAATGCGCGAATTTGACGGGAAAATTATCGCTCGAGATGCTGACGGCTATGTTATAGAAAAAGCAGTTGAAAATATAAAAAATGCCAATCTTACAGACTTTATAAAAGTAGAAAAAGGAGATTTTTTTAGAGATTATCAAAGCGCAAGTGCTTTTTTAATGTTTAATCCACCTTACGATGAGCGTATTTCTGTTGATATTGAAGAGTTCTACAAAGAAATAGGCGACACTTTAAAACAGCGTTATGCAGGTTCTACCGCATGGATGATTACAGGAAATATGGATGCTCTAAAATTTGTAGGTTTGCGCCCATCCCGTAAAATTCAATTGTACAACGGTAAGATAGAAGCGAAGCTTGTTAAATACGATATGTATAAAGGGACTAAAAAATTGCATAAGTTGAGAGGTGAGAAAGAGGAAGAAGAATAAATAATTTAACGAGCATTGAGACGGTACGGACAGATCCTAGATAAATTTGGAACTTTATAGACCCTTAAATTAAAATTCTAGAACCCATTTTTTGAGCCGACAACTGAACTCCTTTAAACGGAGATAAAACCAGCAGGTCCCTCATTAATTTAGAACTAAAAATATCATTACATTAAAAACTATTGGACCAACTTTTTTGAGACAATAACTGAGAACTAAACATGAATATACTCCTACCCTTTCTTGCTGTATTATTAGGTTTTGCCGCGGCCTTGCTTCTCAAGTCACAATCAAAGGAACGCATGAAATTGCTCCTTGCTTTTTCGGGAGCCTTTTTATTAAGTGCCGTAGCGAGTGAATTCTTACCCGAGATTTATGAAGGTGGCAGGAATAGGTATGGCGCCTATCTTATGGGTGGTGTGTTCTTACAAATTATTCTTGAATTTTTCTCAAAAGGCGCTGAACACGGTCATTTACATATTGATAAGGCAGCCCATACTTTTCCTTATTTACTGTTCGGTAGTTTATGTTTGCACGCGTTTCTAGAAGGAATGCCCTTGCAAGGAGAAACCAGCATGACTTATGGTATAGCTGTTCATAAAATACCTATTGCTTTTATTTTTACTTCATTTTTACTTTCTAGTCATTTTAGCAAGTTCAAAACAGTCCTGATTATTTTATTCTTTGCGGCTATGTCACCCTTAGGAAGTCTGGTAGCTGGAAATTTAGAAATTCTGGAAGATTTTATGTTACCCATAAAGGCTATAGTTGCTGGAATTGTTCTTCATGTTTCTACCACACTAATTCTAGAAGCTAGTGAAGCTCATAAGTTCAATTTCGCTAAAATTGTGGTGATGGTAATAGGGGGTGTTTTGGGATTTTTACTTTAGATAATTGTAGCTACCATGCCAACTATTTTTTTGCTCTTTAATTCTCAGAACATGCTGGAATAACAAGAGTTTTTTTTGCCGCTAAACTCCTTAACTAAGGATAAAGTTTTTTTTTGTAAGATGGCAGTGATTTTGTCTCTTGAAACTTTTATTTACCCTCTTTAACAAATCTATTAAGACACCAGATTTATAGATTCTTTTATTCCCTCCAGAATAGATAGGTTCTTAAACTCCAGTCATTCCCCAACACTATTTTATAGAAATTCCACCAGCCTTATTATTTACAATTATTATCCCATTAGAACCTACTAAAAATTTAATGACATGTCGGATGGGATTTTATAAAACAACCCTTTTATATCCCTAATTTTAAAAAGTAACTATTTATGCTGCAATAGAATATTCAGTCGAAGCATCATTTATTTTAAAGGTACCTGTATACAGATTGCGCACTGTATTGTTAACAGTAAATACGTTATAATTCATCCATATTTGAGCTAATTTTATAGGAATAATGATGGCATCTTTAGTGCTTAACTTGGAGTCTTCTACATGCACCCACCTCATTAATGGCTGCTCTGTAATTTTATTCATAATGTTATTTTTTCCCAAATACTTTTTAAGTCTTAAAAATAGCTCTACATCAAACAGCCACCTGCTTAAAAACGCATCTTGATACAGTATTGGAACGATATTTTTAGTAAAAACTTTTGCGCCACATTGGGTATCTCTAATAGGCATCGCTAAAATTAGTAAAATAAATTGCTTGATAAAGTTTGAGAGTACGGTTCTCATAAAATTGCGTTCTATTTTACCATTACCACCTGAGTTTCTAGAACCAAAGACAAGTATTTTATTCTCTTTCTTTAATGTCTTTACTAAATCTTTGAAATCTCTGAAATCTGTAGAAAGATCTGCATCCATAAAACCTATAAAAGAAATATGAGGCTCGTTGTAGAAGAATCTGGCTCCTGCCCTTACAGCAGTTGCTTTTCCAGAATTCTTTTTTACATCAACTATACTGATGCCATCAGGCGCTTGATCTTTCATTTTATGAAGGATTTCCAACGTATTGTCCTTACTACCATCGTTTACAAAACACAAATGATAGTCTTTGTTTTGCTGTATAAAAGATATAAAAGCTTCTTGATCTAATCTCTTTTCTTCATTATAGCATGGGATAATAATTCCAGTTTTCATACTTATACCATTTAGAATTAATATTAATTACACTACAAACATATCTCAAGAACAAGCTTCCAATATGTCATTTTCGATAGACAGTAGTTTCCTTTAGACAGAAACCACTCATCGATAGACGGGCCATTTATCGAAAGAATTATCTTTACCTCGTACAAAGAATGACTATTTTTCACATGCCTATGTATAATTCAAAGACAAATAAGTATCTCATCACCGCCGTATTGTTAGGAATTATATTCCATGGAACGTCTATGTTTTTCACCTTAGAAAAGACCTATGATGCATTGATACATTTGTTCTTTGCAAATCATTATGCAACTAGCTGGTTCGAACCTTGGAGTTATAGTTGGTACACTGGCTTTACCGTTTTTGGGTATCCCCCTTTAGTACATCAAACCATAGGAGTGTTATCTTTAATAGGTGGTTTAAAATTTGGAATGTTCACCGTTGCTTTAATAGGGGTCATATTATTTATTACAGGAATCTATCGTTTTACTAAGATTCTTATTCCCAATAAAAAGATAGCGGGATATGCGGCTATAATGGCAGTCTTTTCTTCTTGTTTTGTAGAAACCCTTCATGTTTTTGGACAGTTGCCTAGCATCATTGGTATTTCTATTCTCCTACATGCTTTACCAGAAATATACAAATGGATAAAAACTGGTCAGAGAGTCTACTTATTTAAATCACTTGCTTTACTAGCGGTAACCGTTACTTCACATCATGTGACACCTATTTTCGGTATGGTGTTTTTTATATGCCCTTTAATAGGAACTGCAATTATGGACGCGGCAAGAGAAAGAGTAAGTAGCAATACTGAGGTTACTTTTTTAACTTTCTCAAAAGCGCTGTGGAAACACTTAAAACGTGTCGTCATTTTTGGAGCTTGCTCGCTGGTGCTGATTGTAGGATGCATACTGCCTTATTGGATCAATTCTAAGAAAAATCCCATTACTCAAATCCCTATACCACACGGCTCCAGAGATAACTTTATAGAAGTCACCTCATCTGGATTGGTGTTTTTTATTATTCCATGGGGAATATTACTATTTCTTTTACCTTACTTTTTCTACAGGTTTTACAGCAAAAGATTGTTTTTTTTCGGAATCTCATTCAGTCTGTTATTTGTTCTAGGCACGGGTGGAACAACGCCTATACCCTTAAAAATATTGGGGGAAAATGCTTTTAATATATTGACATTAGATCGTTTTACTTTGTGGGCATCTATTATGGCACTGCCTTTATTTGGCGAATTTTGTTATCGATTTACAGATGGCGATTATAAAGAACTGTTGCAGCAAAAATGGGGCGCAATACTCCATAGAACCAGTGGAGGAATGCTTGCCATGTGCTTTATCGCCATTGCCGTTTTCACGATGACGCTAGGCAAATTCAGACCTACCCAGCCAGAGGCTATTAAAATGAAGTCTATCGTAAATTTTTTGAATGAGGACGATCATGATAGATGGCGTTATTTGCCATTGGGCTTTGGAGATCAAATGGCATGGCTGTCTGCGCAAACAGAGGCAACCACTGTAGACGGCAACTACCATTCGGCAAGAAGATTACCAGAGTTTACTACTAGAGCGGTAGAACGCCTTGAAAACTCTAAATATCGAGGTATAGAGGGGCTGGGCTCACTACAACAATTTCTTACTGTACCGGAGAAATTTCATTTAAAATATGTGTTCTCTAATGATAAATTTTATGATCCCCTACTCTACTTTACTGGCTGGCACCGATTGAGTCAATTAGAAAATGGCATTGCGATATGGGAGCGATCTGGAATCATTCCTTTACCTAGTATTTTACCTAAAGATGATGTTCCTTTATTTCAAAAATTACTGTGGGGAATTATTCCTCTTTCTACATTGATTATAAGCATACTGCTATATTTAAGTGGAATGTGGTCCCGTTCTTTTAGGAAAAAAAAAGAAATTCAACAAATTTATTTTAAAGCTCTACCAGTGAAAAAAATAGTTCTAAAATGGCTTTATGGAATCTCGCTGTTATGGATAAGCGGCATACTAGTATTTGGAGTCTATATGGTTTACGGCCTTTATATCAAAAAAGCAGCGCAACTAAGTCCAAAAAGTGTAATAATCGCTTATTACGATGCCTTAGATTTTAGAGAGTTTGAAACAGCACATTCGTTTATTGATCCCTTGAAAGAAAAGGATATTTCTCAATTTATGTTAGAGATATCTTTGTCTGACGGCCTATTGAGTTCTTATGCAAAAATGGATAGCATATCGGTTAAAATAATAGAACAAACCAAAATTACAGCCACCGGTGTGGCCTCCATAAGCTGGATAACACCCCTTAAAGAAATAAAAACTAAAGATACTCTTCTTATAAAAAAGGAAAAAGGAAAATGGTATATCATTCCTAAAAATGTAGATCCAGACATACCTCCAGATCAACTCATGCTCAAAAGCAGCACCCACTTTTTTAATCACGGCAAACGTAAAATCACATCAGGACAAACTTTTCATGAAGATGTTCTAAAACAACCTGTAGTAGAAGTTCTCAATGCAAGACTTATACAAAAAGACACCACATTTTACCTAATAGGTGCTATACAGAATGTAGATAACATCCCAGCAGATATATCTGTGACAGGAGTTTTATATAATAAATTTAATAAAGAAATCGCTAGATACAATGCCCAAGATGTGATAAAGCACAAATTACTTGCTAAAGAAACAACTCCTTTTCTCATAGAGTTTAATAGTAGTAATGATCCACATAGAGCGTTTGAAATGCCTGAAGAATTTGAAATTCAAGTAAAGGCAAATGTTGCTACTTCAGGGCTATCCCAGACAGTTGCTCCTTCCCATATTCATGTAAAAGGAAAAGAGTTGACTGGTTTTCTTTTTAACCCAAGTATAGAGGCAGCCACCATACCTCAACTATTAATCAGTTATTATAACGATGCACAAGAATTGATATGGACAGATGCGGTGTATATCAATGAGAGTATTAGACCCCAACGAAAAATAGCTTTTAAACTCATCTTACCTGATATACAATCTCCGTTGATCCTCTCTTCCGCCCTTTTAAATGTTTCTGTAAATGGACTGCCCAACAAAGATATTGCGACAAAAGTACATCCAAATAGAAATAATATAGGACGGAAAGAGTTTTTAATCCAGGTGGATGGATTGCCATATCAATATATTTCCATCACTACTAACGCATTTATAGGAAATCCAAGATGATGATAACCCACCTATCTCGCAACATTTTTATCTTGATGGCTTTTATAGCGATACTGTTTTCCTGTTCTACTGCAAACGACAAACAGAAAGTAGAAACTAAAGGAGTAGCTCGTTTTAAGATACAGCCACCTAAAAATCAAATAGTGACCGATAGTGGGATAAAAGTATTTTTTAAAACCTTTGACAAAAGCTCTTATCAGAAAATAAATTTTGTGATTTCAGGAACTTATGGAAGTACAATTTTACCTGCAGATATAAAAAACAATGAGCTTCAAATAAAAATACCCAAAGAAATCACTAAACATGCTAGCGTTATAACCTGGCAGCTTATTGCTGATCAAGAAACACTGCAAAGCGGCAGTTTTAAATTAGTGGCAGATATCAAAGCTTTAAAAGCTATAGAAAACTACTTAGGACCGCGCAGCATTATTGCGACCCTTAGAGATTACACCATGCTTGTGAGCATTCCCGTAGACAGTCTTGACAACTTATTACCAGATGGTACTATGGTTTCCCTGCAACATCAATTTAAAGGAACTATATACCAACAATATAAAGAACTCTCTGCTGGATTCACGTGGAAAAGAATACGTGCTCCTTTAAGAACTGGAAGAATAATCACAGGTAGTACGATCAATCATAGTTCTTCAAAAGAGCTCGTTACCGATGTATTTCCGGATATCCCAACAGCATTCCAAATAAAAGAAGATAGCAATCATAACTATGCTGATGGAAATGAACTGATCACGATTAAAACCGATCAAATAAAAGATGCACATGGCAACATCACTACTGATGGTACACTGGTTAAGTTTTTTATAAACGATGACCGAAATCAAAAATGGCAAACTGCAGCAAGTACGATTAATGGGTATGCTTTCGCGAAAGCGTTACACCCAGAAAGACCTTCCGTATGGACTGTTAAAGGAATTATAATGGGTATGGTAGAGAGTCCAGAATTGGAAATTAAATTCCAATCTGTTTTAAAAGAGATCCCTATTCAGGAGCCTCAAAACAATCAAATCACAGTCGGTCCATTGACTAGTTATTTAGGCCAGCTTATACCAGACGGCGTCCAAGTGCGTATAAAATTCAATGGAAAGGAGACCCTGTTGAGAACTAAAGCAGGAATAGTGACCTATAGATTTGACACCGCTTTACTATCGCAAAATATTTATAAAATTCAAGTAGCATCTTTGGGTATTACCACTGTAAAATACATACAACTTCATTGAAAAAAAATAAAATTATATATCGCATCTTCATTATAGCTGTATTTATTCTTGTGAATGCAGCCGTCATCTATGGCATCAGTCAGGTAATTGCTTACCTAAATACAGGAGCTGATAGTTCTAAAATATTACACCTAGATATAGCGCGTACTGATTATTACCTACCAGAAGTAACTTGGGTTTCTATAGATAATCCAGGAAGACCACTGGCGCATGAAAATCAGAAAAAAATAGAGCAAGATTACCTGGATGCTTGGTTTGTGAAAAATCTAGCTCTAGAAAATAATAATACGGATGGAATTTATGATCACTATACAAAAAGTGCTCGTGAAAAAGTCAATGCTCTTATTGCCTTCAATACCGCTCAAAAAATAGCTGTCCGATCTACTATTTTAAATCACCACATTACCTTAGACTTTTATAGCGCCGATGGAACTGTTGCGATTATAACGGACCGTCGTGTTTCTGGAATAGAAAAAATTTATAAAAATAATAAATTTATTACGCAACGTGAATTCAACGAAGATTATAGAGTCATTCTTTTATTAGAAGATGGTTTCTGGCGTATCAGACATTTTGAAAAGCTTGCCATAAACGAAATTGCCGCTGCAATAAATAGTATTCCAGTTGGGATCAATCAAATAAAAGGTCTCAATTATTATCCTGAAAAATACCCTTGGGACACATTTAATAGAAATGTAACTTCTAAAACTTTTGCAGCAGACTTTAAGATCATTAAAGAATTGGATCTAAACACCATAAGAGTTTTTATAGGCTACAGCGATTTTGGGAAAGCCCATGTAGATGTGAACAAATTAGAAAAACTAAGTATACTTTTAGACGAGGCTCAAAAAGCAAATTTAAAAGTGATGATTACTCTTTTTGATTTCTATGGAAATTATGATATAAAGAATTGGACACTGACGAATCAACATCTTAAAGCTGTAGTCATGAAAGTTAGTGATCATCCTGCTTTGCTGGCTTGGGATATAAAAAACGAACCCAATTTAGATTTTGTAAATAGAGATAAGGAACGAGTTTTATCCTGGTTATCTCAAACCATTAAAGCCCTAAAACAGATCGACTCCATACATCCAGTAACCATAGGATGGTCTTCCCATAAAGCAGCTTTGACTCTTAAAAATGAAGTGGATTTTATCTCTTATCATTATTATCAAAATCTAGAAGATCTTAGTAAAGTCCACAACTCTTTAAAGCAAGAAACTTCAAAACCCGTTTTACTGCAGGAAATAGGTCTATCTAGTTATGATGGATTTTGGAGTTTTGGGGGAAAAGACAAAGAAGATCAGGCATCTTTTTACACAGCTCTTTTAAAAATACAAAAAAGAGATAGTATCAACTATTTGTTCTGGACGCTTTATGATTTTGATAAAATTCCCAATGATGTGGCTGGCTCACTTCCCTGGCGTAAAAATAAACAGGCCTACTTTGGAATTATAGATTCTGCAGGGGTAAAGCCAGCTTATACAAGCCTCAAAAACAATTGATTAAACTGCGATTGGAACTTGGGCAGGAGGGATCATGTTCTCTTCAAACATATCTAAATACATTTTAGTAATTACAGACATAGGCAAGGCGCTAGCAGCTTTATAATTTGCTTTTGCGAGCTCAATTCTGTGTTCTTTATCTAGGACTAGTTTTTCAATGGCAGCGGCAAGACTATCCACACTTTTAGGCTCAAAGAATTCTCCTCTATAACCTTCTTCTTTAACTAAGATACTTAAATCACCTAAATCTGGCATAACGACCGCTTTTCCATAACTACCTGCCTGATGCAATACTCCAGAGCTCCCTGTGGTGGACGTATAAGGAAAAACAACTATAGCACTCTCTGAAAAGATAGTAGAGATGTCTTCCTCAGCAACATAACCTGTAAACGTGATATTAGAGCTCTCACTATATTGCTCTTTAACCCCTTGTAAATATCCCAATGTGTTCGGGTTATCTGTTCCGGCGATAACAATTTCAAGATCTTGACCGGTACGCATTCTAACTTGCTCTACGGCTTCAATTAAATTCTCCACTTTTTTATAGGTGCCAAATTTCCCGAATGTCATTACTTTAAGAGCTCCAGTAGCCAGCTCATAAGAAGGCTCTTCTGGGATTTCAAAAGTCCCATGAGGAATAAGTACACAATTGTCTGCCTGGTACTTTTCTTCTAGAATAGTTACATATTTACTTATGGTTAACACAACCTTGTCTGCTTTAAGAATGACACGAGTAAGCATTTCTCCGATAAAATTAAAAACAGCTCTTTTAATTCTGTTATCGGTAAAACCAGCACTTTCTAAGTCGACGGTTTCCATAATGTTATGCAAAAGTACCGTTGTCTTTACCTTCATTAATTTAGTCAACCATGGGGAGAACAATCCTAAGGCTGCAGAAATTTTTTTATCTCCAAATTTCATGAATTGCAGGTTGTACAACACCATATCTGGTTGTGTCTTTCTAATAGCTTTTGCAATAAAAAATAGATTCGAATAGCTGTTGAACTTCCAACATTTTTGAACCCTTACTCTGCATCCTACTTCCTTAAAATCGATCTCAGCTTCCTTAGCGTGTACATCTGTTAACAAAGTCAATTCAGTTACTTTTAGATGCTGTCTGAAATGTTTTACCAAGTGAAATGCATATTCATTAAGAGTAACTTTACTAGGCGGATACGAGGTTACGATTGCTAATTTCATAATATTAAAATTTGATGGTGAAAATTAAGCAACGAGCTTAGTTATATCATTTGGATTGTTGATTTGCTGAAATAACAGAAGTACATTTTCATCATTGGAACTAAAAAATGAAAGCTTATTATCATCGGCAAGGTTTTTTTTAATATTTTTCAATCCTGCTATTAAAATATCCTTTCCTTTTTCCAAACCGCACAAATTGAGTATTACTTTATGATCAATTGCGACGAGCATGCTAACCAAGGTCAACACCTCTTGAATATGTGAACTACAAACTTCCCCTTTAAAACAAATTACGCCTTCTCTGTCTTCAATTTGTAATGCCATAATATTTATTTTAGAATTACTAACCTTAATTGGCACTACAAATATGTTCAATACTTTATATTATTTTGAGAAATTACGACCAATCAACATTATGTACGGATGAATCATAGCTAAAAGACGATTATTAGTTTTTAATGAGGAGCTGATTATATGCGAAATATGAAATTTGAACCACAAGCAATCCTGCCATAACATATACCTGAACCATAACCACCTCTAAAAGACTGTCATGAAATGACATTATAAACACTACTTGGAGTGTTCCAAAAAGGGCAGTTATGACAATAGGTATATAATGATCTAAGGAAAGAAAGTAATAAGCAAAAACATTAGCTAATGCAAAAAACGAGGTGGCTAAAGCGTACCAACCTAGTAATGAAGAAATACTGATATACGGCGTTCCAAAAAGCAGGTGCACCGCAATTTCAGGAAAGACAAATGTAAAGCTCACAATGACAAATGAAAGAAGTGTAATGTACCCTATATACTTTTTTAATACGGGAATAGGATTTTTTCCTTCTTTACGATTTTGAAGTACTTCAGGTAATAATAACATCACAAACATCCAAGTTACAAAATAAACCGCCCTACCTATAAGAGCAAGAGATGCATACAATCCTGCATCGTAGGAAGGGAAATAGTGCTTTACTAACAATATATCGCTGTTGTTGCATATTATTTGTGTCAACTCGTAACAAGCAGTAAGGAAAAAGAAAAGTATGATTTTCTTTTGTTGTCTTTTAGAAATTTCAAGAGTTAAATATTTGGCAGCAGGACGTCTTTTCATCGGGAAAAGTCCCGCTATAAAAGAAACACCTATCGCAATAGATACCGCATATTCTGAAGACACATCAAACAAAATTAAAAGAGTAAATGTAAAAAATAAGCGGCACAGCATTTCAGCTTGATAAGTGATCGACAAACTGATAAAATCACTTTCTCCTTGAAGAATACCACGATTCACACTCATTATAAAATACAGTGGTATCGCCATTCCAAATGCTATAAACATTCCTGAAGACTCTGTTTGAAAAATAGTCTTTAAATTACCTGCAAAAAACACCGTACACATTCCTAAAACGAGTCCTGTACTTATGGCATAAGCATAGATTTTTGTTAGTAATATGTTCCTCTGATCCAATGGGAATTCTACCGTAAACTTAGTTACCGTAAATTGAAATGTCATTGCTATAAATGAAAGTACAAGAAGCAAAGTAATCAATATCGCAGCATCTGCAAATTGGGATGGACCCAAGTAACGACCTAATAATAAATTGTAAACATAGTTTCCTACATTTACTAAAAAAGCACTGATCATAAAAAGCTGCTCTGGAGTAAATATCTTTTTTATTTTTTGAGCAAGAACTAACATAGCGTTATATTTAGGACGTCACTAACTGTATAACTTGCTTTTTTACTCTTCTGTAAACGACAACCATTTTATAACTCTTTGAAATAATTCTGCGATTGTATACAATTTTCAGAACGTTTCTATTCTTTATATATGTAAAATCCATAACTACTGTTTTTAGTTCTACTACAAATATGAGATGAATAGAAAAGAAGTTTGGAGTATTTCGACGAGATGAAATATGCTGTAGATGAATGGTATGAAAGCAACTTTTAAAGATTTTTTTAAAGAACTGTACTAGTTTTGCTTTCGCGAAAGCGGCATAAACAACTGACATATAGAGCCCTTATACCTTATTGAAAAAACACTTTTTGTAGTGCATCGGTATGCAAATCGCTGTTGACCTAAATCAAATATCTTTCAAACGACGGAATGTATAGATCAATTGCAAATAGCCACAGATTAAAACGAATGTACGTAGTGATAACTTGCATCTGTAAATAAACCAGCCATGAAAAAACTCGGTCTCTTATTCATCTTATTAGTTAGCACGATCTGTTATGGCCAAGATATGACAGATGGATTCCAGTTTCTAGAAAGCGGTAAGTATATAGAAGCGCAAACCTTCTTTCACAACATACTTATAAACCACCCAACTCATAAAACCGCTAGGCTTTGCTATGGTCGTGCTTTAGGACTTAACGGTCATACCGAAGAAGCAAAAAAAATATTTATAGATCTAAAGACGGCTTACCCAGCTGATTTTGAAATCCTATTGAACTATGCCGAGTCATTATTATGGAACAAAGAATTTAATGAGGCAAAAGAAATGTATCAAGGTCTTGTAAAAAAAGACAGCACCAGTTTTCCCGCAATTTTGGGATATGCAAACACACTTTCTAACTTAGAGAAATATAAAAAGGCATTGCAATATGTAGATACAGCGCTAAAAATACAGCCTGGTAACAAAAACGCAATGGTTTCAAAAAAATACATGAAATTAGGTACGGCATCTCAATACATATCCCAACAAGAATATGCAACTGCTATTCAACTACTTGAAGAAAACCTAATTGACTTTCCAAATGATGCCGATTCTAAAATTTTACTCGCAAATATTTATATTAATACCGCTGATTTTACTAAAGCAAATGCCATCTACTGTGAATTAGAAGATCGTGTAAGCGGTCTTGTAGGTCTATCACTTGTTGCTCATCTTAAGAGCAGAAATAAAAAAGCACTGAAATTAGCTCAAGAAGCAACTGCTCTAGCAAAAACAGATTCTCTTAAAATTATGACTGCTCAAGAACGTTACATTCAAGCGCTTATATGGAATGGAAAATACAGAACCGCAAAAATAGCTATTGAATCGTTAACTACTCAACTGGGCACTTCTAATAGAATAGATGCCTTAAGTGCTTCTATGTATATGTATACGGGACAGATATCTAGAGGTATCGATTACTACAAGAGTATTTTAGATAAGGACAGTACATCATTCAACGGAAATTTAGGAATTGCAAATGCCTATCGCGGTCAGGGAAATTTAGGTAAAGCTTACATTTATGCTCAAAAAACACTGGTCTTTTATCCAGAACAAAAAGATGCAAAAGCTTTACTAACTGCCCTAGATAAGGCGCTAAGTCCTGCTATTCAAACCACTGGAGCTTACACAAAAGATAATGGTGATAATCAAGCATATGGGGCAAGTGTAAACGCTACGATTCCTTTCTCTGATCGTTTTACTGCCAGCTTCAATTACTCTTATAGAACTACAGAAAACATAACTTTAGGAAATATGGCTAATAATACCAATGTTTCTATAGGTACGAAGTACAGAATCAAAAATAATACTTGGATAGAAAATACCATAGGTTTTACAAAAGCAACTGCAGACGTGAATAGCTATACAGATGTCAACGGTTCTATATTTATAAAAACAAGACCTTACGCGTTACAAAACTTAGAGATAGGATACCGTCGTGAATTACAAAATTTTAACGCTGCACTTATCGATGAGAAGATATTCATGAACAACTACATGATTCATTACAATATGGGGACAAGCTTTAATCTGGGATGGTATACCGGTTTAATGCATACAGGGCAAACAGATAAGAATTCTAGAAACCTTATTTTCACCTCTCTTTATTATACGTTTACAAAAGCACCAGCTCTAAAAGCAGGATTGAACTACCAGTATTTAAGTTATACAGAACAAGTCCCAAGTCAGTATTTTAGTCCAAGTATTTACCAAGCTGCCGAAGCTTTTCTGGATTTAAATGGCAACAAAGGGAAATGGACTTACGGCTCCAATGTTGCTATTGGATATCAATTTGTAGAAAAAGATGATGCCACTACCTTACTAAGGGCTGAAGGGAAGTTGATTTACAGCATCTCTCCAAGATGGCAAGCAAGCGCTTATGGTAAGTACAGCAACATAGCCAGTGCAACTGCATCTGGGTTCGAATTTACGGAGGTAGGTTTTACATTAAGATTACAAGTTACTAAAGGAAAGCTATTTGATTTTTAACACCATAACACGGTGTTGTATTCAAAATGACCAACTCATTTCTTAGCAGGAAAATATTCTAGAACTCCTGAAAAAAAAGATCCTGTGGCATTAGACCTTTCCTATTATGTGGAAATCCATTTGCGAATACCGCCTTTTAATTTTTAACTCGTAGGGAAGAATTTTATAAAGATAAGTGCTACAAAACTAGGTGGAAAAGACCTCTTCTAAACTTCTCGTAAATTCAATAAACTTTAAAAAAATAATAGCTTAAAGTTCTTTGAACCTTCATATGCAGAAGGGTTCTCAAAACTCTTCGATACATTCAGAAAAGGATTCGGCACTTTTTTGTTGCGCTTTTGCGTTTGGTCAGTCTTATAACTCACTTACAACAAGTTAAGCCTCCTCATCAATTCTGGTCTATTGGACCTGCTAATTGGTATCACATTCTTTGCAATTAGAACGCTGTTATCTTCGATGTCAATTATTTTATTTATATTGATGATATAGGATCGGTGTACTTTTAAAAAGAGCACATCAGGAAGTTTCTCTTCTATTTTCTTAAGTGTAGAATGAACAGTATAATTTTTCTTCTCTGTCTTTATAAGGATGTAATCGCCTTTTGCTTCAATCAAATAAATATCTTCAAATTCAATTTTCACTAGTCTTCGATCTATATTCACGTACATCTCTTTTTCCATAGGAGAAAAAGATTCGTTCGTATTGGGTTTTGAAGAAATTGGCGCCTCAGGATTTGATACCACCTTTTCATTTTGTGCTTTCTGTACCGATTTTAAGAACCTTGGAAAAGTAATAGGCTTGAGCAAATAATCTACGATACAATCATAGCCAAAAGCTTCAATAGCAAAATTCTTATCAGAGGTAGTTAAAATTATTCTAGGAGGGTTCTTAAGTGTTTCTATAAAATCAAAGCCACTATAATCTGGCATGTGGAGGTCTAAAAAGATGAGGTCTATATCGTTTCTATTAAGGAATTTCATAGCGCTTATAGCGTTGGGAAATTCTTCAATAACATCTAAACTATCTACCTGGCTGCACAAATGGGATACTATTGCTCTGGCGGTTACTTCATCATCAATTATAATACAATTCAAAATTTTAAATTTTGTGTTCCAGCAATTTACATATTATAACTCATTTATGAAACGATTACAGTGTTCAAGTAGGATATCAAATTCACTTTTAAGCGAACTTCCACCCATTTTTAGCTCCTCTTCATATGCAATTGCCGTATTATAACCATCAACCATGCCCATTATCCCCAGTTTGTGCTTTAATTTATGCACACTTTCAGCGGCTTTTACAAAAGCAGAACTATTAAAGTTCTTATTGTAAAGTTCTATTTCCTGAGGCAATTCTTCCTTAATTACAGCGATGAGTCTATTTATAAACACCTTATCTCCAAAACCAAGTTCATTAATATAATCTAAATTCGGTTCTTCCATTTTAATTTGTTTTAGGTAGGGTAAAATAAAATGAGGACCCTTTTCCTAGTTCACTATCTAGCCAGATCTCACCTTGGTAAGAAGTGATGATTTTCTTTACGATTGATAATCCTATACCCGTATTTTTAGAATCATTTTCTAACTTCTGAAATATTTGAAATATTTTTTCAAAATAAGCCGAATCAATTCCCTTCCCATTATCCTTAATTTCAAATTGAATTTTAGTATCCAGATCCCTTGAAATAATATCTATAAAGCCCTCTTGTTTATCGATACTGTTTATAGCATTGACAATCAGGTTTTGAAAAATTTGTTGCCACTTAAATCGGTCCACTTCTATTATGGGTAACTGGTGTATTTTTATGTGTATGTGATCTGGCACGTTAAGTAATTCTATCGTTTCTTTCACTAAAACTTCTAAATTAAGCTCCCGTTCTACTCTTATTTCCTTGCCAATTGAGGAATATTCTAAAATTCCAGATATAAGTGCATCCATCTTTTCTATGTGAAAAACGATTAATTCACAATATGCCTTTCCTTCTTTATCAAGTGTATACCGATGTTCTTCTATTAACCAACTCATCAAGGCCTCAATACTTCTTAATGGGGATTTTAGATCATGCGAGACGATATGCGCGTAGTCATTTAACTCTTGATTCTGAAGTGCCAGTTCTGTAAGTAATTTTTCTTGATTTTTATTAACCTTTATAAGTTGTCCAGCTTGTTCATTTATATAATCTGCAAGCTTCTTTCCTTCTAGGTTTTCAAAAATATTTTTCTGCTCTCCCGTGTTTTCAAAAGGCTGAATTGTATTAATAACCGTTTGTAACTTCGTTAATAAATTGCGTTGCAGTTCCGTTTCTTCCCTCAGCAATTTGTTTGCTTCAAATAATTCATCAGAGCTTATTTTCATAGCTCGTTGAGTCATTTTAAATTGATCATCTAAATTATCATAAGAATCTTCAACAGATTTTAAAAAAATCTCTAAATCTTGTCGTCCTTTAAGGTCAGCAGGAAGGTATTTACTAATTTGTCTTTTTAAAAGCGGATTCATCTATTCACTTATTAACGTTATGGCCATGGTTTGATTATGTAATTTACAACTGCGTTCCCCATAAAAAGGAGCTATCTCGCCATAAGAATACATACCGCTTATGATGACATCGTCACCTATGATACCGCGCACTTCTTCTATCTCTTCTTCAACCCGTTGATTCAATACTAATTTACGACCTATACAACTGACTAATAAAGCAAGTTGCGGCGCTTTATCCCTTCCTTGCATGGCTCGAATAGCAGCCGTTTCAGACGCTGCTGCGATATTATTCATGTTAGTCATCATCAACTGTACAGAAGAATTAAGAGGAACATCTCCTGCGAGAATCATGGTGTTTTTTTCTTCATCTATATTTAATATCGTGCGCACAAATGATTGTTGATTCTCTTGACTTTTTATATTTAATGGATATATGAGCGCAGACCCTGGTAAATCCATTGCTTTATCACCTAAATATTTTTTGTATAAATCGAGTGCTGGCTTACCATCAATTTCATAAAGAATATTTTCCTCAGCTTTTGTGACTAATCTTTCCGGACCGAAAGGTGTCCAACCGCCATATATAGAAAAAGAAGCTTCAAAAGTATCACCATAAAAACCGATAACAACAATTTCTCCTTGTTTAGGAGCCTTATTATAGGAGGCTAATGTTTTTTCAAAACGTGCATCATCTCCACATAAACTACCAGTTATCATGATTTTAGGCAACGCTTCTTGCATTCCTTTAGTGAGAGCAGATCCATTTACAAAACTTCCTTCTGAGATTACAAAAATATGTTTGAGTCCTGAAGGGTTTAATTTTTTAACAACCTCTCTACCAGCTATTTCACTATCGCCTTTACTATCCTTTATATTAAAAGCTTTTACTTCAAAAGTAGTGCGTTCAAATTCAATAGCCGTAACTGTAATATGCTCATGATTTACAGAGCTGCCGACTAACTCGCCACAAGAAGATCCAAATACTAGGTGACCATCAGGAAAGCGCGTTCTTAATTCCTCATAATTCATTTCATCTTCTAGTAAGAAACGATTCCCAAAAATGAGTACTAATGGCTCCTTTAAAATATACTGATCACCTAAACATTCCCAATCACCAGCCGCTTTCTTTTGTAATTGTACTGTTCTCATATTTTTATTTTTCTATAGTAAAGAAGAAAGTCGTTCCTTTACCAGGAATACTTTCTAACCAAATGCGACCATTGTACAAATCCACTATTTTTTTTACAATAGAAAGTCCTATCCCTGTGGACTCCTGTCTTTTATGAAGTGTTTGAAATATTTGGAAAATTTTCTGATGGTACTCCTTATTGATACCTATTCCGTTGTCTTTTACAGAAAAAGTATACTCTTTGACCCCATCTTCATAATCAATTTCAATATAACTATTTTCTTCATTGCAATAATTGATAGCATTACTAATCAAATTTTGAAATAATTGCTGAATTTTAACTCGATCCACTTTTATGGTGGGTAACCGTTTTACTATCGTAAACATCAGGTGATCTGGAAAGTGCAGCAGCGTTACAATATCATCCATTACCCTATTCAAATTTACGTCTCTGGAAACATCATGATCATTTACAATACTTGAATATTCTAATAAATTAGAAATAAGTTGCTCCATTTTTTCTAACGTCTCATCAATCATAGTAAAATGAGATAAGGTGTTTTCAGATAATGCGCCTTTATTATCCTCTTTTATCCAAGTAACTAAGGCATTTATACTGAGTAATGGAGATTTTAAATCATGTGAAACTACATGTGCGTATTCTTGAAGTTCGTTATTGCTTTTCTCTAATTTATAAAGCAACCTTTGTTTTTGTGCTTCTAGATTTTTAATTTTAGTAATATCAAGATGAATACCTATAGAACCTATGAGCTGTCCTGTAATACTGTAATTAGGCGCACCACTTGTAAGCCAGTATTTACTCTGCCCATCTCTGTCCCGCACCTTTAGTTCGTAAGAACTTGAGTCTCCTTTAGCTCGTTTATCGTTTTCTTGTAAAAGAACGGCCTTATTATCTTCATCTAGTAAAACTTCATGCCCTTTTTCACCAATCAATTCCTCTTTAGAGTAACCGGACATTTCCTCAAATCTTTGATTCACCATCGTGATTTTATCATTCGTATCTACCTCGATAAGTCCCAAATTCATGTTAGCAATAATACTGCTGTACTTTTGTCCTTCTGCCTCTATAGCTTCATTATATTTTCTTCTTAAAGTAATATCCCTATACGTCCACAGATGGCCTTTGTAAACGCCATCTTCATAGATAGGAATAAAATCCCTCTCTAAAGCAGACCCATCTTTTAAAACAAGCTCATCAGATAAAACTTGCTTTTTATTACTAATAATTTCATTTATTCTTTCTGTAAATAATACAGGATCTTGAAATAGTCCTTTGCATAATTCTGCATCATTGGAACAATTTTGACCTATCATATCTACAGGAGCATGAGGTATATTGAAAAAGTTACAGAAACGTTTATTAGTAACCACGACATTGCGATTTTCATCTTCTAAAAGAACTCCTATTTCTAAGTTACGTATAAGCGTATTTAATCGATTCTGAGTATCTAAAAGCTGCTGCTCCGCAGCTTTTTCGTCTGTAATGTCTCTTACTATTCCTTGTGCCGCAATAGGTTGATATTTAGAATTGTAAATGATACTTGCATTGATATGAACCAAACGTATAGAATCATCTGCAATAGCTATTTTTACATGAAAGTCTGTTATAAAACCTTCTTCATAGAGCTGTTTAAAACTAGTTATTACCTTTAAGCGTTCTCCTGGAATAACTAAATCCAAAAGATTTAATTTTTCATGCGATCCATACCCTAATAAAATTTCGGCCGCATCGTTCATTTTAAGAACATTGCCTGTGAGATCTATCAACACATAAGCATCTACAAGGTTCTCAAAAAGTCCTTTAAGTTCTGAAGTTTTAGTTTGTAATAATTCTTCTAACTTTTCCTTGGAAACTTCTAACTCTTTAGTTTTAGTGTAGAGCTCTATCAACTTTTCATCCAGTGTGTGTTCAGCTTCCTTTCGAGCAGCCTTTTCTAGGGCTAATGCCCTTTCATATAATTTGGCTTTTTCATCATTCATAAGCAGCTGTATTAAGTTCTACTTTACTAGCCTTTCTTTACTATTATCCTCTAAGGTAGTCACTTTTTCATGAAGTTGCTCAAAAATTAAAGCCCGTTGACCTTTTCAAAAACAATAACAGGCTTTACTGGCCTGTTCTGTTTTAATAATTGCGCAACACATCTTTTTTACAGCAGTGTATTTGTAAAGTCCCAAGTTTACATAAATTATATGCAGGATTGCATAGGATTTGTCCTATATCAAAGAAGCAATGCTATAGAATCTAAAACTTGATTAAAAAGTGCCAAACGGCAAATTAACTGCGTTTCAAAAGAGGCTCTATTATTAGAAGAAAATAGGTAAACACAGAACCTATATATTTATATGTAGCGTAGGCTGATGATTATTACTTCAAGTGACTTATAGGTTCTATTGAGGATATGTATTTTAAGAGAAAAATCCTGATTACTAATATAAACCTATGCCATTTAATAGTAAGATTGAAAATAATATACCAATAAAAAGTTAAGGGACTGCCCTCTTGCTATGCTTTTATTAGTTCGTTCATACTCCAGTATTCCAAAGCTGAAGCAATTTTATTCACATAATGCTCATATTTTAAGGGCTTAATTATATAACCCGCAATTCCTGTTTGATAACAAGTCAGAACATCTTTACGGTTATTAGAAGTAGTTAAAATAACTATAGGTATGTATTTTAAAACATCATCGTATTTTATAATTTTTAAAAAATCAATACCGTTAATTTTAGGCATATTGAGATCCAAGAAGATAATGTCTGGTAGAACGCCACTATCCCTTAAGAAGGATAATGCTTCTTCTCCATCTTTAGCTTCAATAAGTTCATGAGTTAATTGGAGCTTCTTGATGGCCCTTTTCAATTTCATAACTTCTATAGTGTCATCCTCAATAAGAAATATTTTTAGCTTTGAATTATTCAATTTTTTTACCTTTTAGCAAAAATAAATATATTAATTTATTTCTTGAATTGTTAAGTAAAGAGATCAAACCTATATTTAGTGTCGATGAATGACCTTTAAGTGTCGATGGTTGGAAAGGTGATCATGAACCCTTGGCGATACCACAAAGCAAACCATTGCAGCATAGCTATAACTAGTACCCAACATAACTGGTACCAAATGACCTAATTGAACAAACGTTTGTTTCAAGCATCACATACAAATCTTAAGATAGAGTAAGTGCCAGCACTGATCAAGAGATTCATTTGTAAATAATCGAATATATTGTTTAAATTGTAGCAATAAAAACCACAAAATAACCCATAATTACAAAAATTACGCTGGAAAAGCTTCCATTTTAACTATAAAATATATTTTCCTTTTTCCCGACCGTATAAATTAAATATCGCTTTATGCTCTATTTCTTCAAGTATACTAAAAAAATTCAACGTCTTATGCATATGCGAATTACAAACTTGGCCTTCATAATAGTTTTTGATGTAAAAGACAAAACAGTTGCTGTTTTTAGCTATTATTTTCAAGTTAACAAAAGGTGACTTTACATTTTGTTCAATACTGATTTAGCATCAATTATATTTTTATCTTCGTACATCTAGCAATAAAGGGAAGTTGGCATTGGCGACGTCCAACCTCTACGGGAAATGATCCATGCTTAAGAAAACTCATTTGCGCGATTTATTTTTCTCCGTTTTGTTGGCCCAGAAAAGTTTTTAAGCCTGTGTTTGTTATCAAATAAATGACCTTCTACCATGTTTATAGTATTAGGTATTTCTATATAATAGTTGTCGTTCAAGCAAATAACCAAATTATATTTATTTTTAGGCTTCAGTGAACCATGCGCTAACATCTATGTATGTAATAACATTTACTTGTATTATATTTGGAAATTCTTTCATCTGTAAACACTTTCCATTTATCAAACCATAGATATAATTCTACTTCAAGCGACTTCTAATAGGTGTACTTAATCACAGTTACTGGTTCTTTTAAGTCAAAAATGGTATCCGTTTTATGACTTTTGAACCTATAGGTCGAAGAATTACAACCAGATGAACAGGAAACCTGTGGACAAGAATATCTTTAAAGATATAGAGCAATACTCCATGACCATCACAACCAACTATTGTAATTTTGCATCCCTTGTTATTAAGATCATTTATACTTTGAAGCTAAAGAGAAATAAAGTCAGATTTTATCTCATCAAAAAGAAGGACCTATTTCGTACAAGCATCCTTAAAAAGCATCCAACCAAAATTTGTACCATTCTTGGAAATATCTATTAAACGAACAACTCTACAGGGCTTTTTAATGGAAATTGACGGTAACTATATGATTTAGAATGAACCGTTGATGACAAACATTTGTAATAGTGAGATAATTGTTTTGAAATAAGCTTTACTGCTGCACTTTATTTCAAGATAACTATTAAAAACCATTTTATTTCATTCAGTGAAAGCCACACATTAATAATTAGGTTTAAACATTTGTAAAAACTTTTACTATTTATAAGAGCCACATATTCCCGATCGTCCAAATTATTTTAAATCTTTCGGAGGACTCTAGAAGGTTTGAACCTTTACAAATATGCATAATAGATAGTGTAGGTTATAGTTAAGATAGAAAGGCTACATTTTCTATATCATATAACCACAAATCGACAAATTTAAAACACTTTGAAATTGATAAAGATAATTACCTGTACAGCCTTGGTTATTTTGTAATAAAAGCAAGCCGTATTGTTTATAAAAACAATTTAAAAAAAATATTGGACTATATAATTTATAATCAGCACTACTTGGTGCACTTAAAGCTGTGGTCCATATATATGCTTATATATTATTTATCTAGATAAAGTAGGAAGCTATATGGCATAAAAAAACCCTTATCCAATAGAGGATAAGGGTTTAAAAGAAGGCGGCGACATACTCTCCC
>NZ_JBLIGN010000014.1:0-49431 GCF_047636915.1 Nonlabens sp. | reverse complement strand
ATGTTACTAAAAACGGCGGTAGTAGCTGGGATGACATTTCTAAAGGTTTAAAAGGATTGCCCAAAGGCAGTTGGATTACTCAAATAAAGGCTTCTCAAACGAAGAAAGGTCATGCCCTACTCGTTGCAAACGATTACCGCAGGTTCAATTTTGAGCCTTATGCTTACCGCACTACTGACTATGGGAAAAACTGGACACGTATTGTCGATCAGGACGACGTGATCAGTTATGTACTTTGTATAATCGAACATCCAGAAGAGAACAATTTGGTCTTTTTAGGTACTGATGACGGTCTTTATGTAAGCATTGACGCTGGTGATAACTGGACCAAATACACCAACGGTTTCCCTACGGTTTCTGTAAAGGATTTAGTCATCCATCCACGTGAGGACGATTTGATTATTGGAACTTTCGGTAGAGCTGCTTGGGTATTGGATGATTTAGAACCTTTTACCGCTTTCGCGAAAGCGAGACCAGAACAACCTATTGCATTATACGAGCCCCCTACCGCCTACTTTGCCAGCTACCAGCAGCCTACAGGAAGTAGATTTGGAGCTGATGCCATGTTTCATGGAGAAAATCGCAGCAGTCCAATAGGACAATTCAAATACTTCTTTGACAAAGATTTGAAAGCCAAAACCGACACCATCAAGTCAGATTCTCTATTTTTAAAAATATATAAAGGCGACCAATTGATCAGAACCTTGAATCGTAAAATACCTAAAGAAAAAGGTGTTTACAACTGGTCGTGGAGGCTAGACGAAAAAGGAATGCCGTCACCATCGCGCAAAATCAACAATTCTAAAAGAGAGCCTAGTGGTAAAGATGTACTGCCTGGAAGCTATAAAGCGGTATTGTGTTATGGAGAAATAACCAGTGAACAAATGATTGAAGTAAAAGAAGATCCACGTATAGATGAATACACAATGGCCCATCGCAAAGAAATGCGTGCAGCGCAAGATCAGTTGCAGTCTTTAATGAGCGATGTGGAGGCAGTAACTTCTCAACTTTCAAAAAATAAAAAAGTAGCTGATAGCTTTAAAAAGTTACTCACAAGTCAAAACAAAAAAGCTTTTAAAGAACAAATAAAAGCCACTGATTCTATAGTAAAACAACTGGAGAAACTTCAGAATAAATACTTCGGAACACCAGATAAACGTCAGGGAATTACTCGCAATCCTGAAATGACCGTCATGAATCGCATGTATGGTGCTGCAAGCTATATAGGGAGTCGTCAAGGGGCACAAACCGCCACAGAAACACAATTGTACAACCAAGCAAAAGCTCTTGCGTTAGCGGTGAATACAGAGGCTAAGAACTTTCTAAACAAAGAATGGAACGCTTTTGTGAAGGAGATGAAACTGGTGACAGTGGATATGTTTAAGGAGTAGTCTTTGAGTTCGTGAGCTATCAGTTTTGAGCTTTGATCGCACACTTTGATTATGACAATTTGTTTTGTTTTCCCGCGCTCGACGCGGGATACACATAGGCGATTGAATATATATATATGCTTCTAAAAAAAACTGTATGTGACGTACATGTTTAGATTCTTCTTTATCAGAGTTTATAAAAAAGTCAATCCGATAGATTTAGATAAATTTTGAATCCTCGTATTTTTCAAGCACCGTATAGACTAAGTGTCTCAGGCAGAGAAACAAAGTATTATCTAACAGATACTATGAATTACAAAATAAATTTATCAAAAAAATCAAAAGTCATTCAGCATCTTTAGGACGTAATACTCAAAAAATCATCCACTCAAAGCTTAATCCCGATAAGCATCGGGACAAAGCTCACAACTACTCCTCAAAAGTAAATAAATACAAATCCTCTACTTTCTTCCTAGCCCAATCTGTTTTACGTAAAAACTTCAAACTGGATTTGATACCTGGATTGGAGTTAAAAGAATTGATTCTGATGCGATCGCCCAGTTCATCCCAGCCGTAGTGATCGACCAGTTTTTCTAGCATGTAAGATAGTTTCACACCGTGCAACGGGTTGTTTTCTTGCTTCTTGATTTCTTTTTCTTTAATCTCTACCACGATCATCTCGTGATCAGACAGCTGCGCATCCACCGCAAATAATTCTACTTGAGTGGTATTTCCTTTTAAGAAAGATTTACTCAACGTAACATGGTGAGTGGTATTTTCAAAATCAGCAGTGAGGACTGCCATATTTTGATCCTTAAAGAACTCTTGGAACTCATTAACGGTTTTTTCATCAGGTACTAAAGTACCTGTAAAAGAAGTATTCAAATCACCTGCATAACATATCGCGCCTTCTATTCTCACAAGATCCTCTTTTTGCTCTACAAAATCAGATTCAAAAAGCTCCTTTTTTGCACCTACTATTGTTCCATACACATTTAAGTTGCCTAATGGCGTTTCTATCATTTGACAAACGCTGGTGTAATTGTCAAAGGTTTTTACTTTGTTTTTAATAGGATACTTGGTGTAAATACTCACTCTAGTTTCTCCTTCTTTATAGGTGATACCGTCATGTCGCAAAGGTATTCCTGTGGTAGAAATTCTTTTGTACGTGCCTCCTATAAAAAATTTTAGCTTGGTGTTGGTAAGAATCACAATATCGGCATCATGATCCATGATCAATTGCTTGCGAGAGTTGTTGATGTCGCTATCCAGATCTCCTTCTAGATGATGTAGATTCCAGCTTAATATTTTCATTCTGTGATAAGGATTGATTGTTAGTACTCAGCATTAAAAAAAAGATTTAACACCATAAATTATTATTATTAAAATGGAAGGTCTTATAAAAATTAGCAACTAGTTGCAGTCCCATATTTATGCAACAGAGGGTTCTTTGATCTTTTCACCAAGATATAGAAGTTTTAAATCAACCTTATTTTCATCCCTGTCGAACACCCATTAACTTACTCCACAAAATCTGTAGACTCCTTAACAACGTTGGAATTCCCATCTTTGTCTACTCGTGCAATAAAAAAGTGATCGTAATCTGTTTCTTTAAGGTCGTTATAGATAGAATCTGTCTGCAGTGCATTGGCATAAGCATTAATGGTATTGCTATGACCGTATAAAGCAACCGTTTTACCTCTATACGTTTCTAGGAGCGATATTCCGTCTACCGTTTTCACATCATAGATTTCTACTCCTAATTTTTTTGCTTTTGCGAGGGGTGCTGCTGTGGCCTTAGTTCTCTTATAATTAGAAGAGATCACATGATCTACGTCTTTTAAAAAGAAATAATTCACCCAATTCACCGCTCTTTTCACTCCTTTTTCTGTCAGTTCTGGATCGCTACCCTGATCTGCAGCTTTCTCTGCATGACGTATAAAATAAAAGGTAGTCAGTTGTTCTTTTTGTTTTTCTTCAGGCGTTTTATCTGAGTCATTGTTCATGCAAGAAACCAGTGATAGTGCAAGTAGGAAAATTAAGTTTTTCATTTTGAATAGGTCTATTCGTGTAAAAGTATAGAAACTTATAAGAAAGTCTCTACATATTTACCATAATAAGTGAACGCAATACGGCACTGTGATAAAAAGACGTTATTTTTAAAGAAAATCAACGAGATGAATTTTGAGAAAATCCGATTTGAAAATGCAAATGGATATGAATTAAGCGGCAGGCTAGAATTGCCAGTAAATCGGGCACCTCATAATTATGCCATTTTTGCACATTGTTTTACCTGCGGCAAGAATTTCAGCGCCACCAAGAACATATCACGCGCGCTTACTACAGCTGGCTATGGTGTTTTAAGGTTTGATTTTACAGGTTTGGGAGATTCTGACGGTGATTTTGCAGACACTAATTTTTCTGGCAATGTGGAAGATTTATTGGCTGCGGTGGACTATCTGAAAACAAACTACAAAGCGCCTTCTTTATTAATAGGTCATAGTTTAGGAGGTGCTGCTGCTATTTTTGCTTCCGCGAAAGCGAGCTCTATAAAAGCCATCGCCACCATAGGAGCACCTAGTGACACAAAACATGTGCGACACCTATTTGGAGATCAACTCACAGCCATTACCGAAAACGGACAAGCAACTGTTGAACTAAGCGGTAGGTCCTTCCACATCAAAGAACAATTCTTAAAAGATCTCAACGAGCAACAAGTAACCAAAACTTTAAAAGAACTGAGAAAACCTATTCTCATTGCCCATTCTCCACAAGATCAAACCGTAGGAATTGCACATGCCGAAAAATTGTATCATGCTGCCTTACATCCTAAAAGTTTTGTAAGCCTCGATGGAGCAGATCATCTTCTAATGAAAAAAAAGGACTCTGAGTACATAGGTCAATTGATTGCCAGCTGGGCTTCGAGATATGTAGAACAAGATGAGGATAACAAGTTAAAAACTACGAATCAAGTGGCGGCAAGTTTGGATCATGAAGAAGGCTTTGCGACTCAAATAGTAACAGGAAAACATCACTTCACAGCAGATGAGCCAGAAAGTGCTGGTGGTACCAATTATGGACCAACTCCGTATGATTTGCTTTCTAGTGGTCTGGCAGCGTGTACGGTAATGACTGTACAAATGTATGCCAAACGGAAAAAATGGAACATAAAAAATATCGAATGTCATGTAAATTATGATCAACAGCATGCTACAGACGGTAAGAATTGTGAAGAAGACGCGGCAAAAATAGATACGTTTACTAGAGAAATAAAAGTTACAGGAGATCTGGACGATAAACAAATCAACAGAATCCTACAAATAGCAAATAAATGTCCTGTCCATAAAACATTACATTCCGAAACACAGGTAATCACAAAATTAATAACGTAATGGCCTTTGAATTGGACACTTCCATGGGTTCAAACGGTTTTATGGGAATCCTCCTCCTTCCGGAAGATATAGCAGGTTAACTTACACAAGACAAAATCAAAAGAGTCGTTGCCCAAATGAGTTCTCGCAAAAACCAGCTCACATCATATGCTGGAATCACAAAAAGAAATGACTCTTTTGATATTTTCTAAAGCTAACCAACAGATATTAGACCTATCTCAAGGTGAATCTTTGAAGGTGATCCTGCAAAAAGGTACGAGCAAATATCAAACACCTATGACTGAGGAACTAAAAGCAGTTCTTTTAAGTGATTGCGAAGCCTATAAAATTTTTGAAAAGCTACTGCCAAAAAAGCAAAAGAATATTATATTTATAACGCAAAAGACTCCCAAAGAAAGATAGACCTCTTATTAAACGCTATGGAAAACCTAAAAATGGGAAACCACAATCCAATGAAATTTGAGAAACTCTTGTGATACAGTCTTCTTATAAATTCTTATTTTTAACATAAAGTAAGAAATCCAAAATAACCAAATAATGAAAAAATTAGCAATCGGAATAATGGCATTTGCCTTAACAATGAGCGTCACTTCTTGTAAAGAGGGAAAAGAAACTGAAAAGCCAACTGATGAGAAAGAAAAATCTTATGAAGAAGGAATGGATCAGGACAGCCATGATCATGACGAAACTACCTTAATGGTAGATAAAAAAGTAATCGTGACTATGTCTGCAAAAAGCGGTAGTGAGGTAAGCGGTGAAATAACTTTTGTTCAAGGAAAGGAAGAGGTGAAAATGTACGTAGAATTAAATGGGTTAAAAGAAGGTGCCCATGCGATACACATTCACCAAAACGGAGACTGTAGTTCTGACGATGGTAAAAGCGCTGGCGGCCATTGGGATCCTACTATGGAAGACCATGGGAAATGGGGAGAAAACATGCACCACTCTGGTGATATAGGAAACTTAGAAGTAGCAGCCGATGGTAAAGCAAAACTAGAATTCTCTACCGATAAGTGGTGTATCGGATGTGATGATGAGAAGAGAAATATTTTAGGTAAAGGAGTTATCGTACATGCCAGTGCAGACGATTTTAAATCTCAACCTAGCGGAGCAGCTGGAGCTCGGGAAGCTTGTGGAGTAATTGAGTAATTTAAGCACCTTATAAGAGTTGGAACATTAGATGCTGAATGGTGTCTCGTTGTTGTAAAACTTAAATTGGTCTGATGATATAAAGTCTGCAAGATTATTTCTTGCAGACTTTTATTATGTCAATTTTTGTCTTTTATGAGTAAACAGACTACTTCTCCAGCCAAGCTCTAAACTCCTTAACTCTTTCTCTACTTACGATTAAATCAAATTCTTTAAAAGAATTAATTTTAATCTGTATTCTTGAATTTGTATAAGAAATCATGTCGTCAATCGCCTTTATATGAATGATCGCTTGTCTAGAAATACGGAAAAACTGTTTTGGATCCAATTCCTCTAATAAGGACTCTAATTTTGTATCGATCAAATAATTCCTCCCATTTTCAATACTTAAATAGGTTCCCTTATTCTCTGAATAGAATAACTGCACATCATCTGTATGAAATAATTTAAGGTGCTCCCCTACTCTAGCCGTGTATCGTTTTTTATAATTACGCTCGATGGGATTTCCCAGTAGTTTTGCGATCTCTTCAAAATTAATAATTGCAGCTTTGTTGCTGTTCTGGCTTTGGCGAAAGCGCAATCTAAATTGATCAACTGCTGCCATCAATTCTTCTTCATCAATAGGCTTCAACAAATAGTCTATACTATTGAGTTTAAAAGCCTGCAATGCATATTCATCATAAGCAGTGGTAAAAATAATGGCACTTTTGATCTCCACTTGATCAAAAATCTCAAAAGAAAGACCGTCACTCAATTGAATATCTAAAAATATCAAATCTGGCGCTGGATTATTGAGTAAATACTCTACAGACTCGTGTACTGAATGTAACATAAGATCTGGTGTAATATTCAACACCTCTAACATGCGATTAAGTCGTCTAGCGCTGGGCTTTTCGTCTTCTATTATAATGGTTTTCATCCTAGTCTTGTTCTTTTAAAAATTCTTGAACCTTCGGTTTCTCGGAGTCTCTGCTCAAAAAAGGGTTCCAATGGTGTATCTTTTTAGCAAAAACAAACCACCCTATTCCCCAACCCAAAACACTTATGATTAGTAGCGGTTTTAAATTTCCAAAGTAGGTCAACAGAGCCATAAAAATAAAAAAATAAACTACAATAAACAAAAAAAAATGGTTGTAGAAACTAATGATCTTCTTTACTTTTTGCTTGGCAATTTCAAAAGATTTATTTTTTCTATTTATAATTTCCATAATCTAATTTGTGTTTTTTTCTTTCTTTATTAATTCTTGAATCTTGCGCTCTTCCCAATCTTTTCCAGTAAACGGATTTGCACCAAAAGTCCCTAAAGCATGACTTACAAGACCTATTCCCCAACCACCTAGCGTAAATAAAAACCATGCTGTTTCCCATTCATTTTGATAATAATTGAGTGATGCGATACCTATATTTACAACGATGTAAATTAAAACATGGCTGTAAAAATCTCTTATATCTTCTACACGAGCTTTTGCCCTTGTGTAGCGTTCTTGATATGTTTCTTCTGTTTCCATGTTAAAAGCTTTTATCATTCATAAATTCACTGATCTTGCGTTCTTCCCAACCTTTCCCTAGAAAAGCACTTTTTTCAAAAGTGTGTAAATATTTAAAAAGAAGTCCTATACCCATCCCTATTGCTGGAAAAATAGCCCAAGGGAAGTCTGACGTGAAATAGTTAATCGCAGCTAGAAATATTACAATTCCAAACGTCTTTACTACATCATCATAAAAACCTTTAATGCTTTTTACACGTTGTTTTGCTTTGACCAACTTGGTATCTTCAACCGTTACCATGTCGTTGTTATTTGAGGTTACTATTTCTGGTGTATTAGTTAAAATGGGTATGTGTACTTTGAAGTGTGTTTTATTTTCAGCAATACTCATTTTTCGGTCTGTAAGCAATTGATAACGAGATGCGATATTTTGAAGGCCTACTCCAGTACTGCTCTGTGCTACTTGTTTTTTTTGCAAGTTATTTTCTATGATCAGTTGATTTCCTTCCTCATAAATACGCAATTTCAAAGGTTTGCTATCGCTTACTATGTTATGTTTAACGGCATTTTCAAGCAACAACTGTAGTGATAATGGCACTACTTGAGCATCTGGAATATGGCTCTTTTCTGGAATATCTATTTGAATACTGTCCTCAAATCTTGTTTTGAGCAACCCAACATAAGCGCGAGCAAAACTGAGTTCTTCATCCACAGAAACAAGTTCCTTATTACGTTGTTCTAATACATATCTGTATACTTTAGAAAGTGACGTGGTAAATTTTGTAGCTGCTTTGGGATTCTCTTCTATAAGAGAAACGAGGACATTTAAACTATTGAACAAAAAATGTGGATCCAGCTGGTTTTTCAACGCATCAAATTGTGCTGTGGCTGACCTTGCAATTACTTTTTGGTCGTTTACTTTTTTTGCCTGAGATAATTTGAAAAAATAGACCGCATGATAAATAAGTGTTATTACAAGAGTTAAGACAAGACCAAACACATACCAGCCCAAGCTTTGATTACTGATATACCCTTTCCAAGTAACCTTATAAATAACTACTGATGTAAATAAATTGAGTAAAAAAAGTGAAATCATAGTGATTATAACACCACCTAAAGCTCCCCAAATCACACGTTTTAAAGTGTGCTCCTGCCAGGAGTACTTTTTAGTCATAAATTCAAACCACGCTTGATTGCTGACACTTAATACCACAGCAAACAATAGATTGATGCCAAATGTTTCTAATTCTTGTTCCCATGTCAAGAAAGAACCTCTACTATAGGCATTTATCAGATTGACCCCTATAGAGATCGCAATACTCGCTAATATGAATTTTATAAAACTCTTAAAAGTCATGTTTCCTATTTTACGGACTAAAAATACTTCATTCTTTTAGAATACCATAAATATGCTAAAAGGAAGGGGCTCGGAAAAACTAAAACTACTCAATTGTAGCATAGGACATCTGAGTTGTACTTTTGTAAAAAAATACGGTTGATCATAAAATTACATCTACTTTATTTCCACAAAAAACTTTAATGATTTATTTGATCATTCCGCTTATTGCGGCTTGCATTCTCTACTTTCTACTCTTTCACAATTCCAGACCACACCCTATTACGGACCAAGCGTCTTGGCATGAACCGCTTCTTAAACAGGTGTCGTTTTACCAAAAATTAAATGAGAAAGAACAGCAAATATTCCGTCAGAGAATGGCGGCTTTTCTTGAAGAAACCTATGTGGATTCCGTGGGTTTTGAACTAGAAGAATTGGACGAGATTCTTGTTGCAGCCAGCGCTGTTATTCCTGTTTTTAAATTCAAAGAGTGGCGTTATAATAACCTCACTGGTGTTGTAATTTATCCCGATAACTTTAATGAAAATTTAGGGTATAAAAATAAAGATCCCAACCGCATGATAGGTGGACTGGAAGGCACAGGACGTTTTGAAAAACAAATGATTCTTTCTAGAAAGGCTTTACACCACGGAATTAAAAACGATACGGATCAACTTAATAGAGGGATTCACGAATTTGTGCATCTCTTAGACAAAATAGATGGAGCGGTGGATGGACTTCCAGATGCTTTATTAGATAACTCTTGTATCATTCCATGGCTCCATGTAATGCCTCAAGAAATGGAAGCCATCCGTCGGGATGAGTCCGACATAAGATCCTATGCAGCAACAAATCAAGCCGAATTCTTTGCAGTGAGCTCAGAATATTTTTTCTCCAGACCTCAATTAATGAGGAGAAAACATCCAGAAATATACAAAATGCTGAACCTGTGTTTTAATCCCTAGAAGAAGAAAAAACTTAAATCATAAAAGCTCTAGATTTTTAACACCTGCGTAACCTAAAAATGGGAGTTGCCACTTACCTTCGTTTAAAAAATACCGATGCGCAACTTCTTATTACTTCTACTTATTATCTGTTCTTCATTTAATGCTCATGCAGGCGATTGGGGAAAAACAGGTCACCGCACTACAGGTGCAATTGCTGAACAATACCTTACTAAAAAAGCTAGAAAAGCTATTGCAATATTACTTGATGGAGAATCATTAGCCTTCGTTTCAACTTTTGCAGACGATATTAAAAGTGACACACTTTATAGAATGTATGGACCTAAGCATTATGTAAATATTCCCTTTGAAACTGATTATGAAAACCATCCTAAAAGTGAACGTGGTGATATTATTGAAGCCATCGACACTTGTATAGCAACCTTGAAATCAAAAACTGCCACTAAAGAAGAAAAGGCTTTTCAATTGCGCCTGCTGATACATTTTATAGGAGACCTTCACCAGCCTATGCACACAGGATTAAGTGACGATAAAGGTGGTAACGACTTTCAAGTACAATGGTTTAGAGACGGAACTAACTTACACCGCGTCTGGGACAGCCAAATGATAGAGAGCTATGGCATGTCGTATTCAGAACTGGCAACTAATATGCCAGAGCTCACTAAGAAAGAGCGCAAAACTATGGGAAGCGGTACGCATAGAGACTGGCTAGCAGACAGCCGTGTGCTCGTAAAAGATATTTATGCCAATACGAAGGAAGATGAAAAATTAAGCTACCGCTACATGTATCAATATTTTGATACGTTACGTGGTCAGTTACAAAAAGGTGGCGTGAGACTTGCTGCTTTATTGAATGAAGTTCTGGGATAAAAGATATTATTTGTATCGCTTTTGTGAAAATAAAAATAAAAAAAGCTCTAGAATTATTCTAGAGCTTTTTACTTCTTTTTACACGCCATGTCACATTTTTTACAAAGTTACCAGACGTGGTACAACAATTCATGTTTGCATTTTGTGCTTTTTCTGATGGTTTGTAAAGCTTACCAATAGTTCTATCTCCTATTTCTTCCAATCCCGATAGAGCGATCGGAAGAAAGAGCGCCTCAACAAACATCGAAATAACTCTAGCAAATCCTTGATAAATTTGGGACTCCAACAAGGTTCCCTAAATCAAGTAGTATGTCTGTAGAAATACCAGATACATATGGAACAAGATGAAGATTTGTAAAATCACTGAGAATGATGATAAAGATCCCATATACAGAAAGAACAAGATTGAGATTCAATAGATCGTTGAGGAAAAACAAGTCGATCCCTGATAAATTTGTGCAAGCTTTTCCCCAAGGTTAGCGATTTTAGGCCCAAATCTTCTAGGATACTGAGATTCTGTAAGGGCAGACTTTGTCAAATAAATTTTGAGAGAATTCTAAAGATTACTTTTAACTCACGGCACACATTCTATCTACCAAATAACTAGCGTCTTTCGAAACGCCACCTAAAGTTGCAGACCCACGAGTGTGCATCCATGGCAAACCTATAAAATAGAGGCCTTGTATATTACTTAAACCTCTATAGTTTTTAGGATAACTATCTGCATCGAGTTCTAATCCTTCTATCCATTTAAAATTAGGACGGTAGCCTGTGGCCCAAACCACATTTTTAATCGCAGACGTTTTTTGATTTTCAAAAATAATCTCATTATTTAACGCATCATTTGTTCTCCCCACAGAGATCACATTGTTTCTAGAAAGAATCTCTTTAACATCAGTTCCTATGACTGGTTGTTTAAAAGAGTTTATTTTCTTCCCTAACCAACTGTACTTGTTAAAGCTCAAAAAACCGGTCAATGTAAACCACCACCATATGGTTTTACCTAAAAATATTTGCGGCATAGACTTCACCGCAGTATCGCCAGAAAAATAAACCGTTCTAGAGCCATCTTTAGAAATTTCATTTAAAATTTGGTAGCCAGAGTCTCCACCACCTACCACTAGTGCGTCACCATTTTCTAATTGATGTGTACCTTTATAGAAGTTGCTATGCATTTGAAGAATCTCCTCTGAAATCTTAGTATGACAAGGCGGCGTATAAGGAGTATGGAATGGTCCAGTAGCGACGATAACATTTTCAGCCTCCATAACACCATCTGTATGCGTTACTTGAAAGCCCACATCTTTTTTACATACGGATGTCACTAATGTGTTCAGCTTTACAGGAATTTCTAATTCTTCTACGTATGATTTAAAATAGTTTGCGACCTCAAATTTAGTTGGATAATGTCCTTTGGGAGCATTAAATTTTAAACCAGGTAAATGATTGTATTGAGTTGGTGTAAAGAGCTTTAAAGAATCCCAGCGATTTAACCAGGAGGCACCTATTTCTTTTCCCCCATCAATAACTATAAACTTTTTACCCTTCCTTTTTAAGTGATAAGCCATAGATAACCCTGCCTGTGCACCACCAATTACAACATAATCCAACATCTCTTTTTTCATTAGAATCCATTACAGATAAGGCTTCAAAAGTAATCAAACTTAAGCTGATTTAAAAAAAGGCGTAAACCATGTAATTCCAGCTTTTATCAGAATGGCTAGAGCTGATTAATACTGTTTAGCAGTCAGTACCTAAAAACAAAAAGCTGCTTCAGATAAGATAAACTTACTATTGTATTTAAGAAATACATTCCTAGATTGCCTAACGCACTTCCAGACGCCTATCCAAAAAAAAGAGAAACGTTCTTTCTTCCACGGGTTTTACAGGAGGTGTAAAGCACTAATATAAAGCGCTACTTTTTTTCAAAAATAGCTCGCTTTGAATCTACATCACTCAATTTCAAAAGCTTTCCCTCCTCAAATAGATCATCCATTTTAGAGAGATCTGGATCCCCCTTTTTCGATTTATAATTATTGTAATCTTGTAAAATCACCCCGTTGAAGTTTCTACGGTTCTCACTTTCGCGAAAGCGGTAACCACATTCTTCTTCACAATAGGAATAAGCTAAATAATCGATCCTGCTGTCTTTTACGTTTATCCAATACACAAAAACATCCTCATGATCCTCACCGCCGCCTTCTTCCTTAAAAGTGACTTCAATTTCATGATACGCTTTTCCTTTGACGGTATCTTGAGAAAGATAGCGCAAATCAATAGCATCACCATCTAGACTATAAGGCAACTGGGCAAAATAGATCACAGAATTTAAACTGGCCTTGTAGCGAGTTGCCATAGAGTCTGCTAATTGTAATTTAATCCCATTACTGAACCGATAAAAACCGTCGTTGTCTAAGCGGTCAACAATCGTGTCTGTTCCTATCATTAAATGACGCTCATAAGTATAGGTTCCTTTATCGCGTTCTACAGAATAATTGATGCCTCTAAAATCAAATGATAAAATCCCTTGCGCAGCGACATCAGTACCATGGGCTTTCATTGCCTTATTCATGATAGAACGAGCGTCTGGCTCTTTAGAAACACAGGAAACTAAAATAATAGTACTAATTAATAGGAGTAAAACATTCTTTCTCATTTCACAAAGATATAAGAGAAACGGCCATCGATTCAATTATATTTGCTACTTATACCTATTGTAGTTTAAAATAATCGATTACCTCCGATTCTGTCTTCTTTTTATTTTACTATAACCTGTAACCTCAGCCATTGCTGTGCTTATATTTTCTCTCTCCTTAAAAGAAAATATAAGACCTATTTATTATCAATCATTATAAAGTACATTTGGCATTATTATGGATTTTAAAAACAAAATAGAAATCAAGAATCGCAAAGCTCGCTTTGAATATGAGATTCTCGATACATATACCGCCGGAATTGTCCTTGCAGGAACGGAGATAAAGGCAATTCGTTTAGGCAAAGCGAGCATCGCTGAAGGTTTTTGCGAGTTTAAGAACAATGAGCTGTTTATCATTAACATGACCGTACAGATCTATTCACATGCTACCTATTTTAACCATGCACCAAAAGCAGAGCGAAAATTACTCCTCAATCGCAAAGAACTTAGAAAGCTAGAAAAAGCGGTTATGAATTCTGGAAATACCATTATTCCGCTAAAATTATTCATCAACAACAAAGGTTTTGCAAAAGTAAATATAGCTCTTGCAAAAGGTAAAAAGCTATTTGATAAACGGGAGACCATGAAGGATCGTGATAATAAAAAGAGACTGGACCAGATTAAAAAGGAACACCGTACGTAATTTTAGCAGGTGGTAGGTACAACCTTTAGTACTTCGGTTTATTTTCGCTTGCGGCTGACCATTAACTAGTTGTCCTCTGCACATAACAGAGTCGGCAAGCTTCACACGAGCAAACTTTACGCAGCTCCTACCTTTGAATACTTGAATTAGATATCTAAATCATTGACACAGGTTCCAAACGCCCTTTGATGCCTTGTGGTAAAATGATATTAATTTGTAACAAAACACTCTAACTATCACACTCAAATAAGTCCTGCTTTCCCTACCACTTAAACAATCCTGTCCTATGTTTAATAAATTGCGATGCGACTAAAGACTGCACCATGAATTCTCAACGTACAGATTAAAGAAGTGCCAAAGAACCTGCCACATTAGGATTAGACTAAATTTTTGCTATGCAGTAATTCACACAGATTTTAACTTACCGATACCACTAGTCTGTCACTTATCCTCTACTTGTTAAATTTATTAGGATAAGAGTTACTGCATCCTCGCATCTCGAACGCAGTTCCTGATCAACCTGCCCAATGCCTCCCTTCTTCACTTCCCACTACCATTAAACTGTTGGTTTTAAATCGCATAAAGCACATTTAACGCGGTCAAGCAGCCATACCTACGTGTGATATATTGCTGTAAATCTATTTTAAGCTGATCTTCTAATTCTGAAGAGCTATTGATTTTCTATTCCATAACCCTTAATCAATCGCGCAATAGGACTGTTTTATGCCAGAATGTGTTGATAGGTATTTCTTTATCTGATAGATTAGGATCTGCTGGTCTGAGGATCATGCTTCCATTTTTATATCTATCAGATAAAGTAACTACTTTAGTAACATCACTAAACCCCTCTAGAATCTAACGTAGTGACTTTTCCACATCATAAAAACTCACCGCCTCCACGTCATCTTCACAAGCTTCGATAAGCTTAAATTCTAAATCTAATTCAATGGTCTCTAGTCCCTCTTTTTGAAATATCCCCCAATACATTTTTGCACTCACATTAGTTACTACCCCAAAACCATACTCCGCATGATTAATTCTCGATCCTATTCCTAATAATTCCATATATCTGTTTGTGTAAGTTCTTCTAAGTTTATCTTTACCATAAATTGATAAATTTCAACGACTTTGAAAAAAATATTTCGCTTTTTATTTAAAGGTATTTTAGGATTTTTAGGGCTCCTTCTTATAGCCTTTGTAGTTTTAAAGCTCTTTTATAACGAAGATATTCCTCAAGGAACATCAGGAAAACCTGCAGATGAATTGGCTTCAAAGATATTAGACGCTATACATCATAAGGAATTTACAGAGGCTAATGAAATCCATTGGACCTTTAGAGGTGTAAATCACTATGAATGGAAGCTAGAACAAAATATAGTAAATGTCTATTGGGATAATTACCGCGTTTCTTACCAGACAGAATATCCCCAAACCAGTTTTGCTTTTAAAGAAGGTAAACAAATAGAAGGAGAGGAAAAACAAAATGCCATAGACTATGCTGCAGTAAACTTTAATAACGATAGTTTTTGGGTAGTGGCTCCGCATAAAATTATGGATATAGGCACCACCCGACAATTAATTAATGAAGACGGAAAAGAAAAACTTCTAGTAACCTATAATTCTGGCGGCAGCACACCCGGCGATTCTTACCTCTGGGAAGTGAATGAGATGCACCAACCTATTGCGTTTAAAATGTGGGTGAGTATTATTCCATTAGATGGAATTGAAGCAACATGGAGCAATTGGAAAATGACCGATGGAGGTTTTATGCTTCCTCAAAATCGCAGCTTTTTCGGACTAGAAATACCTGTTACAAATTTGAAGGTGCTGCCCAGCGCGAATTAAAATGAGCTTGACATAATTTGATTTATGGTTTGTTTAAATAAAGCAGACCATTAAATCGTAACGTGTATTGCGATTTTAATTGACACTAAAATACGAGATGCATAGACACAAAATATACTCAAAGCATTTAGGTTTTCGGAGAATTTAGCGGATTTTTTCTTTCTTTTGTTAAGGCATACATTTTCAAGCATAGCTTATGTTACGGCTTGTAAATTTTAACGCAGAGAAAAGGAAAAAGAAAGAACAGAAAATTTGGAAACCTAGGTGTTTTGGGGATATAAGGGCTCCTTGCGGTGCTAATTGGTCTATAACCTAATCTCCTTCTTCTAATTCAAAGATATGTTCAACTGGAGTTTTAAAATGCTGTGCAATTTTTAAAGCCAGCACGGTAGAAGGAACATACCTGTTTTTTTCTATAGAATTAATGGTCTGTCGGGATACACCTATCACCTCAGACAGATCTGCTTGCGTCATTTTATGAATAGCACGCTGAACATGAACGGTATTTTTCATTATAGATCTCGTTTAAAACGCCAGTAGTTGATCAAATAAACCATTTGAAAAATGAATACTGAAAAAACACCAAAATCCATAAAATAGGTGACCATCTTTACATTCAATAAGCTGGCAGCAAAATAGTTCAAAAAAGGAAGAACTATTACTAAAGTCATTCCATGCATAAATGCAAAAGCCATCGCTTTGTGACGGATATTAAGTAAGCGCTCATCAGGGAATTTTTCTTTACTTAAAATAATTAGTAAAAACCCAAGTAGAACTAAATTACCCCTTATACCTACTAAAACTTCTCCCTTAAAAATGCTTTGGTAACCTTGAGTAAAGAATAGTGTCACACCTAATAAAACAGGGATGATCCCCACCCATTTCATATAATGTGGTAGTAGAAGAAAATCACCTTTTCTGACCTTTTCTAATTGTTTATCGTTCATTATAATTGTCTTTTAAAAATCTGAAAATACATCAAATAATAAAATAAGAAAGAAGACATGATAAAAAAGATACTTTGATCTTGTTCCCACTCTAAAGGCAATCTATGCGCTATAGCATCTAAGGCTATGGCTGCAAGAGGCATAAACAATATCATAACCGTTCCCAATACAAAAGCAAAAGCTCGATATCGCAATTTAAGAATACGCTCGTCTTCATTTTTCTCTTTAGCAATTACAAAAAGAAATAAACCTATTAATATCACATGCATCAAGAGTTGTTTGTAAAACTCTCCCTGTGGTAAATCAACTATTTTAACTGCCAAAAGAATCCCTGCTGCTGCCATAGCAATTATAACTCCAATCCATTTGAACGTATAAGGTATAAGTGGAAAAACGCCACCCTTCTTTTCATATTCACATAAATTATTTAAAAAATCGATCTTCATAACGTAAAGTATTTTTATTATAATGACAAATATACTTTACTTTTAGGAAAGTAAAGTAGTTTTTAATCATTAAATTCTAATTCAGGGTTAATTTCACATAGGACGTTGATAGATGGCTGCCCTAATAAAAGTTTTCACACCTTTGTAAACAGCCTTTGTCCAACAACATTATGCAATTCTCAAGCTATTCTAGTCAGATCTAGAAGGAGAAAAACGTTTTTAATCTGTATCGTTAGCATCGAGAAACACATCGATTACCGTCTTGCTTTGAGGCGCTATACAGGGTGTAAATAAGTTTAAAATCAACCTTATGTGTTTGCTATACTGCTACGATCAAATACCCCAAGTCTCCACAGCATTTTAAGCAAGCTTTAATTCTATTTCTAAGGCTTTAGAAGTAACTTTGCGATCTTGTAAAAAGCTATGGCATATTCTGACGAACTTATTGAAGTAAAGGGCGCTCGCGTTCATAATTTAAAGAACATTGATGTAAATATTCCGCGTGAGAAACTGGTTGTAATTACTGGTCTTTCAGGTTCTGGAAAATCTTCACTTGCTTTTGATACTATATATGCCGAGGGACAACGCCGCTATATAGAAACCTTCAGCGCTTATGCGAGACAGTTTCTAGGCGGTATGGAACGTCCTGATGTAGACAAAATAGACGGCCTTTCTCCTGTGATTGCCATAGAACAAAAAACTACCAGCAAGAGTCCGCGTAGTACAGTAGGAACCATCACCGAGATCTATGATTTCTTAAGGTTGCTTTATGCTCGTGCCAGCGATGCCTATTCCTACAACACGGGTAAGAAAATGGTAAGTTATAGCGATGAGCAAATACGTGATTTGATCATTGAAGAATACAAGGGTCAGCGCATCAACATTTTGGCACCAGTTATAAGAGGTAGAAAAGGGCATTACCGGGAGCTTTTTGAACAAATTGCCAAACAAGGTTTTGTCAAGGTACGTTGTGATAACGTGATTGTCGATATCATGAAAGGCATGAAACTGGATCGTTATAAAGTACATGATATTGAAATAGTAATCGATAGAATACAGGTAGGCGATACAGAAGAAGACGTCAAAAGACTGGATGAGTCTATAAAAACGGCGATGTACCACGGTAATGACATCACGATGATTGTGCCACAGGGTGAAAAAGAGGGTCGCTTTTTTTCCCGTACGTTGATGTGTCCAGAAACAGGAATCTCGTATCCAGAACCAGAACCTAACAACTTTTCCTTTAACAGCCCTAAAGGTGCCTGTCCTAAATGCAATGGATTAGGTGCTTTGTATCAGGTAAACGAGCACAAGATCATTCCAGATCGCAGTCTTTCTATTTCTAAAGGTGGACTGGCTCCTTATCCAGACAACAAGAAAAATTGGATTTATAAACAACTAGAGCTCATTGCTCAAAAGTTTGATTTTAAATTGACAGATCCATTAGAAAAGGTTCCCACTGCGGCCATCGAAATGATTCTTTACGGCGGTAAGGAAAGTCTGGAAGTAGACAGCAAGGACTTAGGGGTGAAACGCAGCTATAAAATCGATTTTGAAGGACTGGCTAACTTTATCGAACAAACCTACAAGAACAACGATAGCACTAGTTTGCAACGTTGGGCTAAAGAATTTATGGATAACGTCATCTGTCCAGATTGTGAAGGATCGAGATTGCGCAAAGAATCTATGTATTTCCGAGTGAATGAGAAGAATATTGCCGAATTAGCAAACATGGATATCGTGCAGCTGGTAGAATGGTTTGATCATTTAAATGTGACGCTTTCGCGAAAGCAACAACAAATAGCCACGGAGCTATTAAAAGAAATTAGAGAACGATTACAATTTTTACTGGACGTAGGATTGGACTATTTATCGATTAACAGAAGCGCCAAATCACTTTCTGGTGGGGAAGCACAACGCATACGACTCGCCACGCAAATAGGATCGCAGTTAGTTGGGGTATTGTACATCCTTGACGAACCCAGTATCGGATTACACCAACGAGACAACGAAAAATTGATCAACTCGCTTATTTCTTTGAGAGACACTGGTAATTCTGTCATTGTTGTGGAACATGATAAGGATATGATCGAGCGTGCAGATCACGTGATTGATATCGGGCCTAGAGCAGGAAAATTTGGTGGAGAAATCATCAGTGAAGGAACACCTCAAGAAATTTTAAAACACGACACCCTTACTGCTCAATATTTGAACGGTAAAAGAGAAATAGCGGTTCCTAAAAAACGTCGCAAAGGAAACGGAATGAAAATCTCCCTGAAGGGTTGTACGGGAAACAACCTAAAAGAGGTATCTATAGATCTTCCTTTAGGACAAATGATAGGCGTTACTGGAGTTTCTGGAAGTGGTAAGTCTACTTTGATCAACGAGACACTCTACCCTATTATGAACGCGCACTTCTTTAATGGTGTAAAAATACCCATGCCTTATAAAAGTATCAAAGGACTAGATAACTGTGATAAAGTAATAGATATCAATCAAAGTCCGATAGGTAGAACGCCGCGATCTAATCCTGCGACTTACACCAAGACCTTTGACGAAGTACGGGCCTTATTTGCCAAAACCCCAGAATCATTGATACGCGGCTATAAAGCAGGACGTTTTAGCTTTAATGTAACTGGTGGCCGTTGTGAAACCTGCAAGGGAGGCGGACTTAAAGTCATAGAAATGAGTTTCCTTCCTGATGTGTACGTGACTTGTGAGACTTGCCAAGGAAAACGATTCAATCGAGAAACACTAGAAATACGGTACAAAGGGAAATCTATTAGCGATGTACTCAATATGACCATCAATGAAGCTACCTCATTCTTTGAAGCTATACCTAAGATTTTCCGAAAAGTAGAAATGATCAAAGAAGTTGGTCTAGGTTATATTACTCTGGGGCAACAATCTACCACGCTTTCTGGTGGAGAAGCCCAACGCATCAAACTAGCTACGGAGCTTTCTAAAAAAGATACGGGTAACACCTTCTATATACTAGATGAGCCTACTACAGGACTTCATTTTGAAGACGTTAGAGTTCTTATGGATGTATTGAATAAACTCGTGGATAAAGGGAATACAGTTCTAGTTATAGAGCACAACATGGACGTTATAAAAATAGCTGACTACATCATAGACGTTGGTCCAGAGGGTGGACGTGGAGGCGGAACTATAGTTGCCAAAGGAACACCTGAACAGGTAGCTAGGCATAAGACCAGTCATACAGCGCGTTTTTTGAAAAAGGAATTGTCTTAGTTTTTAAAATAAAAATATTATGTGCTTCTCAGGTAAGTTTAAAACTGAGTAGGTTTTCATTTTACGACTCATTTTTTTTATGAACATAAGCAATAACTGAAGTTTCCAACCTTATAGAATGAGATCAACATGCCAAGTAGACCAAGCCACATTCTGGTCTCCTTACATCTTATCAAAGCTGCTGATTTTTGAGATTCCAATTATTTGTAATGGCATTATCCATATATGACAGAGAAGTTTATATTTAATTATGTAATCTATTCGTTCTAGTCTTTAATACCAGATTAATTTTTGAATATCGTACTAATAAATGAAATTGTCTTTTAGTGTATAGAGTAGAAAAGTCATCTCATAGCAAGTGCTAGAAGAGGTCTTTTTAGCGATTAAAAACGGAAAACAAAGGATTTATATGCGTCATTTGGAAGCTAAAATGGTATGCGATAGAACCTGCATTTTTCACCCTTTCCTGTCCCATAAATTTGCCTTTACAAGTTATCAGTTACACAGAAAAGAACCTTAAAAATTGGAAGCACAAAGACTCCTAACCTAAGGAATCTGCAGCTACCGATTTTTTTTGAGAAAGCAAGGCAAATGAATAAAGGCTCCTCTCCTAGGAATACATTAGGACAGATTTGCCTCGTCGCATTAACCATAAGGCAGTCAGGAGTAGTTGAAACAGTGTTGGAATAACATAAAAGAACCTGCTATATCCTAAGACTATTCCAAATAGAGAAAAATCCTCAAACGCCAGACGTTTGAGGATTTTGTAATTATAAATAATATTAATCTATTTGATTTTCTTTTTCTCTTCTTGCTGCACTTGTGCTTGCTCCATAATTTGAGACATTTTGCTTGCAAAACGACCTTTCTTCTTCTTAGGTTTTGCTTTTGCTTTCTCGATTTTTGCAAGAACTTTATCTTTATCAATAATCACATATTTAATGACCAACATAATACCTATTGTAATTAAGTTAGAGACAAAATAGTACAGTGATAATCCACTCGCATAATTATTAAAGAATACCAACATAAATACGGGAGACAAGTACATGATGAATTTCATATTAGGCATACCTGGCTGCTGCGCGGCCTGCATATTCTGACCCGTTGTCATTTTCATATAGAAGAATATGGAAATAGAGGCTAAAATAGGAAACAAACTAACGTGATCTCCATAGAAAGGAATTTTATATGGTAAACTGAAAACCTCATCGTAACTGGATAAATCATCTGCCCAAAGGAAACTTTTTTGCCGCAATTCAAATGCGGTTGGGAAAAATTTAAATAGGGCAAAGAACACCGGCATTTGTAACAATGCCGGCAAACAACCACTGAGTGGGCTAGCGCCTGCCTCATTTTGAATCTTCATGGTTTCCTGCTGCTTTTTCACCGCATTATCCTTATACTTTTCTGAAATTTTATTGATTTCTGGCTTCAATATTTTCATCTTTGCCTGAGTCAAATAACTCTTATACAATACAGGTGATAACACCAATCGCACACAAACAGTCAATAAAATAATCGCTATTCCATAAGGAATACCTAATCCTTTAATAGGATCGGTTAAAAAAGAAAACAAAGGACGTATCGCCCACTCATTAACAAATCCAAATATCCCCCATCCTAAATCTACCACCTCATCAAGATTTCGGTCATAACCTTCTAGAATATCATAATCTGTAGGACCAAAATACCAGTCCATATTATATGCCAACTCTCCACCGTTGTAGTCCAGCAGTACTTTAGAAGTAAACTTTTTAGTAAGTACATCCTGCTCACCATTTGCTGAAAAATTGTTGAATGACTCTATCAAACCACTTTTAAAAGGCGTATCTGTTAAAAGGATGGAAGAGAAAAAATGTTGCTTGTAGGCTATGTAGGTAATTTTCTCTGCTTCTTCTTCCGCGTTTTCTCCTTGACCGGTATAGTCGTCGCTACCACCATCATACTCAAACTTTACTTCTGTATAACGATTTTCATTATCCATGCCTTTGGAACGGCGGTATCCTTGAAGTTCCCAATTCAAGGCCACTTCTTCAGAAGTATTTGCCGCTTGAGCTAGACCCTGAGAACGAATATTGAAGTCCATCATGTAATCGTCTGGCTGCAGCTCGTAACGAAATTCAATAAAACCACCATTCCCTAAATCTGTCTTTAGACTTAACACTTGGTTGCCTGCATTTTGAGATGTTGTAGGGGTAAAAATCATGTCTTTAGTATGTACTTTACGCCCATCCTTAGTCATGAATTCTAGGTCAAATTGATGGTCACCGCCTTTTACCAAGTAAACTGGTAATGAATCATACGTTTTGAAACTTTTTAACAAGGCTTCATTTATCAATGCTCCTCTAGTATTAATTTTAAAAGCCACCAACTTATTGCTAAATAAAAGGACTTCACCTTGAGATGCAACAGGTGTGTTTGAGAGGGCCTCTTTCACAGATATTACAGGAGATAAAATTTCATCAGCAACTTCTGTGCCTTCTGTACTTTGCTCGACTACTCTATTTTCTTCTTGATTTCTTATAAGCATAAACCCGACAATCCCTAAAATTAGGGCAAATCCTAGCATACTTTTCCAATCCGTCTTTTTCTCTTCCATACTTCTGCCCACTGGGGCGATTAATTTACTTAGTACTAATTCTATATTGTTTTAAATCTGGTAGCGCAACAAGTGCTGTGTAATCTTCTTTTCTCCAAAAGATAGAAGAAATCACCTCTTATGTCGTATTCTTTTTCAATTTATAGGCAGCTGCTGCTTTTACAAAAGAGGTAAATAATGGATGTGGTGTGGCCACGGTACTTTTATATTCTGGATGGTATTGAACCCCTATAAACCAAGGATGATCTTCTACTTCAATAGTTTCTACCAAATTGGATTCCGGATTAATTCCAGTCGTTTTTAAACCAGATCCTTCTAATTGTTCCCTGTATTCATTGTTATATTCATAACGATGTCTGTGACGCTCGCTAATCTTATTACTACCGTAAATCTCTTTGATCTTTCCACCCACTAATTCACAATCCCAAGCACCGAGGCGCATAGTTCCTCCCATATTCATAAGGTTCTTTTGATCTTCCATTAAAGAAATCACGGGATTCAACGTCTTCTGATCCATTTCTATGGAGTTAGAGTCTGCAATACCTAAAACGTTACGAGAATATTCAATTACTGCCATTTGCATTCCTAAACAGATACCAAAAAACGGTAATTTATTCTCTCTAGCGTAGCGCACTGCCTCTATTTTCCCTTCTATCCCGCGTTCTCCAAAACCTGGTGCAACAAGAACCGCATCAAGATGAGATAATTTTTTCTTTACATTTTCAATCTCTAAATATTCACTGTGTATAGATTCAATCTTTACTTTAACTTCATTTGCAGCTCCTGAGTGAATAAAGGCTTCGAGTATGGATTTGTAAGAGTCCTGCAACTCGACATATTTCCCTATTAACCCAATGGTTACAGTACTTTTAGGATTTTTATGTCTTTGTACAAATTCATTCCAGGTCCTTAAATCTGGTTGATCTTTTGTATCAATTTTAAGGTTTTTAATAACCACACGATCTAATCCTTCTAACAGCATTTTGTTGGGAACATCGTAGATAGTTTCTACATCAATAGATTGAATAACTGCTTCTTGCTTAACATTGCAAAAACGCGCCAGCTTTGTGCGTATCTCATCAGAGAGTTCGTACTCTGTACGGCACACCAATATATCTGCCTGCACGCCACTTTCCATAAGCGTTTTTACGCTATGCTGTGTAGGCTTGGTCTTCAGCTCCCCCGCAGCTCTTAAATAAGGGATTAAAGTTAAATGAATCACCAGAGAATTGTATTCTCCTAATTCCCACTGAAGCTGTCTCACACTTTCTATATAAGGTAAGGATTCAATATCACCTACTGTTCCACCTATCTCTGTAATCACAACATCATAATCCCCAGATTTACCAAGGATCTGAATTCTTTCTTTGATCTCGTCGGTAATATGAGGTATTACTTGTACTGTTTTACCCAAAAACTCACCACGTCTTTCCTTCTGAATAACACTCTGATAGATTCTTCCTGTAGTCACATTATTAGCTTGAGAAGTATTTACGTTCAAAAAACGCTCGTAATGTCCTAAATCTAAATCGGTCTCTGCACCATCTTCTGTTACATAGCATTCTCCATGCTCGTAAGGATTGAGTGTCCCTGGATCAACATTTATGTAAGGATCTAGTTTTTGGATAGTTACTCTTAAGCCTCTGGCTTGAAGTAACTTTGCAAGGGAAGCTGCGATAATTCCTTTCCCTAAGGAAGAGGTAACTCCACCAGTTACAAATATGTACTTTGCATGTGCCATAGTTCTGTTTTAAGTGTTTTAAAAACAGATGCAAAAGTAGGTATTTTGCATAAGAGAAACGATAGTTTTCTAATCGAAAAAAGAAATGAACGTTTGTGAACCCAATCAATGTTCGTTTTCTAGGACTTTAGAAATATATTTTTTCTTAATAATGGCGAAAATTTAATCCCAATCACGTCTTGATGGGCAAAATTTAATTGAAAGAAAAGGAAAAAGAAAGATTAAAAATTCCAAAAGTTATATGTTTTGGATATAAAAAAGCCAGTAACGAACTACTGGCTTTTAAAACTTTATAAATCGCTACTTTAACTACCCATCAATATTCCAATTTAATAGCATTATTTAACAATTATCTTTTGAGTAATCATTCGATTTCCGTCAACTATGCGAACTAAGTATACCCCTTGAGAGACAGCGTTTAAATTAATATTTTGATTGAACACTGAAGAGACTTCAAAAGAATTTGTATAAACAGATCTACCACCGAGATCAAAAACGCTTATGGCTACTTTATCACTAACGGCATTGTCAAACACGATGTTAAAATTACCGTTATTAGGATTTGGATAAATAGAAAGGTTATCTATTTCAAATGAATCATTACTTAAAGGAGTTATTACATTTACACAAACTTCCATATACCAACTATTTATCACTCCTGAATCTAGAGCTGCGTTATCTGAAACACTTAAAGTCCAATTGCCATTTGCTGGCAAATTTTCAAAAACTGAAAAAGTAGATGAAGGATTAAAATTACCAACTGTAGGCTGCCTACACAATACGGTCCCAGCTCCATCCTCAAAGCTTGCATCTAGATCATTCTGATTGGCACATAACCTATTCCAAGCTAGTGCAAAGTTATTAGATGATGGATCTGAAATACCTATAATCATATCCTGGATATAATTATGTGATATATCTACGCCTAGTTTAATACTTGCGATATTTTCAGTTAATGGCACATTAATAGAAGAGGTTATACCAGCGCTATTGTTATCTGGAATATTAAGTGCCAATACCCCGGACTGGTAGGTGTTACATACTGTTTGGATATTTGCGTTTATATTAAAAACCATACTGTTGACCGCATAAAATATATTTCCAGACCCTTCTACCATTAATCTACAGTTAGGAGATACTATCCCAGCCGGAACAGTTAAAGCATAATTACCAGTATTGGGTACATTTGAAGCTAATATCGCGTCAAAGTTAAGCCCACCATCTGTGGATAATAAAATATTCACATTACTGGAGTTGACAGAATTACCATCTGTTCCTGCAACATCCCAGATGATATTTTCTATCGTATTAGGTAACCATACCGTTCCAGTATTGCTTTGAGATGTAACTCGAAATGGACCCGCATTTTCATTTACTTGAACGATCATCTGGTCAAAATTGGTTTGTCCGCCTCTAGGGTCATTATCTCGCACGGTTAGCCTGAAACTTTGAGAACGACTTACAGAAGAAAGTTTTTCCCAAGGTGTAGAGTTCCCACCACTGTTAAGAACGTCCTCTAATCTAGGAATGTATCTGACCTTACTTGAAGTTCCTTCAAAAGACCTTACCATCGGTCCAGAAGCATTATTTTCTTGTGGAAACCCAGTTATAGTACTCAGATCGTATTGCTCCCAAGTATAGGTATGAGTTGATGTCCCATCTGGATCTGTTGAATTACCTCTTAATCGATAAGGGGTATTTCTAGGTATGGTATAATTTGAATCTGCTATTGCTACTGGTGCAGTATTACCAGTGGTGACTTGCTGTGCACATGTGCTCACTCCTGCCGAAATATTATTGAATATATCAACAAGACTTCCTACATGAAAATAGGAATCACTATTATTCTGTATGTTTTGCGGTGGACAAATCCCTGCATAAGCCATAATAGTTGAGCCGCTACCGGGTTCAAAGGCATTGTTTGCAGATCTATTACCACCAGCACAGTTTGAGGCATCTCCATTGAAAGTGTGTGGTGCACCAAATTGGTGACCTAGTTCATGTGCCACAAAGTCAATATCAAAAGGATCCCCTACGGGTGCCGCTCTTCCCGTTACTCCTTGCGCTTTTCTACTAGAACAGGGTGAAGATAAAGATGCTAAACCACCACCTCCTGTAGAAAAAATATGCCCTATATCATAACTACCAAAACCTATTGTCCCATCTATAAAAGATTGATTCTCTCCTAAAATTAATCCAGGATTAGTATTTGAAAAATTGTCAGTACCTATAGAAATGAGCAAATCGCTATTTGCTACAAAGATCATGGTAATACCTAAATCACGTTCATAGATAAAATTATTTCTAGTTATGGTAATGATCATAGCAGCCATGACAGCCATTTTCTTATCGGCATCTGAAGCAGTTGCCGCAACGCCAGCTCTATTCCAATGAAAGTCTGAATATTCTACCGTAGTAGAAACAGCCAGTCTAAAATTTCTTAAAACACCATCATTGGCATTTTTCAATTCCGTAAATGATACGGGACCTATAAATCGTTGATCTAACTCCAGAACGTCTTCTAAATGACACTCCCATCGTTCACCATAATCTATAAGATCATCTTTCTTATACACGATCACTGATGAGTTATCCAGTGTATAAGAATCAACAAACTGCATTCCTAATTTTGAGGAAAACATCATTCCGTGAAATCCTTGAGACGTGAGAGAAAACCTAATTTGATTTGTAGGATCGCTGACGCTCTGACCTACATAGGATCTAAAATCAGAATATGTAGCTTGTAATTCAGTAGCCATTACACTAGCTTCTTTTACTCTAAAAAACTCGATACCATTAGAAGTTGGGTATTCTATAATTGTGGTAGATAATCCAGAAATTAAGCCTCTTTGAGGTGCATTTGTCAATTGACTTTTCAATAAATTGAGATCAACTCTGTAAAACGAAGCTATGGATGCTTCCGTTTTTCTAGACCATAATGGATCACTTTGTAACTGGGATGCAGCTATCGATGTCCATGAAGATTTGTTTTTCTGTGCTATTAATGGTGTTACTGTACTTAAACTAAATAGAAGCACAGCGATCCATAACCGATAATTATGATACATGTTTTAAAATTTTCTGACGTAATGATAAGATAAAAAGGTGATAACTCTATGTTATTCTTTAAAGAACCTATTTGACCTTAAAATTTTTATATACGTTAAAATTATGCGTCAATAATTTACATATTACGCTTTCGCGAAAGCGTGTTGCGTAAAACGCCTCAACATAATTGCTATAAATGTAATAAATTTTACAACGCCTTTTTGTAGATATGTATATAACCACACGAGGAAAGTAACATACTAATGTTTGGGCATTTATGAAATTAAAGCTGTGCCGTTTATACCAACTTGATTTTAAGGCATTTTTTTAAGCAATTGCTTTTGTTTATATACTAGAATTTATTGAAAAACCAAAATTGGGTAAAACGAGAAAACTTTTAAAGTGATCTCGCTTTTAAAATATTTAATCAGACAGTGACGTGCTCTTCGTTCATTTTTTTGCTTACCTGAAACAACGGATAACCTTTTGTTAGTTGAACAACTTCTTTAGTCAATACTTCTAGATTTGATTGATCCCTGTTATTAATGCATCTATCGATGATATCTACTATCTTGATCATGTGATGCTCTTTAAACCCTCTTGTCGTAATAGCTGCCGTGCCTATTCTAATACCACTAGTAACAAAAGGAGATTCTGTATCAAAAGGGACCATGTTTTTGTTTACGGTAACTTGTATTTCACCCAACAGCTCTTCAGCTTCTTTTCCCGTAATATTTTTATTCCTAAGGTCTATGAGCATCATGTGATTATCAGTTCCACCTGAAATAATATGATAATCTCTCTTTACCAGTTCCTCTGCCATTACTTGTGCGTTCTTTTTAACTTGCACTATATAATGTAAAAAATCGTCAGATAGAGCTTCCTTAAATGCAATCGCCTTAGCGGCAATTATGTGTTCTAGTGGTCCTCCTTGATTACCAGGAAACACCCCACTGTTTAACAAGCTTGACATCTTTTTTAGCTTGCCATTTTTTAATTTTTGTCCAAAAGGGTTATCAAAATCCTTGCCCATGATAATTAATCCTCCTCTAGGTCCTCTAAGTGTTTTGTGAGTAGTGGTGGTACAGACATGTGCATGAGGTATCGCGTCCATCAATATACCTTTAGATATGAGACCTGATGGATGTGCAATGTCTGCCAATAAGATAGCATTCACCTTATCTGCAATTTCTCGAAATCTTTTGTAGTCTATTTCACGGCTGTAAGCCGATGCTCCTGCGATAATTAATTTAGGTTGCTCTCTTAAAGCAATTTCTTCAATATTATCATAATTCAAACGACCCGTTTCTTTTTCAACACCGTAAAACGAATTTTTATAAATTTTTCCAGAAAAATTGACTGGTGACCCATGAGTTAAATGACCTCCATGGGATAAATCAAATCCCAATATTTTATCTCCAGGATTTAAACAGGCATGATATACAGCTGTATTGGCTTGACTTCCGGAGTGAGGTTGCACATTTACATACTCGGCATTAAATAGCTCTTTACCTCTTTCAATAGCTATGTTCTCAATTTGATCAACAATTTCACAGCCTCCATAGTATCTTTTTCCTGGATAACCTTCTGCATATTTGTTAGTAAGGATAGAGCCAGCAGCTGCCAAAACATCATCACTTACATAATTTTCACTAGCAATTAATTCTATGCCTTGTGTTTGACGAATCCTCTCTTTTTCAATTAGATCGAATATTTCTTGGTCTGTGTGAGTCATGGATTAGAGTTTAGATCACAAAAGTAAGCTACACATGCCAGCATCCAATTCTTATATGATATATTTGGCTATATTTTTTAACAAGAAATCAATTAGAGATGCCCAATAAAACAAATGACCCCAAAAGAAGCTCATGGATAGGATACAATAATGATACTCATTTCCCTATTCAAAACATACCCTTCGGTGTTTTCTTAACCAGAGATAATGTGATTACGATCGGTACAAGGATAGGTGATTACGCCATTGATTTAGGGGCACTTCAAGAAATGGGTTACTTCAGCATGGTGCCATTAACCGATGATATGTTCATGCAAAATACCTTAAATGATTTTATCTCTGATGGCAACAAAACCTGGCGACTGGTTAGAAACAGAATAGGAGACATTTTCAATAAAAGTAATCCAGAATTAAGAGATCATAAAGAACATAGAGACAGAATTATTTTTGCAATGGACGAGGTAGAAATGCAATTACCTGTTTTAATAGGTGACTATACTGACTTTTATAGCAGTAAGGAACATGCTACAAACGTGGGAACCATGTTCAGAGATCCAGATAATGCACTTCTCCCAAACTGGTTGCATATGCCCGTAGCGTATCACGGTAGGTCCAGTTCTATTATACCATCTCATATACCTATTCATAGGCCACAAGGACAAACCTTACCAGCAGGTGCAGATCAGCCTGTTTTTGGACCGTCCAAACTTGTCGATTTTGAGTTAGAAATGGCCTTTATAACAACGGATGCCAATAATTTAGGCCATCCTATCCCCGTAGATGAAGCAGAAAAATACATTTTTGGTATGGTCATGCTGAATGACTGGAGTGCAAGAGATATACAGAAATGGGAATATGTACCACTAGGTCCTTTTTTAGCCAAGAGTTTTGCAAGCTCAATATCACCTTGGATAGTAACCTTAGAAGCCTTAGAGCCGTTTAGAACAGAAAGTCCAAAAAGAGAAAAGCCAGTACTCGATTATCTAGACTCAAAAAAGAATAGCAGTTTTGACATCCATCTAGAGGTGGATATTACACCACAACAAGGGAGGCCTACTACCGTGTGTAAATCAAATTTTAAACATCTTTACTGGAATATCTCTCAGCAGCTGGCACACCACACAGTTAACGGTTGCCCAGTTAATAGCGGAGATTTAATGGGCAGTGGCACAATTTCTGGTCCTACGCCAGATTCTTATGGTTCTATGTTAGAATTAAGTTGGAGAGGTGAAAAGCCCGTAAAGCTTAATGATGGTTCAGAGCGTAAGTTTATTGAAGATTATGATACCGTAACAATGAGAGGATATTGTCATAAAGGAGAGATAAGAATAGGCTTTGGTGAGGTTTCTAATAAAATTTTACCGTATTATAAACCTAAGACCAAATAAATGAAACAGTTATCAATTGCTCTGTTCGCTTTTATTTTATTTACCTCTTGTGGAAGTATTAAAAAAACAGAAACTGCAATCAATCAAGGTTCATATGATCAAGCCATTAATATTTCAGTAGAGGAGTTAGTAGACGGCAAGAACTCTAAACGAAACCAAGAGTATATTCCTCTTTTGGAACAGGCTTATAAAAAAGCAGTAGCACAAGATCAAGTAGCATTGAAAAGATGGCAATTAGATCCCAACCCTTCCGTCTTAGAATCTATTTATGAGTGTTATTTAAGGATGGATAGACGTCAAAATAAAATACGTCCATTGTTGCCGCTTAAATTGCAAAAAGAAAATCGAGAAGCAAGTTTTACGTTCCAAGATTATAATGCGAAAATCATAGATTCAAGAACTACTCTGAGTGATTACTTGCTCAGTACTTCAACGGCAATGCTGGCAACAGCCAACACTTTGGAGTCTAGAAATGTGTATGACGATTTAAAATACTTAGATAAAATAAACCCTAATTTTAAGGATACTCGTGTTTTACTGCAAAAAGCCTTAGAAAAAGGTACCCATTATATTCTTGTTGACCTAGATAATCAATCGGAAAAGGTTTTACCTAAAAGACTCGAAGAAGAATTACTTAAATTTTCTACCTATGGAATCAACGTTCCATGGACACAGTTTCATAATAAAAAAATCTACAGCCTGGTTTACGACTATGATCTAAATATAATAATCGATGGAATATTTATTTCTCCAGAACAAGTTGCTCAAAAAGAATTAATCAAAGAAAAACAAATCAAGGACGGTTTTATCTATGAATACGATTCAAATAACAACGTAAAAAAAGATAGCTTAGGAAATGATATTAAGACAGATAAATTAGTAACTATAAAAGCAAATGTAATTCAAAACACACAATTAAAAGAAGCTAATATTAGTGCAGTAGTACAATTAACCGATAACAGAACACTTCAAATAGGAGATCGCTTTCCTGTGAGTAGTAATTATGTATTTTCCTATATTTACGGTGCAGTTTATGGAGATAAAAGGGCTCTTGATGATTCCTATTTAGAGACAATAAATCCCCAAGCGGTTATTTTCCCATCTAATGAGCAAATGATTTATGATACAGGAGAAGACCTTAAAACCAAGATAAAACAGATTTTAAATAATTTGAACTACCAATAGACGAAGCGTCTTGCTTTCCACGTTATCATAAATGGAAGCTTTTCTGGAATAGCTCTGGGCCAAAGCGGAACCCATACCACCATATACCTTACTTAAAACATTAGGATATACTTTACAATTCAACTCCTATCTTTAATCAGATCATAAATCAATGAGTTCGAACCATCAACCTTATCAGCACATCAGGTATTTTACTGAATTAATGTCAAACTACCTTGATGAAAAAGATCATTTGAAATCAATGTACCATAGGTTCCCTAGATTGGAGAATTTTGAGGCACAGATTTTAGAGAAACAATTAGAATGGAAAGACAGTCCCATTAAAAGAACCGTATTAACTGATGTACTTCAAAGACAGTATGAAAATATTGCCGATAATGAAACCAGTTTAAAAAATATAAATTTACTTAAAGACCAAAACACATTTACGGTAACAACCGGGCACCAGCTCAATTTATTTACCGGTCCCTTGTACTTTTTATATAAAATTATTTCTACCATTAATTTATGTAGAAAACTTCAGCAGACTTATCCTGATTACAATTTTGTTCCCATTTATTGGATGGCAACAGAAGATCATGACTTTGAAGAAATACAATATTTTAATTATGGAAATAAGAAAGTAGTTTATAATCGAGATTCTAGCGGTGGCGTTGGTAGACTATCCACTAAAGGTCTCGAAGAAGTTTTAAACGTTTTTAGAGGTCTTTTAGGAAAACATGATCATGCTGTAAAGGTCATTGAGCTTTTTGAAAAAGGATATTTAAAAAACGCAAATCTGGCTGATGCTACAAGAGTAATCGCTCATGAACTATTTAAAAATGATGGCCTAGTTATTCTAGATGCAGATGACAAGCAATTAAAGTCCCTAGCTATTCCTTATTTTAAAGAGGAATTAGTTTTACAGAGCAGTTTTAACGCGGTTAGTAGAACACTAGAGTCCTGGCCAGCGAGATACAAGGTACAGGTGAACCCTAGAGAGATCAATTTATTTTACCTCACAGATGCCTACCGCAAACGCATTATAGAAAAGGATGGCGTCTATCACATAGATCAGGAAGAAACTTCTTTTACCCCAGAAGAAATCTGTCAAGAGCTGGAAAATCATCCAGAGCGTTTCTCGCCCAATGTGATCATGAGACCTCTTTATCAAGAAGTCATTTTACCTAATCTTTGCTACATAGGTGGCGGCGGCGAGATGGCGTATTGGTTAGAATTAAAAGACTATTTTGACTCTCAAAAAGTAACTTTCCCGATGCTTCTACTGCGCAATTCGGCATTGTTAGTTACTTCAAAACAGTTAGAAAAAGTAGAAAAGCTACAATTGTCTATTTGGGATTTCTTTAAAAAAGACCATGAACTCACCAGTTTACTCACCTATAAAATAAGTGAGATAAAAATTGATTTTTCTGATGAAAAAGAACATTTGAAAAAACAATTTGAAAATCTTTATGAGATTGCTCAAAAAACAGACCCTTCTTTTGAAAACGCGGTTAATGCTCAAGAACACAAACAAATTAAAGGACTAGCACATCTTGAAAAAAGACTTTTAAAAGCACAAAAACGCAAGTTAGAAGATCATTTAGAGAGAGTATTAAAATTAAAAAAAGAGCTTTTCCCTAACGATAGCCTACAAGAAAGACACCTCAACTTTTCTTATTTCTATCAGGAATATGGCTCTGAATTTATAGACAAGATTAAAGAAAATATCGATCCATTGGATTTAAGATTTACAATTGTTACGCTTTAAAAAAAAGTGCTTTTCGATACAGTTCATGATTTAAATTTTTATTTGAAAACACGTTAACAAAAGTGTTTTATATATCTATTCTTTAGTTTTTAAAAAAGTAAATTTGTCCATGCAACATGACAAGATATTAATATTAGATTTTGGATCACAATACACGCAATTAATCGCGCGCAGAGTAAGAGAATTAAACATCTATTCTGAAATCCATCCCTTCAATAAAGTTCCAGCTAACTTAGATTCTTATAAAGCAATAATTCTTTCAGGAAGTCCTATGTCAGTTCGCTCTGAGAAAGCTTTTCATATAGACTTAAAAGGAATAAGAGGTAAAACGCCGCTTTTAGGTGTTTGTTACGGTGCCCAATATCTAGCTCATTTTGACGGTGGAGAAGTAGGAGCTTCCAGCACAAGAGAATATGGACGTGCACATCTTTCCTTTGTTAAGGAAGATCCTTTCTTAGAAGGTATACAAAGAGGAAGTCAAGTGTGGATGAGTCACAGTGATACCATCAAGAAATTACCTACACATGGGAAACTTCTTGCCAGCACACATGATGTTGAAAATGCGGCTTATAAAATAGAGGGTGAAAAAACTTATGCCATCCAGTTCCATCCAGAAGTGTATCACACTAAAGACGGAAAAAAATTATTAGAAAATTTTCTTGTCAAGATTGCAAAAGTAACGGCAGACTGGACTCCAGACAGTTTTGTAGAAGAAAGCGTAGATACTCTAAAAAACCAAATAGGTAGTGACCGTGTAGTTTTAGGTCTTTCTGGCGGCGTAGATTCTTCTGTTGCGGCTATGTTATTACACAAAGCAATCGGTAAAAACTTGTATTGCATATTTGTAAATAACGGCCTATTGCGTAAAGATGAATATACTCAAGTACTCCAACAGTATGAAGGTATGGGTCTAAATGTAAAAGGAGTTGATGCTTCGGCACGGTTTATGGATGCCCTCGCTGGAGAAAGCGATCCAGAATTGAAACGTAAAGCAATAGGTCGTGTATTCATTGAAGTATTTGATGATGAGGCACATGAGGTTAAAAATGTAACTTGGCTCGCCCAAGGGACTATTTATCCTGATGTTATAGAAAGTGTAAGTGCGACTGGTGGTCCTAGCGCAACTATTAAATCACACCATAATGTAGGTGGTTTACCAGATTTCATGAAGCTCAAAATTGTAGAGCCTCTCAAAGCATTATTCAAAGATGAAGTACGTAGAGTAGGAAAGTCTATGGGAATGGCTGCCGAGCTATTAGGAAGGCACCCTTTTCCTGGTCCTGGGCTTGCGATACGTATACTAGGAGATATTACTCCAGAAAAAGTGAGTATGCTACAAGAAGTAGACGCTGTATTTATCAATAACCTAAAAAAATGGGACTTATACGATAAGGTATGGCAAGCGGGTGCGATTTTGTTACCTGTAAATAGTGTAGGAGTAATGGGAGATGAACGTACATACGAAAAATGTGTCGCCCTAAGAGCTGTAGAAAGTACCGATGGAATGACAGCAGACTGGGTAAATTTACCTTATGAATTCTTGCAGGCAACAAGTAATGAGATAATAAACAAAGTAAAAGGCGTTAATAGAGTGGTATATGACATCAGTTCAAAACCACCAGCAACAATAGAATGGGAATAATAACAGTATGAAAAATATATTATTTATAGTTTGTATGTGTTTCGCTTTCGCGAAAGCAGAAGCCACATTCATACAAAATTACAAACAACACATAGTAGAACAAGGAGAAACTATTTATACTCTTTCAAATAAGTATAAAGTCACTTCTCAACAATTGTTAGAACTCAATCCAGATTTAAAATCAGGGTTGAAATATGGTCAGGTACTTTTGATACCGGCACAAAGTGAAGTTCTTACGCAGCGTAGGATAAAGAAATATAATAAACATCGAGTACGCCGAAAAGAAACACTTTACAGCCTTTCTAAAAAGTATGCCATTACAGAGCTTGACATAAAGGAAGCCAATAAAGAATTGTATTCTAATCCATTGAAAAAAGGAGACCGAATTAAAATTCCTGTTTTTGAAGAACTTATAACAGCTGTTAAAGAAGTCGAAACTAAAGAATCTCTCCCAGTCCTTAGTAAATTACCGAATGGTACATACTTGGTTCAACCTTCTGAGGGAATGTATCGCATAGCCCTAAAATATGGTATTAAAACCGATTCTCTTCAAAAACTCAATCCAAATGTAAAGGATTTAAAACCTGGAATGATATTGAATGTTCCAAAAAAAATAAACACGGTTAAACCAAATGATGTAGTAAGTGCGCCGATAGATAATAATCAGTTTATAGAATATGTAATTCCTAAAAAGATGGGCATGTATTCTCTTAAAAAAATAGCTCGTATGAGCGAAGATTCCTTGCTGTCAATGAATCCAGAATTAAAGAACGGACTCAAAAAGGGAATGACAATCGTGATTCCTAATCCGAATTATAGGGAGCTAATAGCAGTAAAAACAAAGATCTCTGTCACCGCAAATTTAGTAGATAGTTTGAGGAACTTTAAAAGACAACGTCTTGCAATTATGCTCCCTTTTTCATTGCAAAAAATAGACGAGATCAACATCGATAAGGATAACTTAAAATCGGATAAAACCATGCGTATTGCTTTGGACTTTTACAGTGGTTTAAAGATTGCTATCGATAGTGCAAATACAATAGGGATTCCTGTAGATTATGACATTTTTGACACTCAAAAGAGCCTCCAAACTACTAAAAGTATTCTCGATGCAACCGACTTTTCAGATTACAATGTAGTTATAGGTCCATTAGTGTCTAATAATGTTGTCGAGACCGCTAAAAAACTAAAAGGTAGTAACGTTCCTGTTATTTCACCGCTGACTAATACAAATGTAAGATTATACCGCAACTTGTTCCAAGCGAGACCTGATGACGCTATTCTTAAAACTCAACTCAAAGAGTATCTAGTTGCCTATGCCGCTGGTAAACATGTGATCCTTATAACTGATAATGACAACTTAGAACTTAAAAACGAGTTTGCCACGCTCTTACCTAAGGCAACTATTTTGATTCCTGATGATAAGAAAAATTACATTACCAACATTGAATGCATAAATTTATTAAAGTCAGATATTGAAAATGTAGTAATACTGGCGACAAATAATGAGGGTCTCATTAAAGTCGCAGTTTCAAGCTATTCTGCTAAGGTGACGACGCATAGGATAACTATGTTTGGATTAGAGAATTATGAAAAGATGGAATTATCTAATACGAAGCTAGCGAGACTTAATTATATATTTCCACGCATGTTTAAAGAAAGTGACCATAAAAACTCTTTTATAGACACCTATTATTCTATTCATAACATAACTCCTAATGCATTTGCGACCAGAGGATTTGATGTTACTCTGGATATAATTCTAAGACAAGCTAGCGCATCTGATTTATATGAAAGTGCCATGAAAAATGGGCAGACAGTAATGACAGAAAATAAATTTGATTATTCGAAAGAATTTCTATCCGGATTTTATAATGATGCTGTATATATTTTACAGTATCAAAAAGATTTGACCATTAAAGAGCTAGATCTCACAATGCTAAATGAAAAACTTAAATAATGACATCAATTGTAACCTATCAAGGTAATTTAAGATGCGAATCAACGCATTTAAAAAGTAATGATTCGTTTATTACAGATGCTCCTTTAGATAATAATGGAAAAGGAGAAGCTTTTTCTCCTACCGATACAGTGGCAACTGCGGTGGCTAGTTGTATGCTTACCGTAATGGCAATAAAAGCTACAGAAATGCAGAATGACCTTACTGGTAGTACCGCAAAAGTAACTAAACACATGACAGTAGACCCAAGACGTATTTCTCAAATAGATATACAATTAAACATTCAGGGTAATTGCGATCAAAGAACTCAACTAATTTTAGAACGTGTGGCAAATACTTGCCCTGTTCTCAATAGCTTACACCCAACAATTGTAAAGAATATCATCTTTAACTGGGAGTAAATGAAACTGTTCCTTTTTTGTATATTATCACTTTTATTTATAAATAAAGATCCAGTAGAACGATTCACCTATCAAGAACGTTCTCAATTATCTTGGAAAGACTTTAAAAGTGTCCCACCTAAGAATATACAGAACTCTGCTAGTGTAAATAGTGGTATAGGGTATACCTTTTCAAGCGAAACAATAAATAGTAAGCGAGTATTTAATATTCAAGTGGAGAGTTACTTTTATCCACAATTGAGCTGGAAAAAAAACATAAATGAAAATAATCCTAATCTTTTACAACATGAGCAGCTGCATTGGGATATATCAGAATTGTATGCCCGTAAATTAAGAGCCGCTTATAAGAGATATGTACCGCAGAAAAACCCTAAAAAAGAAATTGACTTTATATTTAAGAGGTTTGAAAAACAACGTAAGCAAACTCAAAATGCTTATGATCTAGAGACCAAGCACGGTTTAATAAGAAAATTACAGATAAAATGGAATGATGAAGTTAAAGAAGAACTTTTTAAGAACAGCCAGCACGCAAAGAACTTTTAAAAGATAGTAGACTATTTGATATAAGTGATGATTTGTGACACTTCGTCTAATGAAAAATAAAGAATCAGTGGCGGTTCCTTTTAGTCTTCGAAATCATTAACTCCGTTTTTTCATTATACAGTCCTATCATTCTCCCACGGAAACATATTTTTCAAAAACAACTTTTGCATTGCCCAACAATTGACCCTTTAATCCTCATTCGATCAAATTTAGATCAAACTCTAAAATGGCCGCTAAGGAGTAATATGAATCTGTTATCTCAAGTCTTATTTACTCTTGTATCCAAATGTCAACATCAGCGTTCATAAAGAATAATTGATTTTACGATTCCAGTTCATAAACATATTCCGCACAATTAAACTGTATGATTTTTAAGTATTTTAAAAAAAGAAGTTAAGTCACTAAACAGAATTGCTGATAACTGGTTTTTTCGATCATTTTGCTCTCGTCTTACCATATGTGTTTGAGGTAAATTTCAAAAGAAAATCAGAAAAGGTTTAAAATCAAAAGGTATTTTGAACTTATGGAATAAAACTTTTGATCCTAATCTAATGTATTCCATAATAACTATCCTAAAGGTGGATTATTAAGAGGATTTGAAAAATTTTACAAAATAAAATTATATTTATGAGCCTCTTGAAATGTCAAATAAAACTTGTTGATAAAGTTTAATTTTAAAAACAGTGACAAAAACATGATCCATATTTCTTTCTGATTCTCTGTTAAATCAATTGGACTCATTAAGAGTTATCGAGTTGGGAAAAGTCCTTAGTTAAAAAATGGTTTACCCTATTGAATTAGCAGAAAAGAATGATCTACCCCTAAGTTATAAAAAGATTAATTACGAGTCTAAAAGGTTCTATCCAATAAAGACAATTTTAAGATTTTCACATACGCGGTACATCCGTTTATATGTTGATAAAACTATGTAGATGGCGAGATAAAAAGTCACTTAAAGATTGAAAGTGATTATTCATGTTTTACCGAAGGTTCAAAATTTGTATACATCATATGTAAAGCGGTGTGAATTTTATTTCTGGTCAAAAAAGCATCATTAAAAAGTCACCAAATTGATTTAACAAGCACAAAACACCATGTCATCTGTAATTAAAAAGATGCTCTATATCAATAAAAAAATCGGTGATCAGATAACCTATAATTTTGTTTGTAAAGTTTGCTGTGGATTTACATTTCTAGTCCGTCATATGTTCTCTTAAGCATAGGGTTTTTAAAAGATAAATTCCAATCATTAACATTTTCGTTTAACATTTATGGGCTAAGTGTATTTGTTATTAAGCCTAAAAACTTGTTAAGAGACTGCGCTTTTGCGATACCCTTATAAATTCATTCATACTCCAGTATTCATAGCTGCTGCAATTCGATTGACATGATGCTTGTGTTTTAAAGGCATACGTATAAAACTAACAATTCCTGTTGGATAACAAGTCAGAAAGTCTTTACGGTTATTATAAGTAGTTGAGATACCCGTAGGTATTTTAACACACCATCTTCGATAAGAGTTTTTAGAAACTCAAGCCCGTTAATATTCGGCATATTGAGATCTAAAAAGATAATACCTGGAAGAATAATATTATCCTTTAATAATGATAACTCTTCTCCTCCATTGTTAGCCTCAATGAGTTAGTGAGCTAATTAGAACTTGCTGATAGCTCGCCTTAATTTCATAACTTCTATCGTGTCATCTGCTATAAGAAATACTTTCAACTTTAATTTATTCCATGTCTTTTTAAGTAAAAACATCAAACCTATCTTAGATGTCGATAGATGGAAAGGTGATCATAAAACTATGGTGTTACCACAAACCAAACCATTGCAGCATGGCTCAAACTGCCCCCTAAAACAAATAGGTGCCAAATAACATGGTTGAAATAAAGTTTGTTCCAAGCGTAAAATATGATTCCTACAGTAAAGAAGATACCGCCAGTAATCAAGAGGTTCAGCTGAAAGTAGCTGAATACGACTTTTAAAGTATCGAAATCAAAAACTACAAGCCAACCCATAACCAGATAAAGAATACTAGAGAAAGCTTCAAACTTACCCGTAAAAAACAACTTCCATATGGTTCCAAATAAAGCAATTCCCCAGACAGATGCAAGAATATACCAACCGCTTGACTGTTCTAAGCTAATCAAACAAACTGGGGTGTAGGTTCCTGCGATAGAGCCATAAATTGAAATATGGTCTACCTTTCTGAGTTTAAACTTTAAAGCACCTTCCTTTACTCTGTGATAAGCGGTTGAGGAGAAATATAAGGAAAGCTGCGATGTGCAATACACCAATAATGATGGTAACATATAATCTAATGACCAGTCTGCCTTCAAGAATAATGCTATAGCAATTGCTATAAAAAGTAAAAAACCAAAAGCGTGAGTCATCACATTCCATAACTCTTCTCTGTCTGTTTGCCGTCTAGCCATGAAGCGATTTATTTAGAAGGTCTTTTCTAGCCTCCTCATATTCGGCAACCATATCCTCTATTACTTGAGCAGCAGGAATAATAGCATCTATTAAGCCACAAATTTGACCTATTTCTAACTCCCCTTCATACATATCTCCTTCAAACATTCCTTTTTTGGCTCTCGCTCTACCTAAAAGCACTTTTAAGTCTTCTGGTGATGGTGCTGTTTTATATAGTTCTTGAACATCATTCCAGAATTTATTGCGCATCATTCTCACAGGTGCAAGCTCTTTCAAAGTCAAATGCGTTGCTCCTTCTCCAGATTCTACAACCGCATTTTTAAAATTGATATGACTGCTCGCTTCATGGGTTGCAACAAATCTACTTCCCACTTGCACTCCATCTGCGCCTAATGTCATCGCTGCAAGCATTGCTCGACCAGAAGCAATTCCTCCTGCAGCAATTAATGGAATATCAATAGCTTTTGCTACTTGTGGTAGTAGCGTGAGCGTAGTCGATTCTTCTCTACCATTATGTCCTCCAGCTTCAAAACCTTCAGCAACGACGGCGTCTACTCCAGCCTCTTGTGACTTCAGCGCAAACTTTACAGAACTCACCACATGCACGACAGTAATTCCAGCATTTTTTAATCTTTGAGTATAGGTTTTAGGATTTCCTGCACTAGTGAAAACGATAGGTACTTTTTCTTCTATAATAATTTCTAAAATTTCTTCTAGATCGGTATACAGCAATGGAACGTTTACTCCATAAGGCTTATCTGTTCCCGCTTTTGTTTTTTGAATATGTGCTCTCAACACTTCTGGATACATGGATCCAGCGCCTAATAGGCCCAAACCACCAGCGTTGCTTACTGCAGTTACCAGTTTATGTCCACTTGCCCAAATCATTCCGCCTTGAATAATGGGGTATCTAATGTTGAATAATTTCGTGATGGAGTTTTGGTACATGAAAGTTCTTGCTTGAATTTAAACTTGCCGCAAATTTAAGAATAATCAGTGGGTAAAAGTACCGAGTCCATCCCTTTTGGTCCATACCAAACTACCCTGCTTTCGCTTAGGCTGAAAGGCAAAGAAAGTGACAAAAAAGTTTTTTAATAATTTATTAAATTTGACAAGCCACCTATTTGTCTCGGTATCATCTAAATCTCATCAATTTGCTAAAAATTTATAGAGGCATATATTTTGCGTCAGGAAGTTAAAATCAATTGCTGTAAACTCGACTTCTTTAGGTGCTGCAAAACAAAACTTCAGGATCTATGTCTGTTTGAATCACTTTTCCACTAGTAGGTTCCTCCATTACCCTTTACTCCTCTCGTCAGCTGCTGGTTCTAAGGAGCTGTTGAATTGATATGACAAATGAGTATAGCGCCACCGAATTAAAGGAGACAGAGTGCAGCCTAAGCAAACTTGATACTTATCTTAACAGAACAGCAACAAATTGCTACCGAAAGATCTACTATAAGTTTTTTATCGAAGCACAACCTTATAAGTAGTCTCCCCCTGATCCATCCTAAAAAGATACAATCCACTCGATACTTGGTTGAGGTCTATAAAGCCTCCTTGAGTTTCAGCTTGAACAAAAACGAGTTGACCTTGTAAGTTGTAGAGTTGGAAGGATGTTAGGTTTTCGCCTAGAGCGGTATTGAAAAACAAATTTTTATGCTGGACATAGTAATTAAAATCTTGCTCTGCAAATGTTGTGGAACTTAAAGTTTGTTGTGCTGCGCCAAAATCCGGAATTCCGTAACCCAATAAATTATCTGGTGTCGCGGCTTGGCTTGAACTGGCCCGCACGGCATCGATAATTTGCTGTGGTGTAAGATTAGGAAATGCTTGCATTAAACAGGCCATCGCACCACTTATAATGGGCGCGCTGAAGGAGGTTCCACTAGAACCAACGAGGTTTCCTAACTCGTTAATAGAAGCCGTAGCACTCCCTTGAGCTGCAATATCTGGACGTATGCGACCATCTACAGTTGGACCGATACTGGAAAAGCTAGATTGTACCTCAGTAGCAGTAACTGAGCCAATCGAAAACGCCCCAAACGCATCTGCTGGAGCGGCATTGTAAGGATGAACTGTGGTGTTACCAGAGTTTCCCGCACTAGTTACTACTATAATTCCTTTTTCAAAAGCGACATTTGTACCTTGGGAAATAAAGGCCGTTATACCGTTCATGTCTTGGTAATCTAAGTTCTCTGCCGGGTTATCAAATCCTAAATAGCCTAGAGAAACATTGATGACATCAACACCAAGAGAATCTGCGCGCTCTGCAGCTTGGACCCAATAAGACATTTCGGCTGGAGTTTCTCGCGAGGCTTCCTCTGTGCGGAATAAATAATACTGAGCATCTGGAGCAGTTCCTTCAAAATTACCTGGATCATTTCCTGCCATCACACTCAATACTCTAGCGCCGTGATAATGATCTTCATAAATAGTTGCATCGCGGTCTACAAAATCCCAACCACCTGCGATTCCGTTATTAGCACGCAACTGCGCAAAACCAGAATTTACATCAACATTAGGAAAACCAGAGTCTGTCACTGCTATTAACATTCCTAAACCAGCATTTCCTGTATTGTGTAAGTCATGGAGACCTATCATTTCTATTTGGTTTCTAGCTGTACCGTACACCAGCGGTGTCGTTACTGTACTAGTAAATTTATCTTGATGACTTCTTGAGGCACTTTTAGTAGGGTCTGTGTAATCGATACTGGAAACAAATGAAAGATTTGCTAGTGCGTCAATGTCGGTTGTTCCTCCTACCACATGCACGCAATTGAACCATTTAGATTGTGCTTTATAACTGATGCCCGATTGTGATTTTATCTGTGCCACATAGGATTGATTGATAGGCATGTCCCTATCATCGATAGGAATGTTATGTCTCGCTTTGCGATCTATCGCTCGTTGAGTTAAAATGGTCTGTAAGTTCGTTAATGAAGCAACTGTATTGGGTTTATCGGTAAAGTAAACTAGCGCATGAAAATCTTGTGCATTTGCCCATATACTTAGAAAGCAAATCAATACTATTAGTAAATTTTTCATGAACACTAAATTACATTTAATCCAACACAAAACTGTTAAAACTTTGTTCCAGCATCACAGTCTTTCCTAAATTCATTTCAACGTAAATACCTCTTTTATCTTTTTAACAAGCTTTCAGATAGTAATTAGGTTTCGGCTTATTTTTGATTCTACTAAGCAATCACTCCAGAACCCAAACACTCATTATCTCGATACCACGCCACAAATTGTCCCGGGGAAATAGCACTTTGCTCCTCATCAAAAATGACATATAATCCGTCTTCTACACGGTGTAAAGTAGCTTTTTCTAATGCCTGTCGGTATCGAATGCGCGCCATTACTTCCAGTGTCGCTCCAATTTCTATTTCTAGATCTTCTCTAATCCAGTGGACCTCTGCGGCAGTTACAAAAAGCCCATGACGGTAAAGTCCGGGATGTTTTTTTCCCTGACCTACGTATATGGTATTGGTATCCACGTCTGTTTCAATCACAAAAAGCGGCTCTGGTGTTCCACCTACAGCAAGTCCTTTGCGTTGTCCTCGAGTAAAATAATGTGCTCCTTGATGTTGCCCTACTATTTTTCCTTCTGCTGGTTGGTATTTCCGCTTTCGCGAAAGCGTAACCAAGTCATTTCCCTTGCCCGCAGAGTCTACAGGAACAAGTTCCAACATCTTCTCGCGACTGGTTTGTGCTGCTATCTCTACGATATCGCCAACCTTAGGTTGCAACTGCTGTTGTAAAAAATCTGGCAAGCGCACCTTACCTATAAAACACAATCCTTGAGAGTCCTTCTTTCCTGCGGTAATCAAATCTTGGGCAGCAGCTATTTCTCTCACTTTAGGTTTGAGAAGATGACCTATCGGGAAAAGTGTTTTGGCAAGTTGCTTTTGTGATACTTGACAAAGAAAATAACTTTGATCCTTATTTCCATCTGTTCCTCCTATCAAATGATGGATTTCATCACCGTTTTCTATGCTGATTGTTTTCTGGCAATAATGACCTGTTGCGACAAAATCAGCACCTAATTCTAACGCAATATCCATAAACACATCAAACTTGATCTCGCGATTGCACAACACATCTGGATTAGGTGTGCGTCCACGAGCATACTCGTCAAACATGTAATCTACGATGCGTTCTTTATATTGATTGCTCAAATCTACTGTCTGGAAAGGAATCCCCAACTTATCTGCGACCAGCATCGCATCGTTAGAATCTTCTAACCACGGACACTCATCGCTTATAGTAACGGTATCATCGTGCCAGTTTTTCATAAACAAACCGATCACTTCATGCCCTTGCTCTTTTAATAAATATGCGGCAACGCTAGAGTCCACGCCGCCAGAAAGTCCTACTACTACTTTTGCCATACTGCAAAAATACGATAAGAGCAGTCGATACGAGTTGGTAACAGATTAGATTTTTCTTATGGCTTTAAGTTCTTTGTCTATCATTATCACAAAGTTTTTTAGCGCTTTTCAAGCAACATAAATGCTATGTTTTCGTTATTTTGCAGGTTAAAAAATAAAAAGAAATGAATACTACTCTTAAAAAATGGGCCATTGCTTTATTGTCAATAGTTGCGGTTCTTTTTACCTCTTGTGTAGATGACGATGATAATGGAAATATTATACCCGGAAACAACTCTATACTAGATCGTACAGTTGCAAATTCTGACTTGAGTATTCTAGAGACTGCTTTAATTAGAACTGGATTGAATGATACTTTTGGAAATCCAGGGGATTACACTTTTTTTGCTCCTAATGATGCGGCCTTTGACCTATACCTTACCAATAACGCATTCACAAGTATTGAAGCTATACCGATAACTGACTTAAGAGCGCTTTTACTCTATCACGCTCTTAATACCAAAGTGACTTTGGAGTTAATAAGCAACGGATATGTAAAAACTTTAGGGAAAGACGAAGAAGTGGAGTCTCTGGACTTATTTATAGAGGCTGCAACTCCTGTTTTATTAAATGGTACCGCAGGGGTTATAGACGCAGACATAGAGGTCGATAACGGTGTTATGCATATTATAGATCGTGTTTTAGAGTTACCCACTATAACCACTCTTATCGCTGCAAATCCTGATTTTGATGATTTACAAACCGCTCTTGAACTCACCAATTTAGACGGCTTGTTATCTAGTGAAGTTGGAACCATGCAAGCTCCGTTTACCTTTTTTGCTCCCAATAATGAAGGGTTTCAAAATTTGATAAATCTCAATCCTGCAGACGGATTTAATGTAGTTCAAGATATTCTTGATATATCGAACCTAGATGAGGTTCTATCCTACCACATTGTAGGAAACGATCGCATACGTTCTGGAGATATTAGCAATGGTCTTATGATTTCTCCTTTATTTGGCGGTAATTATTTGATTAATACGACATCAGGAATTCAGTTTGTAGATGGTACGATGACAACAGCTACCATTACCCCTGCAAATATTACCGCTATAAACGGTATCATTCATACTTTAGATATCGTCATACGACCTATGTAATCAATATTTGCTTTTTAGATGTTGTTAAAAAATCTGAATTATTTTTCGCTCTCTTGATCAAAAAACCAAAACATAGCTGGACTTCGTTTCTATTTTTAGGGGAAATGCGTTTCGATAGTTATCAAAAGAAAAATTGACTGATTATAGGCGCTATTGGAAGAGTAAAGTCCTGTAATCCTATTTTATTAAAAGTACCACCTCAAGCATCTTTAACGAGATGCTTTATTGTATCATGTTTTAGTCAGCGAAGTAAGAAATACAGGTCTTACTCAGACTTATGTGAAAACCGCTACCACAAATGCTGGGGGCTTTGCTTATGATGCTTTTATCACTTTAGTAACAGCCATTTTTATCAATGATGCAGAAATTGACCTAACATGGGTAGATTTAGATGTGGATAATGGTGTTGTCTTGTAATCGAAGACGTTCTGACACTACTTAACATGGTTGATCTCGCTGTTTACAACCCAGCTCTTTCAAGTCTTGTTGCCGCTTAAAGTCAAGAAGGTCTTATTGATATAGGGAACGACGAAGATGCAACACTTACTGTTTTTGCGCCGCTTAATTCTTCTTTTGACGCATTCATCACTGAGAATCCGCTAAGTGCAGGGTAGAGCACTATAGGCAATATACTGGCCATAGGTGATGGAGATACTTCAACAGCTAGTTCGTTAGATGCCATACTCACTTACGACGTACTTATTACAAAAGTGGTTAGAGCAGCGGACATTACAGGTGGTACAGCGCCAACTTCAGCTAAAGGAACCACATTTACCATCAATACAACTGGTGAAGTAACTATTACCGATGCTAATGGAAGAGTTATTCCAGTATTTGTAACAAATATCACTGCTGTTAAAGGTGTTGTGCATGTCAAAGGCAATGTTACTTCCTTTATTATATAAAAATGAGTTCATAAAAAGCCTCTTATCAAAAATAGTCAAAGGCTTTTCTAATTTAATATCGATTAGTTTCAATACCAGTACCTTTACTGTTTACATCCATTTAAAGAATGAGCACCATCAATTACGCTGAATTTAAAAAAGCATACAACACACACTGTCTTGAAACAGTGGGGAAACGATTGACCACTATTGAGGAAAATCTAGATTCTTTAATGGATGCCAAACGCAATGAAACTAAAAGCAGTGCCGGCGACAAGTACGAAACAGGTAGAGCCATGATTCAAAATGAGGAGGAGCTCTATAAAAGACAGCGAGCTGAAACTTCTAAAATACTGGATCAATTACTACGTATCGATCCTGATAAAGTCTGTAATTATGTGGAACCCGGAGCACTAGTTATTTTACCTTCTGGTTTATTTTATGTGGGAGCTGGCATGGGTAAACTTGTCGTTAATAAAATTGATTGCTTTGCCATTTCCCTTTCTTCTCCAATAGGACAAGCCTTAAAAGCTAAAAAAGCAGGCGAAACCATAAAGTTTCAAGAACAAGACGTACTGATTTTAAAAGTGTACTAATAATTCAGTAACTTTCGATGATGTTTTTCGAAATGAACCAACAAATGGCCAAATTAGAATCCTTTATCAACAAAGGAGATATGGTTTATAGTGCTGTCTCTAATAAAGGCGCTTACTGGCATATAGCTCACAGTTTAAAAGTTTTGAATGGAATTTCAGAAGTTTTAAAAAATTCAAAACCCTCAGATTACCACCCTAAATTTTCCTGGACTAAATTCATCATTATGAACACGGGCTATATTCCTAGAGGAAAAGGTTGCGCTCCTCAACATACCCTACCACAAGATAAAATCACCAAAGAAGAATTGCTTGTACATCTAAAGAAAGTAAAATACGCCAGTACAAAGCTCAAGGACTTACCTACAGGAAAAACATTCAGACACCCGCTATTTGGATGGTTGAATCTTAAGGATACTTTAACGTTTATGAAGATCCACACCCACCTCCATTTGAAAATTATAAAAGATATTAATAGGTCCTATTAAAATAAAAAAATCCAGCCTTTAGAGCTGGATATATATATATATATATATTAGGTATGCGGCGTTTATTCCTCCTCGTCGTACTTCTTCTTGACCTTAGGTACAAAGAGTGCCGCACGCTGCAACAGCTTTTCCGATACTTTGAACTCACCGCTAAACTCATAGCTGGCGTCTTCTCTAGCAAATTTAAAATAAGCTGTCTTTGCCCATCTTAAATCGGTCGCTTTCTTAAGGAATTGCTCATGAGTTAGAATTTCTTCTACCTCGTCATTTTTCCAGACGAGCACGCGATAGATTCCTACACCGTTTTTCATACTTCTCTCAATGACCTCCCTAAAAGCGTCTGATGAGAATACCTGCACTCCTTCTTCAGTAACCTTGTAGTCTAGGTCTTTAAATAAGATATCAGTTAAGAATTGTTCTAAAGTCATTATCAATTTTATTTCAGAATGCAAAGGTACTGCTATCCTCTTTTAAATGTATCAATCGCTCTTGTAATTATGTTACAAGAGTATGGAGTAAGCATTCGCGAAAACTGCACTTAATTGTTTACCTCACTGACCAAAAGGATATTGTGGGTCGTAACCCGGTTCAAATTGCGCTTTTACATGAGGTTTATTTAAATCTATAATCGTGAAAATACCCAATATGATTCCCAACACACCTATCAAACAATTCAGAATAGAGATGGCAAAAATAAAATTATAATTGCGTCGCTCCTTGATATACTTACCCGCTAATATGGTCAGTATTCCAATGGTAACTGTAATTAAAAACCCTACCGCACCAATTATTACTACAAAACTAGCGACGTTAAAGGGCATGTGTGCATGATTATCCACAGGCGTAAATGATAGCACAGACCCTATAAATATATAAAATAAGAAGAATAACGAGAATAAAATAGTTAGAATCCCCTTTACCACATGCAAGGTTACAAAAGTGCTTAAATTATCAGTAGGCATATACTGGTAATAGGCCTTCTGGAATGGCTGTTGCTGGTTTTTCTCATTATTTTGGTTCACTTCCATCATCCTACTTTTACCTATAGGTAGACTTAAATCTGTATTAGTTACAAATGAAATTTAAATCTTTGCGC